>SIHH01000110.1 GCA_004299065.1 Phormidium sp. SL48-SHIP | reverse complement strand
GTCTGGGTTGTCGTGGGAGTTTCATAGACTTCTGCCACGAGATCATCGAGTTCAGCTAAACAAGATCCGCAACCACCACCTGCTTTAATGTAGTTCGTCACCGCTTCGGCGCTGGTGAGATGATTATCGCGAATGACTCGTTTGATGCGATGTTCGGTCACGCCAAAGCATTGACAGATTAGAGGAGACTCGTCATCGTCCTCATCGATCGCCGGTGAGACCCCGTGATAATTGGCAATGGCCGCTTCCAAGGCTTCTTGTCCCATAACCGAACAGTGCATCTTCTCTTGAGGCAATCCCCCAAGAAATTCAGCAATGGTGCGGTTGTCGATGCGTAAGGCTTCGTCGAGGGTTTTGCCCTTAATGAGATCCGTTAACGCCGACGACGAGGCGATCGCACTGGCGCAACCAAAGGTCTGAAATCGGGCATCGAGAATCAAATCATTGGCTTTCTGAATCCGCAGATGCAGCCGCAGGGCATCCCCGCAGGCAATGCTTCCCACTTCTCCGACCGCGATCGCATCTTCCTCACGACAATCTTCTAGGGCGATCGCCCCCATATTATGGGGTTCGTGAAACAGGGTCATAACTTTGTCAGTGTAATCCCACATGATGAGGCTCCTTCCAGAATAGGGCAAAAGGCAAAAGGCAAGAGGCAAAAGGCATAACCCACCCCTAACCCCTCCCAAGAGGGGATGGCAAAAGGCAAGAGGGAGGTTAGGCGATGCCGACTCGTTGAGTTTGTTCTTGTAACCAGGGATGAGTGGCTTCGTTGTCTCGGGAAAAGGGAGAGAGATCTCGTAACCGTTCAATCATCGGCGATATCACCGCTAAAACCTGTTCAATCTCGGCGGCGGTGGTGTAGCGCGAGAGACTAAAGCGAATCGAACCATGCAGCAGCGTATAGGGTAACCCCATCGCCCGCAGGACATGAGACGGTTGCAACGAACCCGACGTGCAAGCCGAACCCGACGAGGCACAAATCCCTTCGCGATCGAGAGACAGTAAAATCGC
Source organism: Phormidium sp. SL48-SHIP (assembly GCA_004299065.1). Classification (GTDB taxonomy): domain Bacteria; phylum Cyanobacteriota; class Cyanobacteriia; order Cyanobacteriales; family Geitlerinemataceae; genus Sodalinema. The sequence goes on along the minus strand of SIHH01000110.1, from coordinate 11,662 downwards.
CTCTCCTTCAACATATTTAAATCCGATATTGGCCGTATTCGGTAACCGTAGGCCGGGATGGCCGTTGCGTTGCGTATCCGAAATAGTGCTGAGAATGCCTTGTTCGAGGCGATCGCGCAACTGACTCATACGAGTATGATCCTCGCCAAAGCTGTTCAGCGTTAACTGCGCCGCCTTCCCTAAACCGATAATCCCAGGGACATTCTCCGTTCCCCCCCGTCGTCCCCGTTCCTGATGGCCGCCCGCCAGCAAGGGACGGAAGCGCACACCCCGGCGGACATACAACACGCCAATGCCTTTCGGACCATGAAACTTATGACCGGAGAGAACTAGAAAATCAATGACACCGCTGCTGACATCGAGGGGAATCTTACCCGCCGCTTGAACCGCATCGACGTGGAACAAGATCCCGCGTTCCTTCGCCAGATGGCCAATGCGTTCAATCGGGAAAATGGTTCCCGTTTCGTTGTTGGCGGCCATGACTGAAATTAAGGCCGTGTCGTCACGGATGGCCCGCCGCAACTCCTCTAACTTCAGTTGTCCTTTACCGTCCACCCCTAAATAGGTCACACTATAGCCTTGTTTTTCCAGCCGTTGCAGGGGTTTGAGGATGGCGGGATGTTCAACAGCGGTGGTGATGATATGGCGTTTGTCGGGTTGACTGTCGAGGGCGGCGCGGATGGCGGCGTTGTCGCCCTCGGTTCCGCAACTGGTGAAGATGATTTCATTGGGTTCGGCGTGAATCAGGGCCGCGATCGCCTCGCGACTTTGACGCAGGCCACGGGCAACCTGTCCCCCGAAGCGGTGCATACTGGAGGGATTGCCGTAAAACTGCGTGAAGTAGGGCGACATGGCCTCATAGACTTCAGGGGCGACGCAGGTGGTGGCGTTGTTATCAAGATAAATGACTGACATGGTGGGGGCGAGGTGGGGGGGCGAGGGGGGCTGAGGCTACGTCAGGGGTTGACGGTAGCGATCGTAGAAGTGAAACAGGGCCGTTTCGATGGTGTCGTAAACTTGCACCGGTTCGATTCCGGCCTCGCGCAGACGATCTTCGGGTTCGAGGCCAATGCGGGAAATCATAATCGCTTGGCAGTCTTGCAGGGTTGTGAGAATGGCACTGAGATCGCCGGGGCTGTCTTCTGGCCCGTGACAGTAGGGGGCGACGTCACGGACTTCGATAAACTCGGCGTGCGATCGCCTCACGTCATAGATATGAAACTGATCGGCATGGCCGAAGTGGGTATCGACTAAGCCCCGTCCTTGGCTGGCGACGGCGACGCGGGCTGTCGGTTCCGGTAGGGTTTGGGGATGGGTGGATGTGGATTGAGTAACAGTCATTGGTCCTCCTGAGCAATATCTGGGCAATCCTGGGCAATCCCTGGGCAATCCTGGGCAATCCTGGGCAATCCCTGGGCAAATCGTTCACTGAGAAAACTCAGACACTTTGTATGTATTTATACGGAGAAAACGACCCGTAAATTCCTTGGGATTACTCTAAGCCATCGTTGTTCGATCCCTGCCTTTGCCATTACCCAATCGACCCATCGCGCTAAAGTCGGATTTCTGGGGGTTTAGAGGATTTAAAAAAAGTTTTGGGGGGTGGGGGTCTAGCATTAATCTGTTATACTCAGGTCAGAAATATCTGAAGTTTTTAGCCCTCTGATGAGGCGAAAATGCTAGATTACTAAGCAATTGGAGCTGGATTTATCGACGTACGCCTCATCCTCTGCAAGCCTGAATGGCGGCACTGGTAGGTTCTTTAGGTTTTCTTAAGAAAGCCAAATTAGATTATAAAGAAATAATTAAAATGTTTTCAGTTCTACTTTTTTTGTATCACTTGTAGCAAAAAATATCGGCAAGTTCGACTCCTAAACCTCCGCTTCCAGGAAAAGCAATGGAGTCTAATGGGCGATCGCCCTCCGCAAGCAAATCTCTATTTTGTATCCTAACTTGCATTTCATCTCTAGCAAGCAATGTTATCATCAGGACTGAGTCGATAATAGATAAGAGAGAACGGCTCTCTTAGGCTCCGCTATCGTTTCTACGAGAATTTACGGAAATCGCTTCATTCCTTTTGTCTTGAAACCATCATGAACGACTGTCAGACTGCTGTTGTCCGTGACCCCGAACCACCTCACCTACTCGACACCACCCTCCGGGATGGCGAACAAATGGCCGGGGTGGCCTTAACGCGAGACGAGAAAGTGGCGATCGCCCGATTACTCGATGCCATTGGCGTGCCCGAAATCGAAGTCGGAATCCCGGCTATGGGAGGCGACGAAGCCCTAGCCATCAGCACTCTCGTCAACAGCGATCTCAACGCTGAACTGCTGGGATGGAACCGAGCCGTCATTTCGGATCTAGCTGCTTCCTTTAATTGCGGCTTGCAACGGGTGCATATTTCCCTCCCCGTCTCCGACGTGCAAATTGCGGCCAAATTTGGCGGCGATCGCCAACGGCTTTGGCAACAATTACACGAGAGTCTTCGCTTTGCCCGCGATCGCAGCCGCTTTATCTCCGTCGGAGCAGAAGATGCCTCCCGAGCCGATCCCGACTTACTCCTAGCCGTAGCTCAAACCGCTCAACACCTAGGAGCGCAACGGTTTCGCTTCTGTGACACCGTCGGCATCCTCGATCCCTTCGAGACGATGCACCAGGTTCAGCGTCTCGTGCATCATCTCCAGATTCCCGTTGAAGTGCATACCCACGACGATTTGGGCATGGCCACCGCCAACGCCCTGGCCGGATTGCGGGCCGGGGCCAGCGTCGTTGATGTCACCGTCAATGGGATCGGCGAGCGGGCCGGAAATGCCGCCCTCGAAGAAGTCGTCATGGCCATGCGTCGCCTGCAAGGTTGGGATTTCGGCATTGATAGCCGTCAACTGCTGTTACTGTCGCGACAGGTTCATCAATGGATGGCTGGGGGAACCCTCCCTCCCTGGAAGGCGATCGTGGGCGACAATGCCTTCGCCCACGAAGCCGGGATTCACGCCGACGCTATCCTCAAAAATCCCCAAACCTATGAACCCTTTCCCCCCCAATGGTTGGGGGCTGAACATCAAGTTCGCATTGGCAAACATTCCGGGCGACGGGCCATCGCCGCCTGTTTAGCCGCCGAACCAAGGTTTGATCCCGGTTGGGGCGATCAAGGGCTTCTCGATGCTGTACGAGTGCGGGCGATCGAACTCAAACGCGGCTTAGCCGTCGAAGAAGTCTTAGCCCTCGCCGCATCATCCGCCCCCCAAACCTTTCCCTCGTAAACCTTCTACCGAAGGCTCACGAGGGAAGGTTAACAGCCATCTCTGGCCGTAATCGAGATCTAATCGACGCCGATCATGACATGACCCGCTTTAATGACAGCGTATGCTTCTTTCCCTTGAGTTAACTCCAATTTTTCAGCCGAGGTTTTCGTCACCATGGCGGTAATTTCAACCCCTGGATTGATCTCCAACGTGACTTCAGCGTTGACGGTCCCCAAATGGATATGTTTGACCGTTCCTTTCAAGATATTGCGTGCCGTGAGTTGCATGACGTTTTTGAGGTTTAATAAGTGGTCATTCGGGCTACCTTTGTTATAGCCTATAATCCTCAAAAACCAAATTTCTTTTGTCAAGAAAATAAAACATTTACAACCGACAAAACCTCGCTATTTTTAGATTTATTTTTAAAAATTCGTCTCTTTTTTAGACGATTTATTTTGAGAAAAACTGCCTATCCTTAGTCTTTAAGCACTTATCATGGCCTACCGCGACGATTCATTCTATCCCAGTTGTCAGAAATGCCCCGAGACCTGTTTTCCCCAGGACTTATCCGGATTAGCGTACAACTCCTGCAAAGGCGATCGCCGATCATCGAACCTCCAGATACTTCACCTGAACTGGCTTCCCGTCGGATCAAACTGTTCCCACCACCAGGGTTATCCCCAGCCCAATCAACAACCGCCCACACAACATCCCCTAGGAAACAGCCTCAACATTGCCTCAACCCTCGTCATTTGGGAAGGATGTAACCTCCTGACTCAACGACAGGATATCCCCTGGACTTGGCAAGCCGGTCGCTGGACCTATTGCAAACCCGTAAAACGAGGACGAGGGGAATTACAATTTTGGCTAACCGGGGATCAGGGACAAGAAACAACCGCCTCTGACATCACCCAGTTTGACATTCGTGCCGCCTGTTTACATCTCATTTATGCCGCCCAAGCCACTCAATTAGCCCAGCCCTGGCAGGAAACATTTTCTTTGAGCGATCGCGACCTGGCCGCCTATGTGGGACTGCAACGACGACGCGACCTGAACCAACAAGACAAAATCAACCTGCTCGAACGCTTAGTGCAACAAGTTAGTCGTCTCTCCGTCGCCATCCGTTGGCTGCAACAGGGCGATATCCCCGCCTTTGAAGAAGCCGAACATCCCCTTTGGGAATTAGTTGATCGTCAAGATCACCAAACCCCCGGTTTCACCGTTACCATTCGTCCCGGACTCTGGGCGCGTCATTTCCTCAACCCCCACGGCCAACAACAAGGACAAGGCTTTTATCAAACCACCAGCATTGAGCGAGATTGGATTGAACTGGCCTTTCGCAACTGGCAACAACATCCCGGAATGGTGCGATCGCTCTTCTGGCTCATCTTTAAACTCCGCTTTGGCCGCCAAAGTCCCCTACGAGTCTCCACCCTGATGACCATCGCCTATGGCCCAGCTAAACTTGACCGAGCCGAAGGCGATCGCGACACCCGCAAACGCCTCATTCGCACCTTCGAGCGAGACTTAGAACTCCTCGCCGAAGCCGGACTCACCCCCCAATTCGACCCTAAAACCTATCCCCTAGACATTCGTCCTCTCTGGGCCAAACTGCAAGCACTCCCCGACGACGACGATCCCGGTAGTTTTTGGATGTCCCAAAGCGAGAGCGATCGCGCCCTACTTGACTTCGCCCCCCGAGGAAAATGGAAACGCCTCAAAAAAGCCCGCTTCTGCGGCTTCAGTTCCTCCCCAGTGACTCATCAGTGACTCATCAATAGCCCAACCATCGCCCAAACTCCCCCAACCAATGGCTTAGCGATTTTTCAACAACAACAACCGTGACGGTAACAAGCCCACAGACCAAGGAAACGGACGGGATTTTAACCGGTTCCACTTCTCCTTAAACACCTCCGCCCGTAAATGGTAATCCTGAGGAGTCTCAGGAGGAGTTCCTAACTTGAGATAAAGGGTTTGCCGATGAGGGGTTTCACTACTCCCCGCGATCCAAGCCGGGAAACGATTAGACCCCTCTAAACTGTCCAAAAACGCAATATGATGAGCGCGAATCCCCACATGGGTTTGCAGCGGCGACACCAATTCCTCCGTTTCCAGCGTACAATTCCAATCCAACGCCCGAATTTTATGAGTTGCCAAGGGTTCGAGGCGAGAATAGTTCTTACATCCCGTCAACTGAGCCACCGTTAAGTTTCCGGGAGCATCAAAAATCCCTTGTTTATCCCCCTGGGCCATCATCTTTCCTTGAGAAAGAACCAACAGTTGTGGACAAAGGCGATAGGCTTCCTCTAAATTGTGACTCACAAATAACGTTAAGCCTCGATAATCCGCTAGAGTTTGACTCAATTGGGTTTCTAAAGCACTGCGTAAATGAGCATCCAGGGCTGAAAAAGGTTCATCGAGGAGTAATAGATCGGGTTCCGGGGCCAAGGCCCGGGCCAGGGCCACTCGTTGCTGTTGGCCCCCCGAGAGTTGATGGGGATAGCGATCGCCCAACCCCGCCAGTTGCATCTGATCCAACTGTTGCGCGACTCGGCGACGTCTCTCAGTTTTCCCACCCTGTTTCAAGCCATAGGCGATATTTTGCCCAACCGTCAGATGGGGAAAAAGAGCATAATTTTGGAACACAAATCCCACCCGGCGATCGCGACTGGGGAGATTAATTCCTCGTCGAGACTCATAGAGAACCCGGTCATTCAACATAATCATTCCAGAATCCGGGCCATCAATCCCCGCAATACAGCGTAGGGTCAAACTTTTCCCCGATCCCGAACTTCCCAACAGTCCCAACGGATCATCATCAACATTAAAGTCAACATCGAGACAATAATTAGGGAGTTTTTTTTGAATGCGAACCCTCAAAGACATGATGGTAATTTATTCTAAATATAATTGAAGGTTTTACCGTGTCGTCTTATCCTCTAATGTTCTCACCCAATAGAGAAACATAAACGCGATCGCCGTAATAATCACCACCATACTATTGGCCCGACCATAATCTCTCGACTCCACCGCATCATAAATCGCCAGAGGTAACGTTTGAGTCCGTCCGGGGATACTTCCGGCCACCATCAACGTCGCCCCAAACTCCCCCAAACTTCTCGCCACACTAAGACTAAATCCCGCTAAAATCCCTCGATAGGCCAGAGGGAGCGTAATCCGCCAGAGAATCTCCCCTTCCGTCGATCCCAGGGTTCGGGCCGCCGCTTCGAGTTCTGGGTTAACACTGGCGATCGCCGCCCGCGTTGACTCAACCATCAACGGTAACGCCACCACTCCCGACGCAATGGCCGCCGCCTGCCAAGTAAACAAAATATCGACCCCAAACCACTCTCGCAGCGGACTTCCCCGGCCCAACGCCAACAGCAGGCCATACCCCACCACACTCGGCGGTAACACCAGCGGTAAATTTAACAACGTCGAGACAAATAATTGTCCTGGAAAGCGAGTTTTCGCCAAAAAAATACCCAAGCCTAAACCGAGTATCAAAATGACACCACTAGCGGCCAGGGTAACCTGTAACGAGAGAAGAGAAGGCTGCCAAATCATCGAGTTGAGTCATTATCCGGGAGAACAAACCCATAGCGTTCCATGAGCGGCCGTCCTTTATCCCCATTCACAAACGCCGCAAACTCTTTCGCCAACTCAGGATGGGGAGCATTTTTCGGCACAGCCAGCATTTGTTCTAGGGGGTTATGGAGACTCTCGGGAAGTAGCACCCATTGTCCCGGTTTCTCCACACTAATCGAGAGAGCGGCGATCGCCACATCCACATTGCCCGTCATCGCATATTGCTGAGTCTGACTGATATTTTCCCCCAAAATCAGTTTAGGTTGTAATTCCTCCCAAATCCCCGCCGTTTGCAGCGCTTCTCGGGCGGCCGTTCCATAGGGCGCATGATTGGGGTTGGCGATCGCCACCCGAGTCACCTCCGGTTTGAGTAAATCCTCAAGCTGGTTAATCTCTAGGGAACCCTCCTCCCGTTGCCAGAGGGTAATTCGTCCCACACCATAGAGCGCCTTCGTTTCTCGAAATACTAAACCCTCTTGATCTAAATCTTCCACAAATTGGCGATTCGCGGCAGCAAACAAATCCACCGGCGCACCCCGTGCAATTTGCTGGGCAAGTTGTCCCGTTGAACCCAGATTAAAGACCACCTGATGTCCCGTTTCTTGCTCCCAGAGTTGACCAATTTTTGGAAAAACATCCTTAAGATCTGAAGCCGCAGAAACCGTAATCGTGACCGACGAAGAACTTGAGTCAGTCGAGGATACCAACGGACGCAGCGCCGAGAGGCTGACCGCCATCAGTAGTCCCAGAACTGTCAAGCCAAAAAACCATGACAGTCTATTCATTATTCGTGTTGGTAAAATTTTGATAGAGACAGTTTAAAGGATTCTCCAACCGACAACGGTGTAACACCACACAAATTGTCTAAAATTAGTTTTGATCATTATAAGATGCCCCTCATGCCCCAACTCTATCTAATTCGTCATGGAATTGCCGCCGATCGCAGTCCCCAAACCTATCCCGACGACAGCCAACGGCCCCTCACCGACGCTGGAGTCAAAAAAACCCGTAAAATCGCCAAACGGCTCGCAGAACTCAATCTACAGTTCGACTATCTCCTCACCAGTCCCCTCGTGCGCGCCCAACAAACCGCCGAAATTTTAGTAAACGCCAAACTGAGTCCAAAACCCGAGATTTCCGCCGCCCTCGCCCCCGCTGGCGAGTTGCAGGATTGGCTAAATTGGTACAATGCTACCCCCAAAACAGGCAAAAACGGCGAGGTAGCGATCGCCGTCGTTGGACATCAACCCGATCTCGGCCATTGGGCTGAACAGCTCATTTGGGGAGAGAGTCGCGGTCAACTTATTGTCAAAAAAGCTGGAGTCATTGGAGTAGAGCTCCCTGATGACGGGGATATCATTGGCCAGAGTCAACTGTTTTGGCTCGTTCCCCCGCGATTATTGCTGTAGAAACAAGCATCACATCCAGGGCGATCGCCCATCAATAAGACCCTTAGCATAACTAATGGCTTGGTCCTCAGAGGCGTGACCCTCTCCCTGACCCTTCACCTCATCCCCATGGGGATCGATGACCGTCGCCCACCACCAGGCGCGACTATAGCGTGGAATAATCAAATGTCCTTTATAGACTTGGCTTTGGGGTTGCGTATCGGTTAAAACCCGATCGCCTCCCGACAGAGAAGATGTTGCAATCATGATCTTGGGGTCTCCCAGAAACAGACGTCATCCGAGCAACGGAAGATTTACCCTCGTTACTCCCATTATGTCGCGAGTTTTACAGATTCTATACCTTTTTGTTACATCCGCAACATTTTGTCCCCAACGTACACCCCGCATCAGAGACAACAAACCCGTAACAGTCAGGGAGACGATACTATAGATCGACGATCAACAACAGGCAAACGTTCCCTGAAGCGGGGAACAGCCGCCGACCAGGGGAGTTAGACTAGGATGCCGGCCAAACACACCACCACACTGCGAGAACGCTTCAACATCTCAAAATGGGCAATTCAGCATCGGGTGTTGACCGTCGCCATTTGGCTGGCGATCGCCGTGGCGGGACTCTTCGCCTACACCTCCCTAAAATACGCCCTCTTTCCCGACATCACCTTTCCCGTCGTTGTCATCAACGCCTCGGGCGACCAAAACACCGCCCTAGCCACCGAAGACCAACTAGCCGAACCCATCGAAGCCCAACTTCGAGATCTCCCCGGCCTCGACAACATCCAAGCCAGCATCTATCCCGGACGAACCGTCATCAGCGTCCTCTTCAAAGTGGGCGTTAACCCGACCCCCGCCAGCCAAGCCGTCCGCGATCGCCTCGACCAACTACAACTGGCCAACTCCGCCGAAATCGAGGTCATTCCCCTCAACCTCAACGAATCCGCCGCCATCAGTTACGCCCTCCGGCCCAACCCCAACACTAGCCCCAACACTAGCCTAGACGCGATCGCCCGCCTCAGCCGCGATCGCCTCATTCCCCAACTCGAACAACTCCCCGGCGTCCTGCGAGTCGACCTCCTCGGCGACGCCAAACTCCCCCAAACCGACCGTCCCGAAATTCTCGACGACGACATCACCCTCAACGCCCCCACCCTGATTCGCTTCGCCGCCGACAACGCCCTCGCCCTACAAGTCATCAAACAAGGAGACGCCAACACCCTCGATGTCGTCAATCAAGTCGAAACCACCATCACCGAGTGGGGCCAAGACTATCCCGACATTCAATTCGACCTCGCCGCCAGCCAAGCCGACTTCATCCGCGAAGCCACCCAAGCCACCATCGACACCCTCTGGGTCGCCATCATCCTCGCCGTTATCGTCATCTTCGCCTTTCTGAGGAACCTATCCGCCACCCTCATCACCGCCCTGGCCATTCCCATCTCCCTCCTGGGAACCTTCATCGTCATGGCCATCTATGACTTCAACCTCGAAACCATCACCCTGCTGGCCCTGGCCCTAACCATCGGAATCATCGTCGATGACGCCATTGTCGAAGTCGAGAACATCGCCCGTCACATCGAAGACGGACAACCCCCTCGCGAAGCCGCCATCGCCGCCACCAACGAAATTGGCCTCACCGTCTCCGCCTCCACCCTCACCATCGTCGCCGTCTTTCTCCCCGTCGCCTTCATGGGGGGAACCGTCGGTCAATTCTTCAAACCCTTCGGCCTCACCGTCTCCGCCGCCGTTCTCATCTCCCTCCTCGTCGCCCGGACCCTCTCCCCCGTCCTCGCCGTCTATTGGCTAAAAGCCAAACCTCGCCGCGATCGCCCCAGTTCCCCCTCCCCCAACCTTCTCGATCGCCTCTACCTTCCCCTACTCCGCAAAGCCCTCACCCATCCCTGGCTAACCCTCGCCATCGCCATCGGAAGCCTCATCGCCGGAATCGCCCTCATTCCCCTCATTCCCAAAGGCTTCATTCCCCAACTCGATCGCGGCGAGTTCAACATTCTCTACACCGCCCCCCTTCCCGAATTTCCCAACCCTGGCGACGAATCCCCGGACTTTGACAGTACCAGCCCACAATTTCCTGGCGTGTATCCCGACTTCGACCCCAACACCGCCGAAGACTTCGACCTAGCCTTCAATCCCCGCATCAGGATTCTCAACAGCGCCCAAGACATCGCCACCGACCTCGAAACCGTCGTCCGCGACCATCCCGACGTCGAATCCGTCTATACCCTAATTGGCTATCGTGGCGAACCCAATCGCGGTCGTATCACCGTCAAACTACGACGCGATCGCCGCCAAGACACCGCCAGCGTCCAACAAGACCTCCGCGATCGCCTACCCCGGCCCCAAGGAACCCGCATCAGCGTCGAAGACATCCAATTCGTCGAAATCGGCGACAGCAAACCCCTACAAATCGCCCTCCTCGGCGAGAACCTCGTGCAACTCAACCAAACCGCCCGAGAGATTACCGCTGCGATCGAGGATCTACCGGGCCTCATCGACATTGAAACCAGCGCCAGCGACCCCAACGAAGAGATCACCACCATCCGCCGCAAATCCGGGGAACGGGTAGCCTACGTCGAAGCCAACCTCAGTCAAGGCCAGGCCCTCGGCGATGCTACCGATGACGTCGTGGCGATCGCCCAACCCCTTCTCCCCGACGGCGTTCACCTCGACCTCGGCGGCGACGCCCAAAACGCCGCCAGCGTCTTCCGTAGCTTTGGCGGAACCCTAGCCCTCTCCGTCACCTGTATGTTGTTGGTGTTAATTCTGCCCTTCGGCCGCCTCTTAGAACCCCTCGTCGTCGGCTTATCCCTTCCCCTGGCGATCGTGGGCGCCTTACTCGCCCTACTGATTACCCAAAGTGACTTTGGCATGATTTCCCTCATTGGAACCATCTTCCTTCTGGGACTCTTAGACAAAAATGCCCTCCTGTTAATGGACTATGCCAACCAACTTCGCAAAGCCGGAAAACCCCGATTTGAAGCCCTATTAGAAACCGGAACCGTCCGCTTTCGTCCCATCGTCATGACCACCGCCTCCACCGTTTTAGGAATGTTACCCATCGCCATCGGTTGGGGCGCCGGATCTGAATTACGCCAACCCATGGCCGTCGCCATTATTGGTGGCTTAATCACCTCAAGTTTATTAAGTTTAGTCGTCGTTCCCGTCCTCTATGGACTCTTAGAAGATGGCTGGTCAAAACTACGTCGAACAGGCAAATAACCCCAAATCAACCCATCCCAATCGTCCATTCCAACCCGCAGGAGCGAAAAATGTTTCACCCCCACAATGTTTTTCCCCTCTTGGGAGGGGTGCCCGAAGGGCGGGGTGGGTTATCCAGTATTCCCTATCCCCTGTTCCCCCCTCTTGCCTCTTGCCTCTTGCCTTTTGCCTTCTCTTCCCCTGTTCCCT
>SIHH01000109.1 GCA_004299065.1 Phormidium sp. SL48-SHIP | reverse complement strand
GGGCAAAAGGCAAAAGGCAAAAGGCAAAAGGCAAGAGGCAAAAGGCAAGAGGCAAGAGGTGAGAGGGAGGTTCTCCACTGTTCCCTGTTCCCTGTTCCCTGTTCCCTGTTCCCTGTTCCCTGTTCCCTGTTCCCTATTCCCTATTCCCTATTCCCTATTCCCTATTCCCCTCTCTCACCATGATCCTTCATCTTCTCCTAGACCCCTTGCAATATGGGTTTATGCAGCGATCGCTCATGATTGCCATTTGTGTCGGTCTCGTTTGCGCCCTCGTTGGAAGTTATTTAATGGTACAACGGTTAGCCCTTCTCGGTGATGCCATTAGTCATTCCGTTTTACCGGGACTGGCGATCGCCTTTCTTTTCGGCGTCAACATTCTTATTGGTGCCTTTATTGCCGGAGTTCTCAGCACCCTTTTAATTACTTGGATTCACACGCGATCGCCCATCAAAGAAGATGCCGCGATGGGGATTGTCCTTTCTGCCTTCTTTGCCCTCGGTATCACTCTAATTACAATTATTCAAAAAGATACCAAAATCGACCTCATGCACTTTCTATTTGGTAACATCTTAGCCGTGAGTGCCAATGATGTGCGAGATACCGTATTGATTACTATTTTTATTATTATTACCATCGTTGCACTCTACAAGGAATTACTCTTTTATAGCTTTGACCCTCAGGGCGCACAAGCCGCCGGACTCCCCACCAACGCCCTCAACTTCGGTTTAATGGTACTCATCGCCCTCACCGTCGTCGCCAGCCTCAAAGCCGTCGGTGTCATCCTCGTGATTTCCCTTCTCATCACCCCAGGGGCCACCGCCTACCTACTGGTTCCCCGACTTCACCATGTCATGCTTCTTGGGTCAGGTCTCAGCATCCTCTCCAGCATCACAGGAATGTACCTCAGTTATTACTATAATCTTCCTTCTGGCCCTGCGATCGTCCTGGTTATCACCGGGTTTTTCACTCTCAGCCTTCTCCTGAGTCCCCGCCACGGTCTTCTCTACCAAGCATTCAAGTTAGCAAATAAACAATAATTAAAATATATCTCTTATTATTAACCGGTTGATCCAAGAAATTTATCAGTTTCAAAAAGAATTTTAGGTCTTCTGGATATAGGGTATAATTTATTGCATGGTACACCAAATAGTAGGGGCGAAAAATTTTTCGCCCCTACTTTTAAGAGGGGATAGGGTGGCGGTGAACAGCAGCAGAAGCCACCGTTCACCCAAAACCATTTAAATTATCAAATCCTCCTCCCCAGAGACAATTTCAGGAGTAGAACGGCGTTGAAATAGAGCCACACCAAACGAGATTACACCAACCCGTCCAATAAACATCAAAGCAATCACAACAAACTTACCCGCTATCGTCAAATCTCCCGTAATCCCTCGGGATAAACCGACCGTTCCTAACGCCGAAGCTGCCTCAAAAATAATATCTTCAAAGGATTGATCTTGTAGAATCAACAACAAGATCGTCCCCAAACACAACGCGAAGATATAGAAAACCAACGTAGCAAACGCCGACAATAAGCGATGTAAAGGAAGGCGTCGGCGGAAGAATGTAATTGAATTACTTCCCCGCAACGAAGCCCAAACCGTCGCTAAAGCCGCCGCAACCGAAGTTGACTTGAGTCCTCCCCCAGTACCCGACGGCGAAGCCCCCACAATCATCAACAAGAGGATGATAAAGAGTCCAGCAAAACTCAACGAGTTAATCGGATGAGTGTTGAACCCGACCGTAGTTAATGCTGTCATTGACTGAAACCAAGCTGCTAAAATACGTTCTCCAACACTCAAGGCTTGTAATGATGGATCAAAAGCTAATAAAAAAAGAAATCCCAAAACCAGTAACAGTCCAGTGAACGTCAAAATAACACGAGTGCTAAGGGTTAGCTTCCGTTTACGTCCTCGAAGCCTTTGCCACAGATCTGATGCAACCAAGAAACCAATTGCCCCAAACACGCTCAAAATAGTTACCACTAAATTCACACCAACCTGACCCCGAAAATCCTCCAAACTATTAGGAAACACACTAAATCCTGCCGTACAAAATGCCGAAACAGAGTGAAATATAGCTGTCCAAAGAGCAAACTCCACATCCTGACCTCGAAACAGAATATAGAGTAAAACTACCCCAATCCCTTCTAAAACCACAGTAAAAATAATCGTGTGGCGAATGAAGTTTTTTAAATCGAACCCTTGAGGCAGAGAAAAAACAGCATTTCCTACCCGTTGTCGCACATAGGAAATTGGGTTTTTACTAGCAATGAGAACAAACGATCCGAGAGTCATATATCCGAGACCCCCGACCTGGAACGCTAATAGGATCACGAATTCCCCGAAGAAGTTATAGGCTTCTGGAGTATTGACCGTGATCAGTCCAGTCGTGCTGACTGCCGAGGTTGCGATGAAGAGATTATCCAAAAAAGAGATAGGTTCATCCTCCCAGCTAATCGGCAAACACAGTAGAATCGTGGCGATCGCAATGTAGAAAGTATATCCTAGCAACACAAGTCGTAAGGGATGAGAATATCCCAGACGACTTAAAGCGGTCGGCAGACGAAATTTATTCATTATCTAGTGAACTCGTCGAGTTGTTTTGACTAACTTAAAGCCAGTGGAACGAAATTTCGCAGGACTATCAATACCCTAAAATTATACCGAGGGGGATGCCTATATAGAGGCTCACCAGTTCCAAGCCATCAATAAAGCGGCGGAGATGGTGATTAAGTTCCTGTTTTGCCCTCCAACACATGAAACAGTAGAAACCAGTCACGAGGAGAGACTTGATTCTTAATAATCGCTTGTTACTTGCTGTTAATCACGTTAAGAGTTGCGAAATCAGCAGCGACTCTTCGGATTGGGAGGCTAGGCTGAGTATATATACTCAAGCAAATATCAAGCCAATTATTATTCCCAGCGATTGAGCAATCAATCGAAGGAGGAATCATGACATTCAACCCATCTCAGACCCTGCGAGGTGTTCTCTCCCTGGGAGCAGCCGTGGGTGTGGGCCTACTCGCATTCCCCGGAGCCGTGAGTCTAGCCCAAGACTACAATGCCACTCCCCTCTACGGGACGTTAAACCTCGATGCCGGGTTTACCCCAGATCCCCAGCGAGTCGATGTCCAGGCCGGAGGTTCAACAAACGCGAGAACTTTAAACCTAGGGTCAGGCTGTGTCGGCTATATCGCCGTCTCTCAACCTGATGTACGGGTTCGCTATGAAGCCGGGAGATATGATACCCTCAGCTTCCATGTCACCTCCAATGTTGACACCACCCTGATCATTAACGGTCCCCATGGACAATGGTATTGCAACGATGACTTCGATGGCTCCGTTAATCCTCGGGTCTTGTTTAGTCCCCCCCGTTCAGGACAGTATGACATCTGGGTCGGAACCTATCGTGAGGGACGGGTTCACTCAGCACAACTCGAAGTCAGTGAAGTCTGGCAATCCTCCGCACCCAGGCCCACCTCCGCACCCAGGCCCACCTCCGCACCGGTGAATCGAGACATTTCCCGATTAGAACGAGAGGTGCACGACCAAGTCAACGCCTACCGTCGTCAACAAGGCTTATCTTCCTTAGAATTTGACCCCTACATCAGCCAGCTAGCGCGGAACCATTCCCAAGGGATGGCCTCGGGACAAGTTGAATTCGGACATGACGGCGCACAACAGCGATATGATGCCATTGGTCAACGCACCCCCTATCGACAAGCGGCTGAAAATGTAGCCTGGAACTCCGGCTATTCTAACCCCGTTGAGATGGCTGTTGAAGGCTGGATTGATAGTCCCGGTCATCATCGCAATATGACGGGACCCTATGAACGAGCCGGTGTCGGCGTGGCCATTAACTCTGACGGAGCCTATTACTTTACTCAGATTTTCATGCGCCCCCGCTAAGTGGTCTGAGATAGCCAAAGGAACGGATTGGAGAACCGACAACTTGCCCATTTCCGGGAGGGGAGAACCGACAACTTGCCCCTCCCAGGATGCCTCTACCGCTATGATTTGTAATTCCTACAAAGCTTATTCATCATGTCACGACAAGTCACAACCCTCCGCATCAGCTCCCAAGAGCTAAACGACTGGTCTCAAGGAATTTTAGCTAGCCATGAGCAAGAGCTTCAAGAGTTGGCGAGTCGAGAAAAGTTGCCCAAAAATCTTGTTCTTTCTTGGTGGATAATCCTCTCGTTATTGATCCCGGCTTTCCATGAAATTCTAATTGATATATTTCCTGCTATTGTTGAGGTTAGTTTTTTGGTATTAGGGGCAATTTATATTGCCATAGGAGTTACCCCTCTTCTGTGGGTTAAACGGAAGTTTGTGAACTCATATCTACTGGAAGAAGAGCGTCTCAAGCTCAATTTTCAAGAGACCTATTCTGCCCTAATTATCCTAGTCAATAAAGCGAAAGAACATAATAAAATTATCAACCACATTGCCATTTTACAGGAAGCCTTAGCGACCCGTGCCTCAGTCGAAGTGGGACAGAAAGAACTACTGGATGGATTAAACATCAGTAAGTTGAATTTCCGTCGCGCCTTTGAGCAGGAAAAGCAGTGGCGAGACCCGTCTCAGCCAGCAGTAAACTCGATTCAACTCGATCTGACTACCCTGGAAAAACTACAGCAACAGGCCCCTTCGGGTCATTGTCGAGATTTATTAGAACAGATACGGAATCTGGCGGTAAATACTCAACAGGAAGTCAATCAGGTTCTGCAACGAGCAACTTAGTCGTTTGCCGTTTCTCCAACTGTCAAGTCCCCATTACCCCGTTGCTCGTCTTCCGCTCAAAGTTTAAATGTATTCTAAAATAAAGTTATACCATTTCATAACTAGTGGCCATTTCTGCTACGACGTTTACGAATTTCAAGTCGTATGAGTTAGAAATAGCATTAGCCCATTCATGCCTTAATACAAGCTTGACACAAAAAATGGTTGCACCTATGGGGTCTGACGATTATCGGCAGCTAAAGCCGCGCTGAGTCAGATTTTATACCGGCTCGCCCATCGACCGGATTTCCAACTATCCCAGACGATTTAGCCGTGAAACGCTGATTAAGCCAGTTCGGGACAAAAAATCGCGAGATGCTAGAGCATAATCCCAGCAAATCAAAAAAAAGACCATTATTCTCAGCAGATCTCAATCAAATGGCAGTTTTTTTTGGCTATGGAACGAATCTATACAAGCCATTTTTTGCATTTTTTAATCATAAATTATCAAGCACTCTTAATAACGTTAAGATTCACAAAATACTCCAAACTTGCTAGAAAAAGCAACTAAACTGAACATACATACTCAATGACATATAGCGCTCACCAGACCTTAGTCACCCCTGATAACAGAAAGACCTAACTCGTCTGATTAGGGCTATATCAGATAACTATTATTCCCAGCGATTGAGCAATCAATCGAAGGAGGAATCATGACATTCAACCCATCTCAGACCCTGCGAGGTGTTCTCTCCCTGGGAGCAGCCGTGGGTGTGGGCCTACTCGCATTCCCCGGAGCCGTGAGTCTAGCCCAAGACTACAATGCCACTCCCCTCTACGGGACGTTAAACCTCGATGCCGGGTTTACCCCAGATCCCCAGCGAGTCGATGTCCAGGCCGGAGGTTCAACAAACGCGAGAACTTTAAACCTAGGGTCAGGCTGTGTCGGCTATATCGCCGTCTCTCAACCTGATGTACGGGTTCGCTATGAAGCCGGGAGATATGATACCCTCAGCTTCCATGTCACCTCCAATGTTGACACCACCCTGATCATTAACGGTCCCCATGGACAATGGTATTGCAACGATGACTTCGATGGCTCCGTTAATCCTCGGGTCTTGTTTAGTCCCCCCCGTTCAGGACAGTATGACATCTGGGTCGGAACCTATCGTGAGGGACGGGTTCACTCAGCACAACTCGAAGTCAGTGAAGTCTGGCAATCCCGCAGTTCCTCACCGCGTCCTTCCATCTCACCCGCACCCTCACCGCCATCCGTCTTTTAAACTTTCTTAGTCTTTTCATAACCTAATCTCTGGCCAACCTAATCTACGATCGCAACATAATCAGACATCATTGCTGTCGACCATTCATAGATTAGAGAAGACTTCCCCGTGACACCATCCAAACCCCCCCAACGCCCAGCCGACTGCGGCGACGAACCCATCTCGAACCCGTCCAAAAACCCACCCTTTAGCCGCATCCTCAACAGTCGCCTGAAGCGGCGTCATGTCCTCATCGGCGGACTCTCTGCGGCCGTTGCTGTCCTGTTCAGCCGACCCGTCCTCAAATCCTTACTCAGCGACCCCCCCGCCAAACTTGGCTTCAATCCCATTCCCGTCAGCGACGCCGATACCCTCATCGTCCCCGACGGCTACCGCGCCCAGCCGCTGATTCCCTGGGGAGAACCCATCAGCGGCACCTATCCCGTCTATGACCTCGACAATAGCGGTGAAGACCAGGGAATGCAAATCGGACAACACCACGACGGAATGCACTTCTTCCCCATCGAGGGTCAATCCCCCGATGCGGGCAGTTCCCAGGATGGATTGTTAGTCGTCAACCATGAATATATCGAACCTCGGTTTCTGCACTCAGCCGCCGTGGGACAGCCTCTCGGGGCTGGAGATGTTCCCGTCAACGCCGCTGGCCGCCGTGACCCCGACCAGGTTCTCAAAGAGATGAACGCTCATGGTATCAGTATTGTCCGCATCAGCGCTTCTGACAACGGAACCTGGAGCGTTGTCATGGACCCTCGTAATCGTCGCCTGACGGCTGTGACTCCCATGGAAGTGAGCGGTCCCGTACGCGGCGCAGACGTCCTGAAAACCCGTTACAGTCGCGACGGAACCCGAACCCGAGGCACATTAAACAACTGTTCTAATGGGGTAACTCCCTGGAATACCTATCTCTTTTGCGAGGAAAACTGGGCCGCCTATTTCCGTAACGGAGACCCAGATCCTGCCCGCCATCCCCGAGAACAAACCCGCTACGGGGTGCGAACCGAACGGTCTCGCTATAGCTGGGACCAGGCCACCTCAGACGATGACCTGTATCGTCGCTTCGATGTTTCCAGCCGGGGAGACGGCCCTGAAGAGGATTATCGTAATGAGGCCAATGGCTTTGGTTGGGTGGTGGAAGTCAATCCCTTTGACCCCAACGATGTCCCCAAAAAGCGTACGGCTTTGGGTCGTTTTGCCCATGAAGGGGTAATTTTTCAGCCGGCCATTCCCGGTCAGCCTGTCGTTTGCTATTCGGGGGATGATGCCCGGTTTGAGTACATCTATAAGTATGTTTCCACAGACCCCTATGACCCGGCCACGGCTGCGGGGGATTTACTCGATCGCGGTCGTCTTTATGTGGCTCGCTTTAATGAGGATGGAACGGGAGTCTGGCTACCTCTGGTGTTTGGTGAAGGGACTCTCACTCCCGAGAATGGCTTTGCGAGTCAAGCGGATGTGTTGGTGAACACTCGTACAGCGGCCGATGCAGTGGGGGCTACGCCGATGGACCGTCCAGAATGGGGCGCGGTCGATCCCAATAGCCGCGAGGTCTATTTTACCCTGACCAATAACACCGATCGCACCGAGGAGCAGGTGGACGCAGCCAATCCGCGATCGCGCAACACTTGGGGCCATATCATCCGTTGGCGTGAGTCGGGCAACAATCCCACGGCCACGGAGTTTGAGTGGGATCTATTTGTTCTGGCCGGTTCCCCTCGTAATAGCCGTCAACCCGATGGAACCCCGTTAACCGACAGCAACCTCTTTGCAGCCCCCGACGGACTTTGGTTTGACCGCGACAGTCGCCTTTGGATTCAGACCGACATCAGTGAAGGATTACTCAATCGGGGAGAATACGCCCAATTTGGCAATAATCAAATGGTGGTGGCGGACCCGGAAACGGGAGACATTCGCCGCTTTTTAACCGGTCCGATTGGCCAAGAAATTACCGGAGTCACCATGACCCCAGATCAACGAACTCTGTTTGTAAATGTCCAGCATCCTGGCTCAACCACGACGGCCGATGAGTTTGCAGCGGGCCGGCTGACCTCGGGGTGGCCCCATCTACCGGCTCATCGCTACCCCCGCTCAGCCACAGTCGTCATTACCAAACTCGATGGCGGGGTCATTGGAACCTAGAGAAGCGGCTAGTTTCCGGCAAAACGGGCCACTTCTTCCCCGTCCGGGTCTAAGACGGTTAGACGGATACCTGTATTGAGACTCACCAATTCCAAACCGTCAATCAAGCGGCGGACATGTTGGTTGAGTTGTTGTTGGGCCGCCTCGTTATTTTGGCGGTTGGCTTGGCGGTCCAGTTCCTGAACGCGGGAGACATACTCGGGTAGCAGTTTAACCTGGAGGCGATCGCGACGGACTTCATACTCGCAAATCTGAGGTGCGCCATTGCATAGCCGCTGTAAGTCTGCCTGGGCGCGGTTCATGGCTTCCGAGATCTGTTGTTGGGCGATCGCCTGCACCAGCGCATTGGTATAGCCTTGGATTAAGGGACGACGTTGATCACTATAGGCTGTATTCTCTGGGATTTGCTGCATATAGGCGATCGCTTGTTGCCACTTGGCGATGGCCGTATCCCATTGTTGTGCATCCTGAGCCACTCGTGCCTCATCAGCTAACCGTAACCCTTGCTGATGTAAGGTCTGAGCCGCCTGTTCCTGACGATGCCGTTGTTCAGAACTCATCAGTTGGGGGCCATAACTCTGGAACAACTGCCGCGCATCTCGTTGGGCCGTGGTCTGAGGTGGAACGCGCATCAAGGCCCCAACCGCATTACGCCAACTGGCATAGGTCTCTTGCCAAGTTTCGAGATCTCGGGCCTGACCTTCCTGAGTTCGAGCGACTTCCGCCGCAAGCTGAGCCGCTTCGACCTGTTCTTGGCCCCGTCGCTCTAGGATGGCCCGTTGCTGAACCGCCGCCAAATTGTCTCGGTACTCGCTTAACTTAGCTCGGGCCAGGGGATAAGCTGGGTTTTCTGGATCAATCGTCTCCAACTCCGCAATGGCATCAAGCCAGAGGCGTTCCATCTCTTGCCATTCCTCAATACTATGGGGCGGATTTTGGCTCAGTAACGCCGCTTGGTAGGCCAATCCTAACGGCGATCGCGCCGCCTGTAACTGTTGCGATCGCCCCTCTAGGCGATCGAGCAGGCGACGGCTACGGCGATGATGACGAGACCAGGGGGGGATCCCATCTAACTGACGTCTCGCCGCTTCTAGCTGCTGCTGAGCCTCGCTTAAGGCATCCGTTGAGGGAGATTCCGTTAACTCCTGTAAGGTTTCACCGCTCATCTCCTCAACCCGTTGCAACCGTTCACATGACCCCAAGACACAGGGCCGAGTTAACGCCCAACTGGCCCCGAGGAGAGCCAGCACTCCCGCACTCAGCGTCACTAAGGCCAACGTCAACGACGGGCGATCGAACCCAGACTCTGAGTGCGGGGTTGCCCCCATTCGGGTCATTCCCGTTGGCCGAGGAGGCACGGGACCTCGACGAGAAGGAATGCTTCGTTGAGGCGTTGAAGGAGCAGCAGAGCTTGGCATCGTTCTCACTTGACCATGAACAGTTGACAGTTGAGCCGGCGTGACCTCATCAGGGTTAACCCATTGACTGGGTCGATTTCCACCCTTGATTGGGCGCCGAATTGCGATCATTGTATTACATCAGTTTTTTGTTTGAGGCAAGACATAAGCCGGACAACCTTTATAGCATAAGCGTTTGAGCGAGTTCATCCTGCTAAAGAATGACAAAAAATAAATAACCTTACCAGATCCTGAAAACCTATGCTAAAGTGTGCCTAGACATCCGTTCGACGGCGGCGTTGTATCGCCGTGACAACCTGGTGGAGACATCAATTGTCGCGACCGGCATCAGCCCATGTTTGTGAACCCTTGTCTTTTCCCTTTCTCGGTTCCTGGAGTTGCTCCATGTCAATTTATATCGGTAATTTGTCTTACGACGCGGTTCAAGAAGATCTCGAAGAGGTCTTTCGTGAGTATGGCACAGTCAAACGAACTCAAATCCCTGTTGATCGTGAAACAGGTCGTTCTCGTGGTTTTGGGTTTGTCGAAATGTCTTCGGATGAAGAAGAAGATCGAGCGATCGAAGCTCTAAACGGTGCAGAATGGATGGGTCGCCAACTGCGAGTTAACAAAGCCAAGCCTCGTGAAAACAATCGTTCACGTCAAGGATATTCCGGCCGAGGTGGGGGCGGCGGTCGTTACTAAACGGTTTTTCGTTAACCGTTGATCGGTGATTTTTACCTATTATTGCCTATTAACTGTTAACAATAACCCCTTTAAGAAAATCTCGAATAATTAACAGATAGCGATTAAAGTTTTGCTACTCGGTATGGCGTGGACATTGTGTCTGCGCTATTTTTAATTGGAGAAGGCGGGAGAAGGGAACAGGGGAAGAAGAGGCAAGAGGCATAACCCACCCCTAACCCCTCCCAGGAGGGGATGGCAAGAGGCAAGAGAAGGGACTACCGGAACTGCTTAAACGCACTGGTTCACGAATAACAATTAACCCTAATTAACAGCAACTGACTATGTTTCACCCTGACATGATTGACGAAGTCAAACAACGGATGGACATTTATGATGTCGTCTCCGAACAAGTCGTCTTAAAAAAACAGGGGAAAGACTTTGCCGGACTTTGTCCCTTCCATGAAGAGAAAACCCCGAGTTTTACCGTTAGCCCCAGTAAACAGATGTTTTACTGCTTTGGCTGTGGCAAAGGGGGCAACGCCATTACCTTTCTCATGGAAATTGGACAAGCCTCCTTTAGTGACGTGGTTCTCGATCTCGCCCAACGTTATAACGTTCCCATTCGTACTCTCGATCGCGACAAACAAGACGACGTTCAACGAACCCTATCCCGGCGAGATCAACTCTACGAAATTCTCGCCCTGGCCGCCCGTTTCTTCCAACACGCCCTTCACCAACCCCAGGGCGAAACCGCCCTCAACTACTTAAAACAAACACGGGGATTTAGTGACGAAACCCTGCAATCCTTTCAACTGGGATACGCCCCCGACAGTTGGGAAACCCTCTATGGCTATCTCGTCAGCCAAAAAGACTATCCCGTTGAACTCGTCGAAGCCGCCGGTTTAATCATCCCCCGTCAAAAAGGGAGTGGCCATTACGATCGCTTCCGTAATCGGGTTATGATTCCCATCAATGATAGTCGGGGCCGTGTCATTGGCTTCGGAGGGCGTAGTCTCGGGGACGAACAGCCCAAATATCTCAACTCCCCCGAAACCGAACTGTTTGACAAAGGCCACACCCTCTTCGCCCTCGACAAAGCCCGTCAAACCATCGCTAAAGTCGATCGCGCCGTCGTCGTCGAAGGCTATTTCGACGCCATCGCCCTCCATCATGCGGGAATCAGCGAAGCCGTCGCGTCCCTCGGAACCGCCCTCAGTGAAGCCCAAGTCAAACAACTACTCCGCTATAGCGAATCCAAACAGATTCTCTTTAACTTCGACGCCGATGCAGCCGGAACCCGGGCCGCCGAACGGGCCATCGGCGAAGTGGCCAATCTCGCCTATCGGGGAATGGTACAACTGCGGATTTTGCAAGTTCCAGGGGGGAAAGATGCCGATGAATTTCTCAAAGCGTCATCCGCTGCTGACTATATCAACCTCATCGAACAGGCCCCCCTTTGGATTGATTGGCAAATTGAACAAATTATCGGCGATCGCGACCTCGCCCAAGCCGACATCTACCAGCAAGTCGTCCGCCAACTCGTCACCTTGCTAACACAACTGCAAAACTCCACCACTCGCAGTCACTATATCCACCATTGCGCCCAAAAACTCTGTCAGGGAGACTCCCGGCGGGTTCCTCTGTTAGAAGAAAACCTCATCGCCCGCTTACGGCGTACCAAGGCGCGAGAAAAACGTCGTCAAGCCCCCAAGGTTCCGCCTCACTCGGATTCCTCCACCCCCTCAAATGCCGTCAATACGGATGCCGTCAATACGGATGCTATTCATACTGACACCGAGAGGGAAGCCGAGGTGATTGATGATGAGGATGACGACGCCGACTTACAACTTCCCATCGATAGCGATCGCGCCCTTCTCGAACGGGCCGAAGCCCTGCTACTACAAGCCTACGTCCATTATCCCGACGAGCGATCGCACATCATCGCCGCCATCGGTGAACTCGAAGCCCGAGACATCTATTTCAGCCTCTCTCACCATCGCTGGTTATGGCAAAGTTTAGAGGCGATCGCCCCTGGCCCCCACGACGATGCTGCGGTATTATTCCAAAAGCTACAACAGGCCTATCCCGACGATTTGGCTATGTTGCAACAAGTCAATGGTCTCTTTCAGCCCAGCGAACTAGCAGAATTGGAAATGCAACGAACCGCCCTGGCTATCCGATCCGCGACAGCGGCGATCGAGCGCACCATCTGTCATAAACGCTATCGTCGTATCCTGGACTTATGGCAAAACACCGACTCCCAGGAGAATCCCCAACAAGCCCGTCACTACCAAGACCAACTCTATGCCGAAAAGCAGCACATGGACAATCTCGATCGCACCCGCCAAACCAACCTCACCGAACTGGTAAGTCTAAGCTGGAATCCCCCCCTACTTGACGGCCAATAAAGAACGCAGAGGCAAAAAATTTTTCTTCCCCTGTTCCCCGTTCCCTATTCCCTGTTCCCTGTTCCCTATTCCCTATTCCCTGTTCCCTATTCCCTATTCCCTATTCCCT
>SIHH01000108.1 GCA_004299065.1 Phormidium sp. SL48-SHIP | reverse complement strand
CGACCCATTGGGACTGGATTAGACCCATCCTGGAAATATGGCATTAGTCAACTCACCGCCAACAACGTAATTTTTGGCAAAGATATTATTTTTACCTACGGTTCATTCGGCTATCTCGTTCGAGGCGCGGTCTTAGACGAAAACTTTTGGGATATCTTTCTCTTTAAAATTCTCATTCATCTTATTTTATTTACCGTTGCGATCTGGCGCATTCTTAAATCACGCCATTCCCTCGAAAAACTCGCCATTGCCATCAGCATCAGCTTTCCCTACTTTATTTCCGATTTTTACGAAGCCCTACAAACCGAATATCAAACCCTATATATTATTATTATTTTGCTCTCCTTTCGGGAAATTTGGCAAGGCAAACAAGCCCATTATTGGGCTGTAGGAATCGGGGCAGTGGGTGGCTTTCTATTACATAGTAAAGTCTCCATGGGACTGCAAGCCTCCGTTTCCCTATTTATCTTCTTTTCCGTTCAAGTTCTCTTAGGATTACGTAACCGCCTCGGAGTCCGCAAAAATCTATTACTCCTTCTCGATTCCCAACTCGCAACCGCCACAACCGCCTTCCTCTTTTTGCAAGTTGGTAATTTTGGTAACTGGCTGAAAGTTATCCTCACCTTAGTCGCATCCGTTGTGATTGGTGTCGCCGTCATCCCCAAAATTCTCACCGCTCATCCTCGACTGCAACAAATTTCCCAATTTACGCCTCGCCTGCTGTATGGCATCAGTTTAGCCGTCATTATCCTACGTTCTCAACCCTCTCTCTTAGACTATCTCAACGGCTACTCTCACATTACCGCTGGCTATTCCGGGGGGATGAGTTATGTCGGGTCCTCCACTGAACTTATCCTAGTTTTCTTAGAGTTGCTGGGACTCCTTTTGCTGTTGCTGTTGGTTGCCCAATCCGGAAATCCCAGTTTTTCAGTGGCGATGATTTTGCTAACCCTATTAACCTTTAAACATGGTTTTGTACGTCAAGGCGCTCATGGACTGCGGTTTGTCTTTAGTATGCCCTTGATTTTTGCCCTTTGTACCCTGCAAATTCGCCCTAAATTTGGGCAAAAATTCGCCTATAGTCTCCATCTCTATAGTCTTGTTCTCTGTCTCGTCTTCCATAATTATTACACGAACCTCTTTGCCGACTATTACCCCACCAACTTGGTTCGTCCCCTCGCCCCGGCCATTGTGGCCAAGCATTTCAACGATTTCTGGAATCCCACATCCCTGAAAGCCGACTTATTAGCCCAAAGTGCAGAAAACTTACAGGATGTGACACTTCCGGCCCCAGTTCGCGAAGTGATTGGTGACGCTTCAGTGGATATTATTCCCCGAGAAACCTCTATGGTGGCCGCCAATGACCTCAATTGGCAACCTCGCCCGGTGTTTCAATCCCAAGCGGCCTATACCCCCTATCTCGATAACGCCAACCGCGACAGCCTCGCCAACTCGCCTCGGGATTTCTTGTTATATAACTTCCATACTGTCGATAGCCGACATCCCTTTTTCGATGCCCCGGCTACAGCCGTATATTACACCTGCCATTATGGGATATCGCCCCAAGTCCCGGAGTTAGTTCAACTTCCCGTTTTGCCCAATTTAATGGTCTTGGAACCTCTGGCTGAATCTCGTTGTGGCGAGGAACGTGGACGCCGCGAGTTATCCGTCGTTTGGGATGATTTTGCCCAAATTACCGCCGAGGATGGGGAGATGGTTCGGGCCTCGATTGAGATTGAACATTCATTTTGGGGACGGTTGGCGAAATCTCTGTTTCGGGTTCCGCCGGTGATGATGACGGTTCGGGATATGTCGGGGGAGGAACGAACCTATCGTATTTTGGTGGCGAATGCGGAGAATGGGGTTTGGTTAAGTCATCTTCCCCGCCATGATGGGGAGGCGTTTGCCTTTTTTCAGGGACAATTACCGCCGCGTACCTATAGCTTTAAGTTCTCAACCCTCAATCGGGGTCTATTTCAGCCCCGGATTCGGGTGACGTTACAGGGATATGGGTTGGGTGAGTTTCAGGAACAACCGGCGATGGCGGAGGAGATTTCTCGTGTTGGAGATTAGTCAAGTTGCGAGGGGACTATTTCGGCGGCGGGTGATGGCGTTGGCTGGTTTGGTGGCCCTGGGGTTGTTTGTCTGTAGCAGTCTCCGCCACGGTTTATTTAAGTCAACGGCGATGGATTTGGGCTTTTTTGACCAGGCGATTTATTTAATCAGTCGCGGGGAAACGCCTATTGTCTCGTTTTGGGGTCACCATGTGTTGGGTGGCCATGGGGATTATAGTTTGTATCTGTTGGCGGGGTTCTATCGTCTCTGGGCCGATGTCCATTGGTTGTTGGCGATTCAGGGGATTTCTCTGGCGTTGGGAGGGGTGATGGTTTGGGCCTTGGCCCGCCAACAGGGGATAGGTGATGGAACGGCGACGCTGTTGGCGGTGGCGTTTTGGGCCTATCCTTTGGTGTTTAATGTCAATTTGTTTGATTTTCACCCAGAAGTGATGGCGGTTCCGGGGTTGTTGGCGGCGGTTTGGTTGGCCCGAGAGGGTGGGAGTGTTTTGGGGTTTACGGTATTGTTGCTGTTTGTGTTGGGATGTAAGGCGGTGTTATCGCTGACGGTGGCGGCGATGGGGATTTGGTGGCTGCTGTTTGAGAACCGCCGATGGAAGACGGGTGGCCGCTATGGTTGGTTGGCGTTGGGGTTGGGGGGAGTTTGGTTTGTCTGGGTGACACAGGTTCTGATTCCCACGTTTCGTCCTGATGGGGTTGAGGCCCTCTTTCGCTATGGCTATTTGGGGGATTCTCTGGGGGAGATTTTGCTGAATTTGTTGGTTCAGCCTCAGTTGTTTTGGGGGAAGTTGGTTTCGATGGAGAGTTTGGTGTATGTGGGGATGGTGGTGTTGCCGGTGTTGTGGGGGTTGTCGTGGCGTCGGTTGGCCCCGCTGCTGGGATTGTTGCCGACGTTGGGGTTGAATCTGTTGGCGGAACATCCTTTGCAGCGGACGTTGGAACATCAGTATGGGGTGCCGCTGTTACCGTTTTTGTTTGTGGCGGTGGTGGATGCGATCGCCGTCAGAGGAGGTTTATGGCGTAAGTTAGGCTATCGTGGGGTGATGCTGTGGTGTTTGGTGGCTTTTTTGCTGTTGGCGAATCCCAATAAGTTATTGCGGGGGTTTGAGAGTTTGGAGACTTGGCAGGCGACGCGGGAGGCGGTGGCGTTGGTTCCCCCCCAGGCCCGGGTGTTGACGGATAATTATTTGGCCCCGCATTTGACGCATCGGCCAACGCTGTTGTTGTTGGGCCATCCTAGTCCGCTGCCGATTGATTTGGAGACTCCCGATTATGTGGTTCTCAATGGTCGCCATCCTTGGAAAGCAACGGAGGCGTTAGCGAGAGATTTGATTCTTTATTTTTTGCAACGGCCTGAGTTTGAAGTTCGCTATCAACGGGATGAGGTATTTGTTTTTGTACGATCAGATTTTGATGAATGATAATTTTTTGATGACCTTGCTATCGCTCGACATTGGGCAAGGGACTCCACCCTTGCAGTTATCTATGGTATTTTTTTTGAAAACTGGTATCAATTAGCCATTATTTTATTGGCAAATCAAAGATAAAGGTTGCCCCCTGGCCAACTCGACTATCGACGGAAAGGCTACCTCCCATCATCTCGGCAAATTGGGAGGCGATCGCCAATCCTAGACCCGTTCCACCATGTTCTCGGGTACTGGAAGAATCGGCTTGCGAAAAAGGCTGAAAAATGCGTTGATGAAATTCCTTGGGAATGCCAATTCCGGTATCCGAGACGATAAAACGAATGATGGATTTTTTTTGCACAATAATAAATTGAATTCGTCCTGACATGGTGAATTTTGCGGCATTACTGAGTAAATTTAGTAAGATTTGCCGAACGCGCTGGGCATCACCATAGACGCATCCAGGAGAGTTTTTATAAATCACTTCTAGGGTATTATTATTGGCATGAATTAAAAGATTTACTTTTGATAAAACGGTATCTACTAAGCTTTGAACTTCAAAGATATCGTAATTCAGGGCAATGCGTCCAGCTTCAATTTTGGAGATATCTAAGATATCACTAATCATCGTCAAAAGATGTTGCCCTGAACCATGAATTCGTTGAACATCTTGAATTAAATCAGGATTGTCAAGATCACTCAGTTCTTCCTCCAAGAGTTCGCTATAGCCAATGATGGCATTGAGGGGAGTTCGCAATTCATGGCTCATGTTGGCTAAGAACGCACTTTTAGCGCGATTGGCGGCTTCGGCGGCTTCTTTGGCTTCTTTGAGTTCGATCCATCGCTGGAGTTCGGTAATATCTTGTAGGCTGCCGATCGCATAGTGTTGAGACACGACGGCTCGTTCGCGAACCAGACGTTCTTCACCATCGGCCCGCAAAATTCGATAGTCTACACAGAACGGATACTCATGGTCTAAGAGATCTTGATAGGCTTGACAGACCGAGGCTTTATCCTGGGGATGTAGGGCTGATTCTAAGAGTTGCCGATTGGGCGATCGCGGTGCTGTCCAACCAAAGATATCCGAGAGTTCTTTGGACCAATACATATCCCCGGTTCTTAAATCTAAATCCCAATTGCCCAATTGGGTAATACGTTGAGCATTCTGGAGACGGACTTGATTGCGTTTGAGGGAGGCTTCGGCCCGCCGTTGCCCCGCGAGGGTGGTGGCCAGGATGAGGGAGGCGACGGAGACGACGGTGATAAAGGCCTGGAGGGACAGAACAGCCTGGATGACGGTACGAGCTTGGACTAAAAACGGTCCACTGTTGCGTAATATCCCCCAAACGGCCATGGTGGCAATGATGAGGTTGATCGAGACGGTTCCCCGTTTGCCGAAGCGTAACGCCGTCCACATGAGGATGGGAAACGGAAGGTACTCTAGGGGAAATTCGTAACTTTGGGCGCGACTGCGGGAACAGAAGACAAACCAGCCAATGGCAATCGAGGCGGTGATCAGTAGCAAAATCTCCAGATAGCGTTTGAGCGATCGCCGGCGCAGTTCCTCTCGGGGCAAGTCATAGCGGCGATCGCACAAGGCCAAACAAACCGGGGTAATCGTTGCCAACCCCGTGATGTTACTCATGGTGATCAGCCAGCCAATTTCGCCAAAGCTGAGACGATTGGCAACATCAAGGCTGATTGACTCGAGGATGGCCGTTTGCATCAGCAGACTCAACAAAGCCGCCACCACCGCCCCGACGGCCATCAACAAGGCGACATCTCGCAGTCGTTCCAAGGATGAGCGGAAGTGTAATCGCTTTAGCCAAACTGCGGTGACGACAACTTGGAGGGTTTGGGCGATCGCCCAGGCCACACTCATTCCCCCCGGCCATCCCTGAATCACAGCCCCGAGTAATGCACCGATGGCGACCCCCAACGCGAGCGATCGCCCCCCGAGAAGTAAGGCCGCTAAGCCAAATCCCGGGGCAATTCCCATCAGGGCAATTTGTAATTCACTCACGGCGATCATTTGACTCAAACCGCTCAGAGCGACATAGAGAATCACCAATGCCAAAATTCGAGAGGCAAAGCGATATCGGCGCTGTTGGATAGTAATTTGAAGAAAATTTAGGATGAAGACCATCATCTGGGTCTAATGCAAATGAAATAAAATTAAACCGTGCAGGACAATGGATTTCAGGTATCCAGTCATGGTCTCTGGTTCCTTCCTACTATAATTGTTTCAGAGTTTCGGAATTTTCTGATTCCCCTCGGACGGTCACTGGGGGATACGGCTCTCCCGATCAGCAGCCAGACGGTTCACCCCATTGATGGCGACTCATCTTGTAATGGCGATCTACTCTTGACGGCTCTCTCAATGGACAACAATCCTCTCTATTTTCGCGCCCCCCGCGTCCCCCTCTGGCGACGAGGCTGTGCCTTTGGCTTCGACAGTCTCATCGCTTGGTTACTGGCGACCCTGGTTGGGGGACCAGCGATAACGGCCCAATTCATTGTTTTTGCCCTCACCTGGTTTTCGATTCGGGTGATTGTCCCCACGTCTTATTTTGGTCAAAGTCCCGGCCGTTGGGCGTTTGATATGCGAGTCGTCAGCGATCGCGACAACCGAACACCCCTCTGGCAAGATTTCGCCAAACGAGAAGCCGTCTCGGGAATCGCCGTGTTTTTAGCCCTGGTGGGATTTTTCAATCTCGGGTCCCGGAATGCCTTTTATCTAATTCTCCTATTGCCCCTCGGCGTAGACGTCGGGGTCGCCTGGTTTGACCCGGTCGATCCCTCGGCCTTTCACGATCGCCTCAGTGAAACCCGCATTGTCGCCACCCGTCGCGGCTATTCCCTGGACCTGAAAGTTAAAAAATGGGTTGCTCTAATCAGCCGAAATGTGAAACAATAGTTGATCGTGTCTGAATTCTAAAAAATTCGGACCGATTCGATCCAACAGCGAGTATAACCAACCGAGTACAACTATGGCTAAGGGCGTTCGCATTGTTGTGACCCTCGAATGTACAGAGTGTCGCACCAACCCTGACAAGCGGTCTAACGGCGTGTCCCGATACACGTCCCAGAAAAACCGCCGCAACACCACGGGACGGATGGAACTCAAGAAGTTCTGCCCCCATTGCAACAAACATACGGTTCATAAGGAAACCAAATAACACCTCAGATATCCCCTGGATATCCTCTGAGTGTTGTGTCCATCGTCAATTGCCTTGTTATAGGAGTAACCACAATTCATGGCAGGATTTTACCGTCGTCGTATCTCCCCAATTAAACCCGGAGATCCCATTGACTACAAAGATGTTGAGCTGCTGCGTAAGTTCATCACCGAGCGAGGAAAAATCTTACCTCGCCGCATTACTGGTCTGACCTCTCGCCAACAGCGAGATCTGACGAAGGCCATCAAACGCGCTAGAATATTGGCACTGTTACCCTTCCTGAACCGAGAAGGCTAACGTCAAAATCTGACAAGACTCGGTTGATCGTAATTCGCAACCCGAATGTCGCAACCTGAATGTCGCAACCCCAATGTCACACCCGCCTGAGTCTGATGGGTGTGAGATATCGTACAAGCGCTAAGGCGTTCGATGTAAGAGAGTTTAAGGGCTGGTGGAGAAAGGAAATCTAATCGAATTTCGACTACAGGGTGAGCGCCGGCTCGCCGTTTTAGATCGCCCCGAAGGTAAGAAAAATTGGGTGGTCGTCGATGAGCAAGGCCAAAGCCGAACCCTCTCGCCGAAACAGATGTCCTATTGCCTCGATAGGCAATCATACCAGCCCTCAGACTTACCGGCCTTTCAAGCTGAAGTCGACACCTATCTCGATCCCTCGAGTTTAGAGGTGGCTTGGGAACTGCTCTCGGAAGATGGAGAGTCCGTCGCGCCCGAAGAGTTGGCTCTGTTGCTGTTTAGCGATTCGACTCCAGCTCAGTGCTACGCCGCTCATCGCCTACTTTGCGACGACAAAATTTATTTTAAACAAAAGGGCGATCGCTACGACCCTCGCCCGGCCAGCCAAGTCGCTGAACTCAAACACCAACTCGAAGCCGAAGCCCTCCGCCAACAAGCCTGGACCGCCTTCCTCGAACGGATTGCCCAGGCCCTGGCCGGAACCCCCACAGACTGGGATAGTAGCGATCGCAGCCACCTCGATGCCCTAGAACGCTACGCCACCCTAGGAGATGAAGCCCCCGGACGCAGCGCCGCCCATGACGTTCTCAGCGCCCTCAATCGCCCCCTAACGCCTCAAGGCGCCTTTGATGTGCTGGTGGATCTCGGACTATGGAGTCCTCACGAAAACCTCTTTTTACGGCGCACCCAGATTCCCACGCACTTCTCTAGCAAGGTTCTCGACGTGGCGCAACGCTGTTTGACCAACTTCCCCCCCGATACGGAACCCAACCGCCTGGACTTAACCCACCTCAAGCTCTACACCATTGATGATGCCAGCACCCAAGAAATTGACGATGGCCTGAGTGTTGAGTTTTTAGAGGGCGATCGCCAACGCCTATGGGTCCATATCGCCGATCCCACCCGTTGGCTCACCCCCGGCGATGAACTGGATTTAGAAGCTCGTCGCCGTTGCACCACCGTCTATCTACCCACCGGTATGACCCCCATGTTGCCCCCAGAACTGGCAACCGGTCCGATGAGCCTCAATGCCGGTCAAACCTGCTGCGCCCTCAGCTTCAGCGTCATCCTCAACCCCGATGGTAGCGTGGACGAGTTCAGCATCCACCCCAGCCTCGTTAAACCCACCTACCGACTCACCTACGATGATGTCGATGAAATGCTGGAGTTGGGCCTACGGGCCGAACCCGAAATCGCCGCCATTGGTGAATGGGCCAAAATCCGTCATCGTTGGCGACAGTCTCAGGGATCGATTTTTATCGATATGCCCGAATCCGCCATCAAAGTCAACGATGATGACGTCACCATCGAAGTTTTAGATAACTCCGCCTCGCGCCAGTTAGTGGCCGAAATGATGATTCTGGCCGGAGAAGTGGCCGCCCGCTACGCTCAAGAGCATAATCTGGCCATCCCCTTCCGTCATCAATCTCAACCGGAACTCCCCCCAGAAGAAGAACTCCTACAATTGCCCGCTGGCCCCGTTCGCGCCTGCGCCATCCGCAAATGTATGCCCCGCAGCGAAATGAGTGTCTTCCCCAACCGTCACGCCAGTTTGGGCCTCGATACCTATACCCAAGTCACCTCACCGATTCGCCGCTATACGGACTTACTCACTCATTTTCAGTTAAAGGCCCATTTACGGGGAGACAGCCAACCCTTTTCCAGTGAGCAAGTGCAGCAATTGATGATGAGCGTGATGGTATCGGCCAAAGAAGCGGTGTTAGTCGAACGGCAAACCTGCCGCTATTGGGCGATCGAATACCTACGTCGCCATAACCAAGAAACCTGGCAAGCCCTGATGTTACGCTGGATTCGCCCTGATGATAACTTAGGCTCACTCCTCCTCGAAGAGATTGGCATTGAGTTTGTCTGGCGTTTTCCACGTTCAATGCAACCTGGGGAACGCTTCCAAGTCCGGGTGACCTATGCAGATCCCCGTGAAGACAGCATCCAATTCCAAGAAGTGGTTGACAGTCCGGCTCAGGTATGATAAGACTCGTTGAGTCGAGGGCTTTGGGTTCCACTCAAAGGCTTTTGTGAAAAAGAACAATGCGGTTGCGTCCATTTTGCTTGGCTTGATATAACGCCATATCCGCTTGATTGACTAATAGGGTCGGTTGGATGCGGCTGTGGGGAATCACCGTGGCCACACCCAGGCTCATACTGATGGTACGACCGATGGGGGAGGCTTCATGTTTGATTTTGAGCCGGCGAATCCGTTGGCGGATTTCCTGCGCGATATACATGGCTCCAATTGAATCGGTATCCGGTAGAATTAGGGCAATCTCTTCGCCGCCATAGCGGGCGGCTAAGTCTGTGGCTCGTTTGGCGCAATCATGACAGGCTTGACAGACTTTTTGTAAACAGTCGTCCCCGGCTTGGTGTCCGTAGGTGTCGTTGTAGCGTTTGAAATAGTCGATGTCTCCTAAGATGAGCGAGAAGGGCTTTTGATCTCGGGTGAGGCGTTTCCACTCGCGCTCTAGGGTCATGTCAAAGCGCCGCCGATTGGCAATTCCCGTTAAGCCATCGACACTGGCGAGCTGTTCGAGTTCTTTGTTCGCTAACGCCAGTCTCTCGTTTAACTCTTGCACATCTTGATTACGCGCCCGTAACTCGACTTCGATCGCATCGGCATGTTCGGTGATGTTCTCTACCATAATCTCTAGGTCGAGTTTTTCACGCTGTACGATCTCAAGTTCTAGGCGCAGTTGGGCAAGTTCTTCAATGAGGCGCTCTGGTGATGTTTCCGGTTCCACGGTAGCAAAAGGCTCACAGTTTACAGTTCAGAGGGACATACCGAGACAATGAAGTCATTCTGAAAACTCTCACATCAATGTTTTGCACCCTTTGCCTCTAGGTTGGGTCAACCTCAACATACCCTAAAGATTAACCCTTTGCTAGACTTAGGCTCCGGGCGATTCTTCAATTTTGGGCGCGAATCTGAGTTTTTGGTAAACCGGTGTAACGAATATGCCCAAACCTTGACTCAGAGACCGGCGATCGCCCAAAATCTCTGAAAAAATCCCCGCTTGGTGTAAAGCTTTATTAAGATTTGTCAACCGGGTTTGCATCACAGACCTACAATGGGGTCGGGTTTAAGACTGACGACGCGATCGCCTGGCTCTGTCGTGCGTCCACCCACCATAATCAATTGATCCAAACGTTTGACCTAAACGTTATCGCCAACGGAGATTCTAGGGAGCGCCCAATGTTAAAAAAGCTTTTGAAATCCAAAAAAACGAGTTATTTCTTAGAGATTGACGACAAATCCGGGCAGGACAACGGCAAAGCCTCGGAAACATCCCAAAAACCCGCCCAAACAGCTAAAGTAGAGGACAAGCCCAGCCCCCAAGCCGAAACAGCTCCGAAAAAAGCGGCCAAGGCTAAAAAAGCCCCCAAAGCCCAGCCAACCCCTCAACCCACTCAGGCCAAGGCTTCAGCTCAACCAGCAGCGGCCAAACCTCAGCCGAAACAGCAGCCAAAACAGCGTAAAGAGTTTGCCACACGCTACCTGATGCCCAATTCTCCCACCCCTCGCCGCCGCCCTGGTGCCAATATGCAGTCCTTCCTGGATATGGCTAAAGAACCGGGTATGGGACGGTAGGAGTCTTGGTTCAGGATCAACATTAAATTCACTTGTCTTAGCGGGGATGCGTCAAAGTAGACGTGTCCCCGTTTTCGCCTGCTCATTGTTCAGAGAACTCTCCCCCGGTGCGCCATTCCCGGCCAAAAAAAAGAAGGGAGAGCCGTAGCCCTCCCCGCCATCAGGGTGCATCTATACCATATTTTAGCGAATTTGGGATGAGGGGTCAACCCCCACAGCCCTAAATTTTGAAAAACCGGCTCAAAACCATCTCGCACCCGTTCTCGCACCCGTTCTCGCACCCATTGAGGAAAAACCGTTGCAGCTACTCTCCCTTAAGTTTAGGAGCAAGCAGTTGATTGGTGAGTTTAGGATCCGCGCGTC
The DNA here is from genome assembly GCA_004299065.1 of Phormidium sp. SL48-SHIP. Classification (GTDB taxonomy): domain Bacteria; phylum Cyanobacteriota; class Cyanobacteriia; order Cyanobacteriales; family Geitlerinemataceae; genus Sodalinema. The sequence goes on along the minus strand of SIHH01000108.1, from coordinate 1,704 downwards.
CACTGGTGAGTTTCATCACCTGTCCGACAAAAAAGCCTTGCAGTTTCGTTTTCCCGGCGCGATATTGCTCAACCTTATCGGGGTTCGCGGCTAGGAGATCATCGATAATCTGTTCCAACTCGCCGGTATCCGAAATCTGGGTCATCCCCTTCGATTCGACTAAGGCTTTGGCGGAACCTCCCTTCTCCAACAATTCCGGGAGAATTTCTTTGGCAATTTTGCCGCTAATGGTTCCCGCTTCAATTAAAGCAATCAGTTCAGCCAAAATCTCGGGAGTCAGAGCGATCGCGGTAATCTTGAGTTTCGCCTCGTTGATATAGCCGGTGATATCTCCCATCACCCAGTTAGCGGCTAACTTAGCCGGTGCGCCGGCGCTGACGACGGACTCGAAATATTCCGCCACATCGCGCTCCTCGGTTAAGACGCGAGTGTCATAAGCCGATAAGCCGAGACGTTCCTCATAGTAATGACGTTTCTGAGCCGGAAGTTGCGGAATTTCCGCTTTCCAGGCCTCCCGCTGCTCTGGCGTGACCTCAATGGGACAGAGATCGGGTTCAGGAAAGTAGCGGTAGTCGCTTGAGCCTTCCTTAACGCGCATACTGATGGTGCGTTGGCTGTTTTCCTCCCAGAGACGGGTTTCTTGGACGATGGGTTCTCCCGATTGTAAGCAATCAATCTGACGCTCAATCTCAAAGTCGATCGCCTTTTGAATCGCACTAAAGGAGTTCATATTCTTGATCTCCACCTTAGTGCCAAACTCCGCTTGTCCCACAGGACGCACAGAGATATTGACATCACAGCGCAAGGACCCTTCCTGCATATTGCCATCACTGACCCCGAGATAGCGCACAATGCGCCGTAGCTCTTGGCCATACTCGGCCGCCTCTTTCCCGGAGCGAATGTCGGGTTCCGAGACAATCTCCATCAGAGGAACGCCGGCGCGGTTGTAGTCGACAAGCGAGTACGATGACCCCGAGAGGCGATCGCTTCCCCCATGCACTAACTTCCCAGCATCTTCTTCCATATGCAGGCGAGTAATGCCGATGCGCTTGCGATAGGGATTCCCCGCCTCGTCAATCAGCTCAATCTCTAGCCAGCCATGTTCGGCGATGGGTAAGTCATATTGAGAAATTTGATAGTTTTTGGGAAGGTCAGGATAGAAGTATTGTTTGCGATCGAACTTACTGTAAGGCGCAATCTGACAGTTGAGAGCCAACCCAGTCTTGACGGAGTATTCCAACACCTTCTCATTGAGAACCGGAAGCACGCCGGGGAGTCCGAGACAAATCGGATCGATATGGGTGTTCGGCTCCGCACCGAACGCGGTGGAGGACTGGGAAAAGATTTTGGTCTCCGTCGAAAGCTGACAGTGGGTTTCTAACCCAATTACGGCTTCATACTGCGTTTTCGTCGGGGCGGCTGTGGTCATAGGGTAATTTAGGGTTAATCAGTACCAGTTGAGACAGACTTTGTCGAGTCCCATTCTAGCGTAGTGACCGGGGCCAATGAGGCTGAGAGAGTGAGACTGGGCTATCGCGCTGCCTTGGGGCAGTCTAGGCCTGAGCCTATCATGAGATGCTGGTGATTCAGTCCATTGGAGGCAAGTTTCACCCCTCAAGGCATGGTAGAATTGCAGTGATATTACTGATATTGGTGAGTTATCCCCTCACTAATTTGACAACATCGCTGAGTCCAGATTACTGA
>SIHH01000458.1 GCA_004299065.1 Phormidium sp. SL48-SHIP | reverse complement strand
ATGACCCATCTACTCATCCCTGCGGCGGGCGTTGGTCGCCGTATGGGCAGCGATCGCAATAAACTCTTACTTCCCCTCCTCGACGAGTCGATTCTGGCTTGGACTCTCAAAGCGGCTGAAGCGGCCGAAGCGATTACCTGGATTGGCTTAATTTGTCAACCCTATGACCGCGACGAGTTTAAGGACATTCTCAGTCAACTGGCCCTCCGTAAACCCGTTCACTTGATTCAGGGAGGAGAGACCCGTCAAGAGTCGGTTTATAACGGCTTACAAGCCCTTCCTGAGGATGCCCGCCATGTCTTGATTCATGATGGGGCCAGGTGTTTGGCGACGCCGGATCTCTTTAACCGCTGTGCCAAGGAGGTTCAGACTTGTCCCGGACTCATCGCCGCGATTCCGGTTAAAGATACCATCAAAGTCGTCAACGATGACTTAGAAATCCAGGATACCCCCGATCGCCGTCGTCTCTGGGCCGCCCAAACCCCCCAAGGCTTCGAGGTGGCCACCCTCAAGGCTTGCCACGATCGCGGCCGGCGAGAGGGTTGGCAAGTTACGGATGATGCGGCATTATTTGAGAAATGCCAGCTTCGGGTTCAAATCGTCCCCGGAGAAGACACGAACCTGAAAGTCACCACCCCCATCGACCTCACCATCGCCACCTTTGTCCTCAACCACCGCGATCGCCAATCTTAACCCCACAAACGACAACAGATCGATTAAGCTAAAAAACGGATTCCCCTAATCCCTTCCCAAAACCAGAGTAAGAGAGGGCAGCACTTGCAGTACCCCCGACTCGTGCCTCTTGCCATCCCCTCTTGGGAGGGGTTAGGGGTGGGTTATGCCTCTTCCCCCTATTCCCTATTCCCTGTTCCCTGTTCCCTGTTCCCTATTCCCTCAAAAAAACCTCCTATGCCACGGACACAACGCAACGACAATTTCATCGATAAATCCTTTACGGTGATGGCAGATATCATCCTCAAGATTCTGCCCGCTAAACAATCGGCAAAAGAAGCCTTTGCCTACTATCGTGATGGGATGTCCGCTCAAGCCGATGGTGAATACGCCGAGGCCATGGACAACTACAAAGAAGCCTTAAAACTCGAAGATGACCCCAACGATCGCAGTTATATTCTCTATAACATGGGTCTGATTTATACGAGCAACGGCGACCATGACCAAGGGCTAGAAAAATATCATGAAGCCCTAGAGTTAAATCCTCGGATGCCCCAAGCCTTTAACAATATCGCGGTAATTTATCAATATCGAGGAGAACGGGCGAAAGAAGAGGGAGATTTCGATGCCTCTGAAGCCTTTTTTGATAAAGCCGCCGACTATTGGAAACAGGCGGTTCGCTTGGCCCCCAACAACTACATTGAAGCGCAAAACTGGATGAAAACGACGGGTCGTGCCTCGTTAGATGGCTTCTAAAAGTCACCCCAATCTAACAGAAACTCACCCCAAAAAACAGGTCACATTGCTTTTTAATTCGAGAAATTACCATGAGTCAATTTAATCGTGATGATGTCAAAAAAGTCGCCCATTTGGCTCGTTTACAATTAACAGAAGCTGAAGAAACTCAGTTTGCTGGTCAATTAACTGGGATTTTGGACTATTTTGAACAGTTGGAAGAGTTGGATACGGAGAACGTAAAACCGACCGCCCACGCCATTGATATGCGAAATATCACTCGCGTTGATCAGCAAGAATCTTATCCTCATCGGGACGATTTGTTGGAGTCCGCCCCCGACCGTGAAGATACGTTTTTCAAAGTTCCTAAAATTATGTAGTTTGTGATGTAGTTTGTGATGTAGT
>SIHH01000457.1 GCA_004299065.1 Phormidium sp. SL48-SHIP | reverse complement strand
GAGAAGGGAACAGGGAACAGGGAACAGGGAACAGGGAACAGGGAACAGGGAACAGAAAAGATGTAGGGGCGTACCGCAAGTGGCGCGCCCTTTTCTGGCAGTAGGCAGTAGGGTGGGGTGGGTTCCGGTTTGCAATCTTCGGGGCGAAAAATCCCCTCTTGGGAGGGGTAGGGGTGGGTTCCCCTGCCGGAACGAATTACCTAGGCTTTGGGTTACCTTAATGGCAATGGCCGTTGGGGGGCGATAAGTCTTTTTCCATCCTAACAAAAGTCTGGGAGTGCTGGAGGGGGGTTAGGGCGATCGCTGCTGCCAGTCGTGGATGAGTTCGCGCACTACGCCATTGGTCCAGCCGAAGCCAATCTCATTGGAACTGTAGCCAAAGAGGATTTCAGCGGAGACATCGGCTGAACATCGCTCCACATCGTATTTTTCCACAAGAGTCCCGCTTTTCTCAAACTCCGTGACTACCACGCTGATGAATTTCTCCGTCAGACGGTCCGCCTCATCATGATAACCGTAGCGGCGTAGGCCCTTGATGGCAAACAACTGGAGGGGCGCCCAGCCGAAGGGGGCATCCCATTGGTTCCCCGAGACATGGGTACTGGTGAGGAGTCCGCCTTTGGTCTCAAATTTCGCTAGATTGTCCACTAAGCGTTGGGCTTGTTCGGGGGAGGCGAGTCCGGCCCAGAGAGGCATAAAGGTGGTGACAAACTCATAGGTCCCTCGGGTTTCGGTGCGGAAATTGTAGTCGAAATATAACCCCGTCTCCTCATTCCAGAGAAAGCGATCAATTTCCTGTTGTCGGTTGTGGGCGTATTTCTTCCAGACTTCTACGGAGTCCCAATGTCCCATGAGATGGTGAATTTCGGCGATGTCTCGTTCCATTTGATAGAGGAGGACGTTGAGACAGACGGGGACGTAATGGACGATATCGGCACTAAACGGCCCAAAGCGGTTGGTGATATCAAAGCCTGATTCTCGCATGGAGCGATCGCCCTGATAGAAGAGTTCGGTGAGACTATCACTGTTGCGGTGGTAGAACAAACTCAGGTCATAGGCATCGATGGGATAGTGACGGTAATAGTCTCGTACCCGTTCGTAGTGAGTCCGTCCACGTTCGTCTCGTTCCGAGTTGACCACTTCCGGGGCGGGGGTGGTTCCTCGGGCGTAATAGCGAGAGAGGCCGGTGGAGGAGTTGAGGTGGGGGGGAACGGTCCAGTAGAAATAATAGCGTTCTAGGGCCGGCAGCAGCGATCGCAGCCAATCGCGGTCTTCCGTGTATTCAAACACTTCTAAGGCTCCCCGTGCCAATAACGGCGGATGAGACCTCTCCAACATATAGGATCGGTTGGCGTTTAAGACGGTTCCGTAATGTTCAATCTCGTACACCAGCAAGTCTACGGCGTTTTGGGCCAGTTCGAGTTCTCCATCCCGCAATAGCCCCAAAGCAATAAAGTAACTATCCCAGCCGTAGAGTTCGTTAAAGCGTCCACCGGGAACGACGTAGGATTTGGGCAGATATAACAAACCATGTTCGTCGATCTGATCCATTTCTGGCGGCAGAACCCGTAACTCAATTTGAGTTAACTCTGAGGGGGGCAAAATCTCTTTTAATTCAGCTTGGACGAGATCGCGATCTTCCTGGGGCGAGATATAGACAATCCAGGGAGAACCGGGGGGACGCTCGATTTTACTGTCCTTAGCGGCTTCGAGGATATGGGCCTGGGTGCGGGTGAGGGTTGTCCAGGTATCGCGGATGTAGTCGATAACGGGTTGTAGGCGGGGGCTGTTGGGGAGGAGGGGCATATTAGGG
>SIHH01000456.1 GCA_004299065.1 Phormidium sp. SL48-SHIP | reverse complement strand
GGCGATCGCAGATGGTGGAGAAGAGTTGTTGTAGGGGATCAGACATGGGGAAAGGCAAGAGGCAAGAGGCAAGAGGCAAGAGGCAAGAGGGATAGGGTGTGTTCCGGCATCGTGGGGGCGAAAAATTTTTCGCCCCTACTTGCCCGAACGCACCGCTTTGGCATCAATCACCAAAAAAGGGATAGCTTCACAGCCATCCCTTTCTTAGAATCTGTTGAGGCACAGATGGGTAGATTGCAATGCGGATGGCGAGACTCGAACTCGCAAGGATTGCTCCACACGCCCCTCAAGCGTGCGTGTCTACCAATTCCACCACATCCGCGTGGCGCTTGTACCGCTAACCTTGGTTAACCGCACTATGATAACTTAGCATAACTGTGGACAGTTGCGCCACATTTGATGAAAAATTTTTTTTCATTTTTTTTCATCCGATCCTGCTGCGGTTGTTTTCGTTCCCCGTTGCCCCAGACACTCAAAGATGCAGTTCTCGAAAATTCTCATTGCTAACCGAGGTGAAATCGCCCTCCGTATCCTCCGAACCTGCGAGGAGATGGGCATTGCCACCGTCGCCGTCTATTCCACCGTCGATCGCCATGCCCTCCATGTGCAACTGGCCGATGAAGCCGTTTGCATTGGCGAACCGTCGAGTAATAAAAGCTATCTCAACATTCCCAACATCATCTCAGCGGCCCTAACCCGCAATGCCACGGCCATCCATCCCGGCTATGGCTTCCTGGCCGAAAATGCCCGCTTTGCCGAAATTTGCGCCGATCACCAAATTGCCTTTATCGGCCCCTCTCCCGACTCGATGCGACAGATGGGAGACAAATCCACGGCCCGAGAAACTATGAAACAAATCGGGGTTCCCACGGTTCCGGGGAGTGATGGCCTCCTTCATGATGAAAAAGAAGCCCTGTCCCTGGCGGACAAGATTGGTTATCCGGTGATGGTGAAAGCGACGGCTGGTGGGGGCGGCCGAGGAATGCGCTTTGTCCGTCATGCCGGAGAGTTACCGAAACTGTTTCTGGCAGCCCAAGGGGAGGCGGAAGCGGCGTTTGGTGATCCCGGAATTTATCTGGAGAAGTTCATCGAACGACCGCGCCATATTGAGTTTCAGATTCTCGCGGATCAACATGGCAATGTGATTCACTTGGGGGAACGGGATTGTTCGATTCAACGACGACATCAGAAACTCCTCGAAGAAGCCCCCAGTCCTGCCCTTGATCCCAAGTTACGGCAACGGATGGGTAAAGCGGCGGTGAAGGTGGCAAAGTCCATTAACTATGTCGGGGCGGGAACGGTGGAGTTTCTCCTCGATGGTTCGGGGAATTTCTATTTTATGGAGATGAACACCCGGATTCAGGTGGAACATCCGGTCACTGAGGCGATTTGTGGCTTAGATCTAATTGCGGCTCAAATTTTGGTGGCCCAAGGGGAAAAACTGCCGGTTAATCAGAATCAGGTGGAGTTACGGGGCCATGCGATCGAATGTCGCATCAACGCCGAAGATCCCGATCGCAACTTCCGCCCCCATCCCGGACGCATTAGCGGCTATCTTCCCCCCGGTGGGATTGGGGTACGGGTCGATTCCCATGTCTATACGGATTATGAGATTCCCCCCTATTACGATTCTCTCATTGGTAAGCTCATTGTCTGGGGCTTAACTCGCGAACAGGCGATCGCCCGCATGAAACGCGCCCTGCGAGAATGTGCCGTCACCGGCATTCCCACCACGATAGGCTTTCACCAAAAAATCCTCGACAGCCCCGAGTTTCTCGGTGGCACAGTCTACACCAATTTTGTGGAACAGTTTATGGCGAAGGAT
>SIHH01000455.1 GCA_004299065.1 Phormidium sp. SL48-SHIP | reverse complement strand
TGTTCCCTGTTCCCTGTTCCCTGTTCCCTGTTCCCTGTTCCCTGTTCCCTTCTCCACCCATGACCCATTCTCCTAAAAAAGTTGTCGTCGGTTTATCTGGCGGAGTCGATAGTTCAACCGCTGCGGCACTCTTGCACCACGAAGGCTATGATGTGGTGGGATTGACCCTTTGGCTGATGAAGGGCAAGGGTCAATGCTGCTCAGAAGGCATGGTGGATGCTGCTGAACTCTGCGAACAGTTAGGGGTTTCCCATCATGTGGTGGATAGCCGCGAAGTCTTTGAAAACAACATTATTAACTATCTCGTCTCCGGCTATAGTGCCGGGGTGACGCCTCTGCCCTGTTCTCAATGCAATCGGGCCGTTAAGTTTGGCCCCATGATTGACTATGCCCGTGAGGAATTGGGGGTTGACAAAATCGCCACGGGGCATTATGCACAAGTGGAGTTTGACGAAAACAGCGGCCGCTATCGTCTCTTGCGGGCCGTTGACCGTCAAAAAGACCAAACCTATTTTCTCTATGATCTCTCTCAAGAGGTCTTAGCGCACTGTGTCTTTCCCCTCGGGAAATATCCCAAATCCGAAACCCGCCGCATCGCCGCCGAGTTTAATCTGCTGACGGCGGAGAAGCCAGAAAGTCAGGATTTATGTTTAGTGGAGTCCCACGGGTCCATGAAGACCTTTCTGGAGAAATATCTCGCCCCCAAACCGGGGGATATTGTGGACCTCGATGGCAAGGTGTTGGGACAACATGAGGGGATTCACAACTACACCATCGGTCAACGGAAGGGCCTCGGGATTGCGGCGGCCCATCCCTTGTATGTGGTGGCGTTGGATACTGGGCGTAATCAGGTTGTGGTGGGCGATCGCGCCAGTGTACACCATCCCGATTGTACGGTGAACCGGGTCAACTGGGTGGGCATCGCCGCCCCCGCCTCTCCAGTCCGCGCACAAGTCCAAGTCCGCTATCGCACTCGTCCGGCTGAGGCGACGTTGGTTCCCTTGGATGGGGGACGGATTCGGGTCAAGTTTGATGAACCCCTATTTGGGATTACTCCCGGCCAGGCGGCGGTCTGGTATGACGGTGATGTGCTACTCGGGGGCGGAATTATCGAGGCCTCTGATTAGAGGTTCAGGGTGATGGCTGAATCGTTTGAGTGGGAACAGCAACAAGGTGATTTGAGTTCAGGCTTGATCTGGCTCTCTAACCAAGTGCTGTCAGGTTTCCGCGAGCCGAGCATCTGGGAAGATTGGCCCGAGGGTTGCGCGACTCAGGCAGAGCTAATCGCGTGGGTCCGAGAGGGACATGGACGAGAGACGTTGAACCGAGAGCGTTGGCAGGGATTGGCTCAGGCGGACTTGGGAGAGTTCAGTCGGTTGGCGGCACAAGTGCTCGAAGAGTTCCCCGGAACCTCGCCAGCCGTCAGGGAGGAAACCCCGCCAACGCCGGTTAAGTCGGCGCCAGTGGAGGAGAAGTCCACCCCCAAGCCTCGGCAACAGAACCCAGCGGTCAACAAGACATTAGCAGAGCATTTCAGGCATTCAAGTTTTGTGCAGAGGGTGAAGGCGGCTTTCCAAGAGGCGAAACAGGACCCGACGGCTCAGACGGCGGCCAAGGATTGGTTTCACCGGGGGAGTGAGGCGTTTTTGGCTTTGGATTTACGGGAAGCAGAAGCCTGTTGGCAAAAGTCCATTGAGGCGGATGCGAACTATAGTTATGGGTATGCTTGGCTGGGGACGGTTTATAAGTATGAAGATGAGCCGGAAACGTCTCTGGACTATTGTAATCAGGCGATCGAACGCAATCCGGGGTTGGCCTACGCTTATAAGGAACGCGG
>SIHH01000454.1 GCA_004299065.1 Phormidium sp. SL48-SHIP | reverse complement strand
AGTTGGGGTAGGTTCAGTCACTCGGTGACACTCGGTGTCTTAATCTGAGTGGGTTCGTTGATAGAGTGGGGGGAGTCTGTTGCGATCGCCGTCATGAAAAATGAAAACAGTACGGGCGAAAAATCCCCTCCTGGGAGGGGTAGCGACTGTCTTAATTGTCAAGGATAATGTGCCTTGGCGCCTAATCTCCCTCTTGAGTCAAGGGGCAGCTTGAAAGAGCAGCACAATTCTAGGCAGTCAACGGCTTGAATTAGCCCTTCGGTGACTGCCCCAATTGTCAACGGAGTCTCAAAGTTGGCGAAGAGGATGTCTCAAAAGTGATGCCGGCGGCGCTTCACGCCGGAACGGCCAAGGACAGAATCCGGGTAAACCCCTCTTTCGCTGGCAAGCCAATGCCCGATTCAGCTAGTCAGCCGGACTTGAGCGACCTCCTCTTAGAGGAGTCCGCCAAGGTGGTGCGAGCGGCGCTTCACGCCGGAGCGGCCAAGGACAGAATCGGTGTAAACCCCTCTTTCGCTGGCAAGCCAATGCCCGATTCAGCTAGTCAGCGGCACTTCTGAGACTTCCTTTAAGGATGAGCTACTGGTCTTTCTGAATACTGCCAGGGTCGATGGTCGCGAACCATGGCATTCAACATGACCAAAAGTTTGCGCAGACAGGCGGTTAAAGCTAGTTTTTTCGGCTTGCCTTTTTTGACGAGGCGCTCGTAAAACACTTTAATCGCCGGATTATGTCGCATGGCCACAACGGCCCCCATGTACAACATGGCTCGAACCGATGCTCGACCTCCTTGAATCCTTCGTTGACCTTTGTACTTGCCACTGTCAAAATTCAGGGGGGCGACCCCAACCAAGCGAGCAATTTTCTTGGCGTTGAGTTGACCCAGTTCGGGGAGGTCAGAAACCAGAGTCGTGGCAATCCTTTGACCAATGCCGGGCATGGTTTTGAGTAGCTCCACTTTCGATGACCATTCCTCACAGCTGTGGGTGAGTTCCTCAATCTCGGCGTCGAGTTGTTCGAGACGTCCCTTGAGATACTCTAGGTGAGCCTTGATATCCGCCAAAGCTTTACCACGTGCGCGTGAAGAGCGATTTTTCTCCGCCGTTTGCATCTCAGTTAGCTGACGCCGGCGACTCATTAACTCTTGCAGTTGACGAGACTCGGCTGAACTCGACTCCAGAACTGGGGGCTTTAGGGCTGAGCCATAATACGCCAAGGTTTGAGCATCAATCGCGTCCGTTTTAGCTAAACGACCCGTGGCTTTGGCAAAATCTCGACCTTGGCGGGGATTGATGACTGAAACGGGGAATCCAGCCTCTTGTAATTGAATGACCAGTTCCCTTTCTAATTTCCCAGTCGCTTCCACCACAACCCGCTTGATCGGCTCGCCTTTCCAAGACTCGACGAGTTGTGCAATTTCGGTCGGGCTGTTGGGGATTCTGATGGCTTGTCCCAATGGGCGAATGTAAACATCCAGAGTCTGTTGACTCACGTCAATTCCAATCCACTGAGCTGTCTTTGACATAATCGTTTCTCCCAAATTAGCGATGTTAAGATAAGCCAGGCATCTTCTCAATTTCACTCATCCTTGCCTGATACGGTCTTTGGGATGAACCGAAACTTCGGATTTCCTTGACCCGGGCGACTGTTCGAGTTCAGTCGAGAAGATTACATGGTAGTGACCCGTGCTACACAGCGGTCTTTTCCGACCTTGGGGTGGGACGGTCTACTGCCTCTCAATATACAAGGGGTGGGTTATGCCTCTCGCCTTTTGCCTCTTGCCTCTTGCCCCCTAATCTCTATCCTTCGCCATAAACTGTTCCACAAAATTGGTGTAGACTGTGCCAC
>SIHH01000453.1 GCA_004299065.1 Phormidium sp. SL48-SHIP | reverse complement strand
TAATCACTTTACACGATGCCTAACAAGCCGTTATGCCGCTTTAGTTACGGTCGGTGGCAGATGTTGAAATGCCTGCCGTAGCAGAGATCGAAATGCGCTAGTCAAAGAGCACTTTTCCGGTTGCTCTGGCGTGGACTTCGAGATTATTAGCGATATCACAAAGGTTGAGGTGATTGCCACAGGAACAGGAATTTGTGATCGAGCACGATTGCGGAAACAATATAGTCGAGGGAAGTGGAGAAAGTTGAAGGGTATTGCCCAAGTTCAGCTTCCAAACGGTATGATACGGTTAGCGGAGATCCACTGGTATGAGGCTCATGGGGTCGGCAAAAAAGAGTTCAAGCTCAAGCTACCATTTCTAGATTGACTATGAAAACCGAGCAAGTCCGATCAAATCAGTTCGCGGTATGCCTGAATAATGAAGGCTATAAAGCATCATTGGAAGTTGGCAAAATATACCGAGTGATTGTTGATGAGGAAGCGAGCAAAAACGGGCTGGTTCGAGTCATTGATGAGAGCGGTGAGGATTACGCTTTTTCTGCAAATCGGTTTTACCCGATTGAAGTGCCAAAGCCTGTAGAAGAGGTACTGTTAGCAGCGTGTTAGCGACAGCGGCACAACGCAATCGTTAAATCTTATCAAGGTGGGGATGTGATGTTTTCGGAGACAATGCCTACTTTTCAACAACATTGGCAGGATCAGGGAAGTCTACCCACTTTCCAAGAGCGCGATCGCGCTATGCTCAATCTGCCTGAGAGCGGCGATAATCGATAGAATGAGTATAAAGTTCTGGGTGAAGTAGCAATGACTGAGTTGCTTGAGCGGGCGATCGCCGAATTGAAAACTTTGCCGGCTGATGAGCAAGATGCGATCGCGGCTCGTTGACTTACTGAGAGGCTAGAATAGAGTAGCAACACTGTGTCATTAGCAATATAGCCATGTCTAAAACAACAGTAGAGCAGCAAGATCTTGTTGAGGTAATAAATGCTCTGCCTGATGAGGTTTTGGTAGAGTTGGCAAATTTTCTTGACTACTTACGCTATAAATCGTCTCAGGATAAGAAACCTGATCTTTGTCAACAAAACGTTTTGCTCTCTGTTGCAGACTTAGGTCAGTCTGGTCAACAGGATGTTTCAGAGCGGGATGAGGAGATCCTCCTTAACGAGATTGACCCTGTCTATGCCGATCAACAGAAAGGGATACGCAGGATGGTGGCCCTGGTAATCGATAGAACTTACTCCAATGACCTCGACGAGCAAATGCAACAATGGGTATAGCCCCATGAGCAATAGAGGAAAGTCACCCTACAATTACACCTGACGAGGTCATCCTACTATGAGTGTCATCATTTCAGACGAAATCTTGCAAGCGTCTCGGCTTACCCCCAGTGAGTTTCGGCAGGAAATTGCATTACACCTGTTTCAAACGGGCCATTTAACCCTGGGGTATGCCAGTCAACTCGCGGAGATGCCACCTAACACCTTTCGTCAACTCCTCAAACAGCGTCATATCCCCCTTTACTCCTACGATGTTGAGGATTTTGAACTGGACTTGAAGAATCTACGGGAGTTGGGGCGACTGTGATTGTCATTAGTGATACATCCGTAATCACGAATCTAGCTGCCATTCAACATTTGCCACTTTTGCCACAACTCTACCGTCAAGTCATTATCCCTGAAGCCGTATATCGAGAGCTTGCGGATATCGATCCTCCTGTTCCTGGAACCTTGGAAGCCCAAGCTGCTGACTGGCTTCAAGTAAGACAAGTGACCGACCTCAGCGTTGTTCAACGGCTTCAAAATGAGGCGAGGTTAGATCCGGGTGAATCTGAAGCGATCGCCCTTGTCCT
>SIHH01000452.1 GCA_004299065.1 Phormidium sp. SL48-SHIP | reverse complement strand
GTGTATCGACTGTTTTAAGTTAATGAATTTTTTCTGTTTTGTCCACCAAAATAAAAAGATTTTTTTAGTAAAAAAATCACTTTTTTATACGCTTAAAAACCCCCTTGTAACTCTGTCACCTTAATAATGCGAATTTTACGGAACGCGGAGAAATTTTTAATCTTTCTTCATATAAGACGTGGCGATCGCCCCCCAACATCCCGGACATCCCCAATCGCTCAAACGCTTACCCAACCGGGAAAAATCAGCGACTTGCCCAAAAAAATCGAGACCTCATCTCACTTCCCAAGAAGCCCGTCTCTGCAAAACATTAAGTTTTATGAAAATTTAGCGGCCATCATCGCCCAAACCACTGAGCCGGAGTCGAGGGCGGATCACAACGCCCTTGACTCCGGCTTCCTCACCCAGAACGATCGCCCAACCCAACCCCGACCCAAAAACAGTCCCAGAGAGGGGTTCAGCCGTCCCAACCCGTACCATCGTCAAACTGATGATCCTTCCAGAACTGTTCGGCGAAGGCCACACTGGGGTGCATCGGTGGCTTCGGCTGACTCGATAACGGCATTCCCGCTTGCTGAGGGGTACGATCGCCCTTACGGGAATTACAGGTACTACAAGCCGTCACCACATTATCCCAAGTATGCGTTCCCCCCTTAGACTTAGGAATCACATGATCGAGGGTTAAATTTTTGCGACTCCCACAATACAGACAAGTATGATGATCGCGCCGGAGTACCTCCCGACGACTCACCCGAGGCACCTTCCAAATTCGCTCAGTTCCCGTGAACTTCATGCGAATATGCTCGGGAACCTCTAAGACCATCGACGGCGATCGCACCTGCCAGAAACTGGCATTCTCGGTAATCTGTAGCGGTTCAGCCTTTCCCGCCAACAGTAACACCACAGCCCGTCGTACATTAATCCGGCTAATCGGCAGATAGTTCTGAGAAAACACAACCACCGACTGACTCAAAATATCCGTTATTCCAGTCACAATAAACCTCCCTATGCAAAACCCCCGCTTCAGAAGTCAATCGAAGCGGGGGTGAGAATCTTGAAGTCCGGAAAAGAGCGGATGGTTGCGCTTATAAAAAGCGTCTAACCGAGTCGCCCCAAAGTGGGGAGTATCCGCGTTATGATTCCACACCACCCGCGCCCTATCATCTCAAAGGTTGAGAACCAGCTATCAAGCGCAATACTGACCTGTGCCAGCCCCGAAGGGGCGGTAAGCCAAAAATTCGCTAAAACTGGTCGGAAATGATAGTTCACGGTTTAACAGGTAAAACGGGACGCTTTGAATACGTCTTTCTGCATACTACACGATTGACACTCTCACCGCCATACCGAAGGTTAGCAGGAGATTCTTGCTTCTTCTCCTCTTAACTAGGTAACTTCAAAATGAAACTACCCCCGTCAGACCGAGTCCACAAGCCTTTTCGCCCCAACTTCCACGAGCGGCCTGACCGCAGAAGGGTTTGAGGTCTTATTGAGTTGTCGCGACCTTGCTTTTTACAGCTTCAAGTGAGTCGAGACCCGTCACCATGACATGGTCGAGGGTGATCTTTGTCGCGAGGTACTCTCTTAGGGAAGTCAGTCCCCATAATCCCTTACGCGCATCATGGCGCTTGTTTATAATACCACAACTGTGAACTCGTTAAGGATGTCCTAACAGAATGCCAGTGGGTTGGGCGCGATTCATCTGAGCCACCAAGCCAAAAGCGAGAGTGGGAGTCCTCTCGCGCCATTTATTGATATAGCAATCGAAAATTGGCTTAGGACACTCTGAGTTGGGAGAGAATGCCCTCCCTCTTGCCTATTGCCTATTGCCTATTGCCTATTGCCTATTGCCT
>SIHH01000107.1 GCA_004299065.1 Phormidium sp. SL48-SHIP | reverse complement strand
GAAGGCATAACCCACCCCTAACCCCTCCCAAGAGGGGATGGCAAGAGGCAAGAGGGAACAGATACCGTTGTCTCTAATCTCCTGTTCCTGGCCGGGGAACGGCGATCGCCTTATGTTTATTGAGTTGACGTAGCCACATCCCGCCAATCACCGCCACAATCAGCCAGAACCAACCGAAGAGCGATCGCAACAACAGAAAGCCACCACAACTGAGTAACATCCCAAATAACAAGAGATTCGCCGCCAGCGATCGTTGTAAATCCAAGCGCAAATCCTGGGCCGGAAGTAATCCTGTATTCGCCTGTTGTCGTCCCCAACCTAAACCACCGGGACGCGCTTGGCGATAAAAGCGATCGAGGGTGTCTTGCGATTCTGGAGGCGTCAGGAACATCACCGCAATCCAGAGAGTACAGACAATCACCGTAATCGCCATCACGCGAATCCCATAATCAGACATGGGAATGACCACCCAAGTTTCTAGCCAACTCCCCGCCGGAACTTGCCAACTCCCCGCTAAGGTAGCCAAACTCCCGACAATGAAGCTGGCCACAATGGCTGTCAGTTCCGCCGCAGCATTGACTCGCCACCAGAACCAGCGCAGCATTAACACCAAACCCGATCCCGTACCAATAGCAATAATTAACTCAAACACCTGACTGATATCATTAGCCAAGAAGGCGGCGATCGCCCCTAAACCCGTCACCAACACCGACGAGAGTCGTCCCACGAACACTAACTGGGTTTGTGTAGCCTCGGCGTTGATAAAGCGGCGATAGAGGTCATTGGTGATAAACGACGCACCCCAGTTAATCGAGGTTGAGACAGTACTCATAAAGGCCGCCACCAACGAGGCCACCACTAATCCCAACAATCCCGGCCCTAGAAACTCCAACATCAACATCGGATAACCAAGTTCCTTGTCTTCCAAGTCGGGAAAAACCACCAACGCCACCAACGCCACGATAATCCAGGGCCAAGTCCGGACCACATAGTGCATGATGTTAAACGTCCAGGCGGCTTTCTCCGCTTCCGCCTCAGTTTTGGCCGCCGCAAACCGTTGCACAAACTCCCCACCCCCATCACTGCGTCGCCAGGCCCACCATTGAATGAAGATATTGGCAAAAAAGGCACTGGCGGTAATTCCGGCGGCTTTGCTAAAGCTAATCCATCCCCCCTCGCCGCCAAACTCAAGGGGGAGAATGGCTAGGGTGTTCATGTCGGTGACTTCGGGGATGCGGCTAATGAGGACGTCCATCCCGCCGATGCGATCGAGGGCAATTCCCGCCACGAGCAACGCCCCCAACAGGGCTAAAATAAACTGGAAGAAGTCGGTGGCGACCACACCCCACAATCCCGCTAAGCCGGAATAGATGAGGACAAACACACTCACCCCCACCACACTCCAGATTTTTAACTGGGTATCTCCGGCATCGATTCCCAAACTTTCCCAGATTTGCAACGCATCCACCACCTTCACCATCCCCAGCATGGCGTAGCCAATGCCAATACAGTTCATGGGAACGGCGAAGATAAAGGCTTTGACACCCCGCAAAATGGCGGCCATATCGCCCCCATAGCGGATTTCCGTCAGTTCGGCATCGGTGATCACTTCCGATCGCCGCCACATTTTGGCAAATAGATAAATCGTCAGCAGATGGGAAATACCAAAACTCCACCAGAGCCAGTTTCCGGCAATCCCCTGGTTGCCGACAATCCCGGTAATCAGTAAGGGGGTATCAATCGAGAAGGTGGTGGCGGCCATACTCACCCCCACTAGCCACCAGGGGAGCGATCGCCCAGACACGAAAAAGTCCTCCAAGCTACCAGAGGCTTTACGGGACAGGTAAATCCCTAACCCCATGGTGATGACTAAATAACTCAGAACGATCAGCCAGTCGATGGATTGCATAATGGACGGTTGCCGCTAGACTGGCAGTCATTCTACCTGCTTTAGACCAATTTCGCGTTAGGGCTTGCGAAAAAAAGCCATCTCAGTTATATTGAAGGAATGCGCTTAAAATAAGTGCATTTGAAACCCGATTTGGGGGTGTGGCGGAATGGTAGACGCTACGGACTTAAAATCCGTTGACTGGTGACAGTCGTGTGGGTTCAAGTCCCACCACCCCCATTTTTTGTGAATCTATGACGGTTGTGCCGGACTGGCGGTTTGCTCAGGTTGGGCCGCTTCCTGGGACTGTTTGCGGTCAATATAGCCGAAACCAGGGTTTTTATCCCAGTCCCGTAACAAGGCCTCGCCGCAATGCTGGATTTCCAGGAAATTGGCGTTTTCAAAAGCCGGTTTATAGACCCGGAATGTCTCCATCAACCCCAGCGTGGCACAGCTTTCTAAACCACTAATAAACTGTCGAGAATAGTTCATGAAATGGGGTTGTTGACTCCAGAAGTCCATTTGCTGAGCATTGAGAAAAAAGCAGCCAGAATGAGGATCTCTCGCCCGATGGAAGGTTAAGGGTTGCCCCATAAACTGTGCCGATAGAACTTGATTGTCGCTAAAATTATGGGGACAATCCGCAAAATTTTTGCTAATAGATTCAAAGTCGGGATCGACATAAACCTTGGCAGGCTCTCCTTGTTGCGCGACCTCAAAACGGTTTGGTTGCAAGACCGCTTGATCGCCGAGATGTTGATTGAACCAGTTAAGTTTTTGGAAAAAGTAGGCATCTCGGAGAATTAAATCATCTTCCAGATAGCCGTAATAATCATAGAATCCTAACTGGCGCTTGAGTGTTAAATGGCAGCCGAGTCCTAAGTTTTTGGGATCTTCTAACGAGAAGGATTCTTGCATAAACACGTTTGAGGGTAAGGGGAGTTTCTCCAAGAGATGGAAATCCCCCGTCGTACAGAGGACAATATCGAGATCAACTTGCGTGCGAGTATTGGCCGGCTGGGGTTCAAGGCGCAAGCGATCGCGATCGTGAGCATAATAGCGCCCAACGGGACCCAAGGTTTCGTAGAGCGATCGCACACAAGCCGTCAAGGCCTCAATCCGAGGTTGAGGATTCCGTTGCAAGGAGCCATGAGGGCCAGACCCCTGAGGATTAAAATAATGAGGGATAGTCAGTAAAACGCGCACGGCTTTAAGCTAGGATGACAAAAATCGTCATTGATTATCCCATGCTCTGGTTGTTCCCCCCAATAACCCGGCCCTGAGCGGTCCTCAATCTCCCGAGTAACCGATACCTATCCCAAAATTTATCCCCCCCTCAGCCTCCCCCCCCGTGAGATCCGAACCGTTGTCAGTTAAGATGGAAGTTTCGAGTTTCCACAAACATGCAATTTTATCGCAGACATTATCCTGCGCGACATTGACTTTAATCCGTTAGACATCAATTAAGGAGCCTGCTTTGGTTTATACGACACTAAAAACAACCAAGTCGGAAGAAATCTTTGCCGCTGCCCAAAAACTTATGCCCGGTGGCGTGAGTTCGCCGGTGCGAGCCTTTAAATCCGTTGGCGGTCAACCCATCGTCTTTGACCGAGTTAAAGGCGCCTATGTTTGGGACGTCGATGGCAACCAATACATTGACTATGTTGGCACCTGGGGGCCAGCCATCTGTGGCCATGCGAATCCAGAAGTCATTGCCGCCTTACGGGAGGCCCTGGAGAAAGGAACCAGTTTTGGCGCTCCCTGCTACCTGGAAAATGTCTTAGCTGAAATGGTCATTGACGCCGTTCCCTCCATTGAGATGGTGCGCTTTGTCAACTCCGGAACCGAAGCCTGCATGGGGGTATTGCGCCTGATGCGGGCCTTCACCGGGCGCGAGAAAATCATTAAATTCCAAGGCTGCTATCACGGCCATGCCGATAGCTTCCTGGTTCAAGCCGGGTCCGGGGTCGCCACCCTAGGCTTGCCCGACTCTCCTGGGGTTCCGAAGGCGGCCACCAGCGCCACCTTAACCGCGCCCTACAACGACCTCGAAGCGGTGAAGGACTTGTTTAAGGACAATCCTGATGAGATTGCTGGGGTCATCCTCGAACCCGTCGTCGGCAACTCTGGGTTTATTCTCCCCGATGCCGGGTTCCTGGAAGGCCTGCGGGAACTCACCCAAGACAACGGCGCATTATTGGTCTTTGACGAAGTGATGACCGGCTTCCGGATTTCCTATGGGGGCGCTCAGGAACGCTTCGGGGTGACTCCCGACTTGACCACCCTCGGCAAAATCATTGGTGGCGGCCTACCCGTTGGGGCCTATGGTGGTCGCGCTGATATTATGTCCATGGTGGCCCCCGCTGGCCCCATGTACCAAGCCGGAACCCTCTCGGGGAATCCTTTGGCCATGACCGCTGGGATTAAGACCCTCGAACACCTGCAAAAATCCGGGGTGTATGAGCAACTGCATGAGAAAACCAAGCGGCTCTCGGATGGGTTACTGAACGCCGCCCAAGAAGCCGGCCATACTGTCTGTGGTGGCTCCCTCAGTGCCATGTTTGGCCTGTTCTTCTGTGAGGGACCGGTGCATAACTATGAGGATGCTAAGCTGTCGGACGCTACGAAATTTGGCAATTTCCACCGTGGTATGTTGGAACGGGGAATTTATCTAGCGCCGTCTCAGTTTGAAGCTGGGTTTACGTCCTTAGCTCACAGCGATGAGGATATTGACCGCACCATCGCCGTGGCCCGTGAGGTTTTCGCGAGCCTCTAACCCTCGCCAAAAAATATCGCAAAATGAGAGGGGGCAAACTCCGGGAGTTTGCCCCCTCTGACGGCTTGATTCCCTCGTAGAGATGAGGGGGATACTCATAGAATCAGCCAGAACAGACAGGACGAATTAAAAACCCGAAACGCTTACACTGTAGGCGTTTTATTTGTTTTTAGCGCCAATGCTAAAGAGTTGTCCGTGAACTCTCAAACGTGAACTCTGGAGCCTTAACTGTTGGCATCCGCCGTTACATCAGGAAGCAACTCTAGGAAAGCATCTAAGTCCGCCACCGTTTCTTGGTAGTTTCTGGCAGCGCTTTTATAGTCTGCGGTTTCAGCGGCTAGGCTAATGGCTTCGAGGTGACGGAAGACATCTCGGGCTAACTCGCGGCCCCGAGGTTGGTCTTGGGGGAGTAGATTACGGTTAAACAGGGTCATATCCTGACGAAGCGTTCCCAGGGGACCATGGATAAAGTTGTCCACATAGATCCAATCCTCGGCTTGGATGAGTTCTTCGAGTTCTCCCATGCGATCGCGCATTCCTTGGATATCACTAGCATAGGACTCCAAACGCTGCACCAGATCCGGGGTGTAGGTGGGAGCTTGGGTTTGAGGTGCAGCGCCACAACTGGCGAGAAACAGCATCATCACGGCCAGCAGACTCAGTAGGAGGGAACGAGAACGCGAGCCTATGCCAAACATGGATTTAATCGACTGCATTTTAGACATTATTTTAGACATGGATTCTCTGCAAACTCGATCATTCTACCGAAATTTGGACATCTGCCCCAAAAGCGGCGATAGAAAATGGTTTGCGGCGCGTCAGTAGGTTAAAATCAGGCTTGGCAGGATATGGCGATCGCCCCGATGGTCGGGTCGTCTGTTAGGAGGTTCACTTGAACGTATTAGTTATTGGTAACGGTGGTCGTGAACATGCGATCGCCTGGAAATTGCTTCAGTCGAAGCGCGTCAACAAGGTGTTTTGTGTTCCCGGTAATGGAGGCACAGCCCGCCTGGCGAACTGCTTTAACCTGGCCATGTCCGTCACGGATTTTGAAGGTATCGCTCGGTTTGCTCAGGTTCAAGGTTGTCCCTTCGTCGTTGTTGGCCCTGAGTTACCCCTAGCGATGGGTATTACCAACTATCTGCAAGAGCGAGGCGTGGCCGTGTTTGGTCCCACTCAAGCCGGGGCGCAGCTTGAAGCCAGTAAAGCCTGGGCCAAAACCCTCATGGTCGAGGCCGGCGTTCCTACCGCTGAATCAGCCACCTTTGAGCGTCAAGATAGCCAAGCGGCTAAAGACTATGTGCAACGTATGGGTGCGCCGATTGTCGTCAAAGCCGATGGCTTAGCGGCCGGGAAAGGGGTCACCGTAGCCCAAACCATCGAAGCGGCCCACGCCGCCATTGATGAGATTGCCGGGGGACGCTTCCAAGACGCGGGCCAGACTCTGGTGATTGAAGAATTTTTGACGGGCCAGGAAGTCTCCGTGTTAGCCCTCTGTGACGGTAAAACGGTGGTTCCTTTGCTGCCGGCCCAAGACCACAAACCCATTGGTGAAGGGGATACCGGAGCCAATACCGGCGGAATGGGCGTCTATGCCCCCACCCCAGTCTTATCGACAGCCGGGATGGAACAGGTCCAAACGCAAATCCTCGATCGCACCCTGGCGGCCCTACAAGAACGTGGCATCGACTATCGCGGTATCTTATATGCTGGGCTGATGGTCAGCGACTCGGGAGAAATTAAGGTCTTAGAGTTTAACTGTCGCTTCGGTGACCCGGAAACCCAAGCGGTGTTACCGTTACTCGAAACTCCCCTCGATACCCTGTTACAGGCCTGCGTTGACCAAACCTTAGCCCAACAGCCGCCCCTAGAGTGGAATCCAGGGGCCGCCGTCTGTGTGGTGATGGCCTCAGGGGGCTATCCCGGAGACTATGAAAAGGGTAAAGCTATTAGCGGAATTGCCGAAGCTGAGGAGGCGGGTGCGATCGTCTTTCATGCCGGAACCCAACTCAAACAGCAACAACTCCTCACCAGTGGCGGACGGGTGTTAGGGGTGACGGCGGTGGCCGAAAACTTCCCTGGGGCGATCGCCGCCGCCTACGCCGCCGTGGACAAAATTGAATTTGAAAACGCCTATTTCCGCACCGATATTGGCTATCGGATTCGTTGATAACTGCCGAAACAGGCAAAAACAAACCCTAATCTCCCCTCTCTTGGTCTGCCATTGAGACGGGGAGATTTTTTTTGACCTCTTTAACAACTCATCAATTTTGTAACTAAAGTTATGGATTTATAACGGTAGCCTACGCTACATTTGCAAAGCGTCAATTCCTCTAGGATACAGTCCTAGAACAAAACTTTGGGACAAAGATTCAAGACAAACCATCTTGATAACACTGGACAAACGTTCATCCTATAAAGTCCGGGTTTCCCATTAGAGACTGGTGACGGTTTACTATTTTTAAGCGAAGAGACTGAATATGAGCAAAGGTTTAGGACGGCGTAAATTTTTATGGTATGGTTCAGCCGCATTTGGAACCAGTTTAATTCTCAAAGCCTGTGCCGACCCCAACAGCCCAAACACAGCCGGCGGCGGTGCCGATAGCGACACCATCAAAGTGGGGATTCTCCATTCTCTCAGTGGCACCATGGCCATTAGTGAAACCACCGTTGTTGAAGCTGAACAATTAGCCATCCAAGAAATTAACGCCAATGGTGGCGTTGGAGGCAAACAAATCCAGGCGATCGTCGAAGATGGGGCGTCTGACTGGCCCACCTTTGCCGAGAAAGCCGAGAAACTCATCGACCAAGATGGCGTCGCCGTGGTCTTCGGCTGTTGGACATCTGCCAGCCGTCAGGCGGTGAAAGATGTCTTTGAAACCAAAGATCATATGCTTTGGTATCCGGTCCAATATGAAGGACAAGAATGCTCCAAAAACATCTTCTACACCGGGGCTGCCCCCAACCAGCAAATTGAGCCAGCGGTACAGTGGCTACTCGACAACAAAGGCGATGAATTCTTCCTCGTCGGGTCTGACTATGTGTTCCCCCGCACCGCGAACACCATCATCAAAGAACAACTCGCCGCCGAAGGCGGAACCGTGGTTGGCGAAGACTATATGCCCCTCGGGAGTACAGAAGTCACCCCGATTATTACCAAAATTCAACAGGCCCTGCCCGATGGAGGCGTGATCTTTAACACCCTCAACGGCGATAGCAACGTGGCCTTTTTCACCCAAATGCAAGGGGCGGGTATGGACCCCGAACGCTATCCGGTGATGTCGGTGAGTGTGGCTGAAGAAGAAGTCCGCCAAATTGGGGTCGATCTCCTGGTGGGTCATTATGCGGCTTGGAACTACTTCCAAACTGTGGAAACCCCGGAAAACGAGACCTGGGTGGAAGCCTTTAAAGCTGAATATGGAGAAGACCGCGTCACCAACGATCCCATGGAAGCGGCGTACATTATGGTCTATCTCTGGAAACAAGCCGTCGAACAGTCCGGCGATGCCTATGATCTCGAAGCGGTACGGGCCGCCGCCATTGGTCAGTCTTTCTCGGCCCCCGAGGGTCCGGTGACCATGAATGCTAACCATCACCTCTCGAAAACGGTGCGGATTGGTCAGGTTCGCGACGATGGCTTATTTGACATTGTTTGGTCTACAGATGCCCCGGTTGACCCCCAACCTTGGAACCAATATGTTCCAGACACGAAAGGCTATGCCTGTGACTGGAGTGACCCGAGTAAAGGGGAGAAGTTTAGACTCGAAGATGCTTAGGTCGAGGGTTTAACGTTTAACGCCTCTAGGGCGACGGTAGCCCCGACTGGTGTTGAGGTCAGCGACCTGACTTCAACACTCCTCCTTATTGCATATCTGTTAATCACGACCCATGATCGAGCTTGCTGTTGGTATTTTTAACGGCATTGGCATCGGGTCAGTCTTGTTGATCGCGGCGTTAGGTCTAGCGATTGTGTTTGGGCTGATGGGTGTTATTAACTTGGCTCACGGTGAGTTAATGATGCTGGGTGCTTATGCCACGTTTGTCGTGCAAAATCTCTTCCGAGATTTGGGCGATGGTGTGTTTGGACTCTATATTTTTGTGGCCTTGCCGGTGGCCTTTTTGGTGTCGGCGTTAGCTGGGTTGATTTTGGAACGGGGGGTGATTCGCTTTTTGTATGGACGACCCCTGGAAACGCTGTTGGCGACCTGGGGGGTGAGTTTGATTTTGCGCCAGTTGGTGCGGAGTGTGAATTGGTTGTTGGCGATCGCCATTGTCCTCTTTTGCGCCCTCTTTTTTGGTGGCCTCTGGGCCTTGCGTCGTCGTCCCAACTGGGAGGAAATCCGGGGCTGGGCGATCGCCATTCTCTTACCCCTGTCGTTAGCGATATCAGGAGTCGTCGGCTGGGCGATGACGGGAGTCGAGGCCCTGGCTAGTCCCTGGTTTGGTCCGCGCAATGTGGATGTGACGGCCCCGGCTTGGCTGCGGGGAGGCTTACAGGTGGGAGTGTATCAACTGCCCTATTCGCGGATGTTCATTATTGTTCTCACCGTTCTCTGTCTCCTGGGAATCTATTGGTTCCTAAATCGCTCCGATTGGGGATTACGGATTCGTTCCGTCACGCAAAATCGCGAGATGAGTGCCTGTTTAGGGATTCCTACGGACACGGTGGATGCCCTCACCTTTGCCCTGGGGTCCGGGTTAGCGGGAATCGCCGGGTGTGCGATTACGTTCCTCGGTTCCGTCGGTCCGAATATCGGGCAAAACTACATTGTCGATACCTTTATGGTGGTCGTCGTCGGGGGAGTGGGGAATATCTTTGGGGCTATTATCGCGGCCTTTGCCATTGGTATTAGTAGCTATCTCTTAGGGTCTGGGGCTTTAGCGCGGTTGGTTGAGGATATCAACTCTCTACAGTTTCTGGCTGATTTTCTAGGCTTTTTTGCCTCGACCAGTATGGCGAAAGTGATGGTCTTCGCCCTCATTATTGCCTTCCTACAAGTGAAGCCTTCGGGCATCTTTCCCCAAAAAGGACGAACCGCTGAATTGTAGTGAATTTGTCCATGAATTTGTCTATGAACTTATCCCGGTTTAGGAGTTGACTAAAACCTTTAAGTGTGATAATGGAAACCTCCAAAATCTTGTCAGCAGCCCGCCCCTCCCGTCGCTCGAAATGGTGGCTAGAACCGGCGATCGCCCTCGGGATTGCCATTGCCGTTGCCGTCATTATGCCCTTATTTTTACCGGTGTTTCGCCTCAAACTCCTGGGGCGCTTTGTGGCCTTGGCGATCGCCGCCTTAGGCATTGACCTCATCTGGGGCTATACCGGCTTATTAAGCCTCGGTCATGGCATCTTCTTCGCCCTTGGGGGCTACGCCTTTGCCATGCACCTAAACTTGCAACTTCCCGAGGGAGAAATTCCCAACTTTTTTAGCCTTTACGGCGTGGAAGAATTGCCCTGGATTTGGCAACCCTTTAATTCCCTGCCCCTGACGATTTTGGCCATTGCGATCGTCCCGGCGATTGTGGCAGCACTCCTGGGCTATTTAGTGTTCCGCAACCGCATTAAAGGGGTCTATTTCTCGATTTTGACTCAGGCAGCTCTGTTGGTGTTTTTTAACTTCTTCAACGGACAGCAAGAACTCATTAACGGAACCAATGGACTCAGTACCAATCGTTATGAAATTTTTGGCGTAGCCGCCGGGTCTAATGAAGCCCAGCTTGCCTTTTTTCAACTGTCCGTGATCATGGTTTGGTTGACCTATCTCCTCTGTCGCTGGTTGACTCAAGGGCGCTTTGGGCGGATGCTCGTTGCCATTCGTGATGATGAAGTCCGCGCCCGGTTTGCGGGCTATGATCCCACCGGCTTTAAAATTTTGGTCTTTGCGGTTTCCGGGGCGATCGCCGGCGTGTCTGGCGCCCTCTATACGGTGCAAACAGGCTTAGTGACCCCCAGTTTTATGGAAGTTGCCTTTTCCATCGAAATGGTGATTTGGGTCGCCGTGGGGGGGCGGGCCAGTCTCATTGGGGCTATTCTTGGGGCGCTGCTGGTGGGAAGCGCTCAAACCGTCCTCAGTGAATGGTCTCCTGAAACCTGGTTATTCTTCCAGGGGGCTTTATTCCTGATTGTCGTGACGGTACTCCCCAATGGACTGTATGGCTGGTTTCGCGATTGGGCCATCCCCAAACTGCGATCGCGCCTGGGCCTACAACCGCGCCTGATTACCTATCCGGACATTGATCTCAACCCGGAGGTACAACAGGAACATGACGAACTCGACAACCCTGACCGCTAGTTCCCCGTTCCCCTGTTATGACTGATGTTATGACTGAAAACATCCTCGAAATCGACAACTTAACCGTTAGTTTTGATGGTTTCAAAGCCCTAAACGCCCTCAACTTTAGTCTGAAAACCGGCGAATTGCGGGTTATTATTGGTCCTAATGGTGCCGGAAAAACCACCTTTCTCGATACCATTACCGGCAAGGTTCAGCCCACAGAAGGTCAAGTGCGCTTTAAAGGCCGCAACTTGCGTAACCTCAACGAACACAAAATTTCTCGTCTAGGAATCGGCCGCAAATTCCAAACTCCCCGTGTTTATCTCAATCTCACGGTGCGAGATAACTTAGATTTAGCCTGTAACCGCAAAAAAGGGGTTTTACAAACCCTGTTTGGTAAACCTGACCATGGAGAACGATTGACCGTAGCCGGGATTTTAGAAACCATCGGTTTAGGGGCCAAGGCTAATCTCGAAGCGGCGTTACTGTCTCATGGGGAAAAACAACGGCTCGAAATTGGGATGTTGGTGGCCCAGTCCCCGGATTTGTTGCTCGTCGATGAACCCGTGGCGGGATTAACGGATGAGGAAACGGAAAATGTGGGAAATCTGTTGCTGACCTTGGCGGAAAATCACTCGATTATCGTGATTGAGCATGATATGGAGTTTGTGCGCCAAATTGCTCGTCAGGTGAGTGTCTTACACCAAGGATCGCTTCTGTGTGAGGGAACTATGGATGAGATTCAAAGCAATCCCCGTGTGATTGAAGTCTATTTAGGTCCATCGGAAGAGGAGGAATAATCATGCAAGCCACGGAAATGAGAACCGTTACTCCAAACTCGGGGTTGATGATGCAGGTCTCTGGGTTAAATGTCTATTACGGGGAAAGTCATATTTTACGGAATGTGGATTTGAGTGTACCGGTGGGCCAGATGGTCTGTTTGATTGGTCGTAATGGGGTCGGGAAAACGACGCTGTTAAAGACGATTATGGGCTTGCTGTCTCCCCGTTCGGGGCAGATTAACCTCTGCGATCGCCCCCTGTTGCCCTTATCCACCCCTCGCCGCGCTCAAGCGGGAATTGGCTATGTCCCCCAGGGTCGAGAGATTATTCCCCGAGTGACGGTTAAGGAGAATCTGTTGCTGGGGTTAGAAGCTCGTCCAGGACGCTCTAGCAAGCGTATTCCCGATGAGATTTTTGAGCTATTTCCGGTCCTAGAGACCATGTTGGGACGGATGGGGGGCGACCTCAGTGGTGGCCAACAGCAACAGTTGGCGATCGCCCGCGCCTTGATGGGACAGCCTCGCCTCTTGTTACTCGACGAACCCACCGAGGGCATTCAACCTTCGATTATTTTAGAAATTGAGGCGGCGGTGCGTCGCATTATTGAACGCACCGGTATTTCTGTGCTACTCGTCGAACAACATTTGCACTTTGTCCGCCAAGCCGATCGCTACTATGCCATGCAAAAAGGGGGGATTGTCGCCTCTGGTGCCACTCAAGATCTCTCTCAGGAGGTGATTCAGCAGTTTTTGGCCGTTTAACGGGCCAGGTCCCGAGTCCGGTGTTAGAGAGACTCCGTGTATTACTCAATTTTTGCGAAATTGTCAAGATTTTTCTGAGAATTTGCCCTAAAAAAATGGCAGATGTGAAAAAAATCTTCAAATCAAGATAAATTAATACTTTCAACGATCCAGATCGGGCAAACACCCATTAGAATGAGTCAGTGAAACATCGGAAGACCAACAGTTTCAGGGTTTTACCTCAAAAAAACCCCGTCGATGTTTCCTGCCTAAAGTGTCCTCAAGACCTTTTCGGGCAGTTGTGAACCCCTACTATCTGACCTTAAGGAGATATCCCGATATGAATAAAGGAGAACTCGTCGATCGCGTGGCCGCGAAAGCGAACGTCACCAAGAAGGAAGCCGATGCCGTCTTAACGGCAGCCCTCGAAACCATCGTGGAAGCGGTGTCGAGTGACGATAAAGTCACCCTCGTTGGCTTCGGTTCCTTTGAAGCCAGAGATCGTAAGGCCCGGGAAGGCCGCAACCCCAAAACCGGCGACAAAATGGTCATCCCCGCCACCAAGGTTCCCGCCTTCTCCGCTGGCAAGCTGTTCAAGGAAAAGGTTGCGCCGAGCAACTAATCTCGTCCCACGTCTTTAAAGTCTGTGTGGGTATTACCGCATTGATGCTGGGCAGTCCCCTGAGACTGTCCAGTTTTGCTATGG
>SIHH01000106.1:8754-13177 GCA_004299065.1 Phormidium sp. SL48-SHIP | reverse complement strand
AACGCAAAAACGGTCTGTTCAATGGCGAACATGGCGCGTTTGCCAACCTGACCTACGCCCTGAGTGATGCCATTGATTTGGGCGTGTCCTATCACCGCAACTATGCTCCCGGTGATGATGTGAATCTCTCAGGGAGTACCGGAAGCAGTCGCGCCAGTAATCCTTTTGGCAGTGATGTGGCCGTTTCCTCTGATTCGGTTGGCGCTCAGTTCCGCGTCGGACTCGGTGCGCTTGATTTTTCGGGTTGGTTCGGCTTCACTTGGGCCAATGCTCAGAATGATGGTAATGGTTTCCAAGATGGCGACCAAGCTGAGGTAATCAACTACTCTGTCGCGTTGACGGCTCCCGACTTGGGCGGCGACGGCAACTTGGCTGGCCTTGTAGTTGGTGTTCCCCCGCAAGCGACGCGGGTTCAAAATTCTGACCCGGCGGTTTTGGGACTCGAAGACACTGATACGTCCCTACATATTGAGGCCTTCTATCGCTATCGCCTCAATGACAATATCGCGATTACCCCTGGCTTCTTTGTGATCACCAACCCCGAACACAACAGCAACAATGATGCTCAATGGGTGGGAACCATCCGGACGACGTTTAGCTTCTAGGAGTCTCCTAGGGCTATCCGAGAAGTCCGAGAATCTCGGCAATTGAATTAGCATTATCCCTCACCACCTTGAGGCGGGTTCCTAGCCCGCCTTTTTTTTGTTCTAGGCTTAACTCTAATTATTCTTAATAACTTGCAAGCTTTATGAATACTATTCTCAACTAGATACCTCACCTTCATTAGAGAAGAGGCGATCGACTGACACTAATACTAATTTAAGATAGCAAAACTTTGGATCTCAGGACGAAGTTATGGCTGGGTTTGTCTGGCTGTATCTCTAACTCAGAAAGTAATACAGGCATTTTACATCGATAATCAGGAGGGTGTTCGGGATGGCGGCGATCGCACCTCTGGGTCAAGACTCGATTTAAATTCTATCAATGAGTTTATAAGAATGTTTCTTTAACTCAAATTCACTATTGCTACTAAGTCTCAATAATAAATTCCAAGAAAAAGCCTTTACAGGGTGGACCACTTAAATAATAATGAGAATCATTATCTAAATAGCTTGCTTGTAGTTGTCGAAGTGATGGCTGTTTCAGTTTGTGTGAGTGTCGTGAACGAGGAATCTAGTGATCGTGTCTAATTTGTGGTGGAAAGCCCTAACAGGAAGTGCCAGCCTCTTGAGTCTCCTGGCCCTGTCAAACGTGGCGCATAGTCAGGAACTCTCTGTTGATTCGTTAATGGATGAGTTGAGCCTGCCAGACTCATCAAGGTCGTTGGAGCAAGTCACATCTGTCTCCCAGTTGTCCGACGTACAACCGACGGATTGGGCGTTTCAAGCCTTGCAATCGCTGGTTGAGCGCTACGGTTGTATCGCGGGGTATCCTGACGGAACCTTCCGGGGTAACAACTTCATGACCCGGTATGAGTTTGCCGCTGGTCTCAATGCTTGTTTAGATCAGATTGTGGCCATTGTGGGTAATGGAGACAGCCTCGATCCCAGTGATTTAGCCACGATTCGCCGCTTACAAGAAGAATTTGCCGCTGAATTGGCCACCCTGCGTGGTCGTGTTGATGGCTTAGAAGCGCGCACCGCTGAACTCGAAGCTAACCAGTTCTCCACCACCACCAAACTGAATGGGGAAGCCATTTTTGCGGTTTCGGATACCTTTGGTGATGCGATCGGAGCCGGTGAGGATATCACTCAAACTCAGTTCGCCTATCGCACGCGGCTGAGCTTTGACGCGAGTTTTACGGGCCGCGATCACCTACGGGTTCGCCTGCAAGACCTTAACATCGACGAGTTCCGGGGAGGACTCACGGGAACCAACATGACCCGAATGGGGTTTGCGGGCAACAGCGGCGGGGTGGAAGTGGATAATATCTACTACCGCTTCCCTCTCGGGGATAATTTCCAGGGTTATATCGCCGGTAAAATAGGCGCTGACGGAGTTCCCACTTTCTTGGGTCCTCAAGCGAGTAGTGGTAGTGGTACTATTTCTCGTTTTGGACGCTTTAACCCCCTATTCCGTCTGGCGGGTGGTACTGGCGGTGCAATTCAAGGTCGCTTCGGTAATCTTGGCTTGGATCTCGGTTATCTGACCGGTAATGCTAACAATCCCCAACGCAAGAACGGTCTGTTCAACGGGCAATATGGCGCTTTTGCGAACCTGACCTATGGCCTGAGTGATGCCCTTGACTTGGGGGTGTCCTATCACCGTAGCTACGCTCCCGGTGGTGAGGTTAATCTCTCGGGGAGTACCGGAAGCAGTCGCGCCAGTAATCCCTTTGGTAGTGATGTGGCCGTTTCCTCTGATTCGGTTGGCGCTCAGTTCCGCGTCGGACTCGGTGCGCTTGATTTCTCGGGTTGGTTCGGCTTCACTTGGGCCAATGCTCAGAATAATGGCAATGGTTTCCAAGATGGCGACCAAGCTGAGGTGATCAACTACTCCCTGGCGTTGACGGCTCCCGACTTGGGCGGCGACGGCAACTTGGCGGGACTGATTGTGGGGGTTCCCCCGCAAGCGACGCGGGTGCAACGTTCTGATCCGGCCCTGCTTGGACAAGAAGACACCGATACGTCCCTACATATTGAGGCCTTCTATCGCTATCGCCTCAATGACAATATCGCGATTACCCCTGGATTCTTCGTGATTACCAACCCGGAACACAACAGCAACAATGATGCTCAATGGGTGGGAACTATTCGGACTACCTTTAGTTTTTAAATTTTGGTATTTAGGGTGGCGTAAGTTGCCCTAATTATCACATTTTCTCTCAACACCTAGCTGGCGGGCCGTTTGGCCCGCCTTTCTTATGCAGAGATTACCAAACCCGAATCACACTGGGAATATCAGCTACAGCGTCTAAGTTGGAGATGGCGGCTAAGGCTTGGCGGAAATCACCTTCGCGGACATGATGGGTCACGAGGACAATTTCGGCGAGGTTATCTTGTAAGCCAATTTGGACGATGGACTCTAGGCTTACGTCATGGTCGCCAAAACAGGTTCCGAGTTGGCCGATGACCCCGGAGGAGTCTTGGGTTTTGACGCGGACATAGAAGCGCGTCACCGAGTCTTCCATGGGGGCGATCGCACAGAAGTGTTGATGGGTGCAACTCAGGAGAGGATGGGGGATTGGCTCGGTTTCGGTTTGCAGAATGGCGGCGATGTTGAGGATATCAGAGACGACGGCACTGGCGGTAGCCCCGGCCCCGGCTCCTGGACCAAAGAACATCACTTGTCCGAGGGGTTCTCCTTCGACGAGAATGGCGTTAAAGACCCCATCGACGCTGGCGAGAGGATGGGATTTGGGGAGTAGGGTGGGATGGACTTTTAGGGAGAGTTTTTGAGGGGTTCCATCCTGGCTGTTTTCGGGGATGTCTTCTTGGGCGATCGCCAACAGTTTAATGGTAAAGCCGAGTTTCTCGGCGTAGTCGATTTCGGTGGAACTAATGTGACGAATCCCCTCGCAATGGACATCCTCGAGGCGAATCCGACCGCCAAAGGCCAGAGAGGCCAAGATAGCAATCTTATCAGCCGCATCGAGGCCATCCACGTCAGCGGTGGGGTCAGCTTCTGCATAGCCGAGCCGTTGTGCATCGGTGAGAACCTCTGTAAAGTCGGCTCCCTCGGCTTTCATGCGGGTGAGGATATAGTTGGTGGTTCCGTTGACGATTCCGGTCACTCGTTTGATGCGATTGACCCCGAGGGCTTGTTTGAGGGGTTGAATGACGGGAATCCCGCCGCCGACAGCGGCTTCGAGCATGACATACACGCCTTTGGCGTTGGCGGCGTCAAAAATTTCGTCGCCATGACGGGAAATGACGGCTTTGTTGGCGGTGACGATATGTTTTCCGTGGGCGATCGCTTTGAGGATGAGCGATCGCGCCGGTTCAACCCCGCCGATGAGTTCAACGACAATGTCAATGTCGGGGTGACTGACGAGAGCTTCTAAGTCTGTGGTGAAGACGGAACTGGGTAAGTCCACCGCTCGGGGTTTGTCGAGCGATCGCACCCCCACTTGAGTCACGTCTAAGTCTTTGAGCAAGGGATGACGGCCGGCGGGATCTAAGAGGATCTGCGCCGTTCCGGTACCAACTGTGCCTAATCCGAGTATACCGACTTTATATGTCACAACTTACGATTCGTTTCGACGACGGGGGAACTCTCAAACTCCCTAGGAATCAGGGTTCAAGTCCCTTAAAACTCTACCACAAAACCCCTACATTATCCTGAGACCCGTGAGAATGAGTCTCAGACCAATCGGCAGTCACCCTTGGGCTTTGTGAACCTCTCTCGAAACCTCTCTCGAAACCTCTCTCAAAACCGATGTCAAAACCTATGTCAAAATGTCAATGTGGATCGAAGCATCAGT
>SIHH01000106.1:0-8654 GCA_004299065.1 Phormidium sp. SL48-SHIP | reverse complement strand
TCAAAACCGATGTCAAAACCTATGTCAAAATGTCAATGTGGATCGAAGCATCAGTGTGCCGACAACCGCCTCGAAGCCTCTGAATCCACGGTTTGCCAATCTGTTGGGAGTTCCTCGTTATGCCAAAGCTTATCTTGAATCACCAACTCCTATCTCACCGTCTGCTAGTGGGATTGGTTGTGGCCTCGGCGATCGCCATACCTGAGGTCGCTTGGACAAAACCCCAAACAGACCCATCGATTCAACTCTCTCAAGCTTCTCTCGATCTCAACCCGAATCGCCCCCTGTTGCGAGTTGGCAGCAACGGCTCCGAAGTGCGGGAATTACAGGCCATGTTGCAACTCATGGGATTCTATCGAGGGACGGTAACCGGGGAGTATGGCGAACAGACCGCCAGAGCCGTCTCAGCCTTCCAGCAAGCCGCCGGAATTGACGCGGATGGGGTCGTTGGCATTCAGACCTGGAATCGCCTCTTCCCGACGGTTCCCCTCGGCGGCGTTGCCACTCCCGTCTATGACCCTTTGCCCCAGGGAACTCGCCCCGACACCGCCCGTTCTAATCAATGGCTCCCAGCTCCCGATACGGCGAATACGGCGGCGAACTCTGTCGCAACGCCAGCGAGTCGCAATTTGCCGGTGCTTTCTTCTGGCGATGAGGGGTCTGCTGTGGTGGAACTGCAACTGTTATTACAAGATTTAGGCATCTATCAGGGAGAAATTGACGGCATCTATCAATCTTCGACGATTGCGGCGGTGGAACGCTTCCAGTCTCGTTCGGGCCTCTCGGTTGATGGGGTGGTTGGACCGATGACTTGGAATGCGTTGTTGGGATATTGAGGGGAGAGGGAATAGGGAACAGGGAATAGGCAGTGGTGGGGGGTTTCCCTTGTGGGTGGATTCTTCGAGCTGAGTCGTACCCTTGGTTACTTCAGATAATACAAATTAAAATAGCTAAATCCATGTCTTGACAGGGTTTATTGGCTTTTTTTGTCAATTTTCAAGTGTCGAAATTTAATGATGATTTACATCTCCAGCCAACAGTTACAGGAACTTCACCGTCATGGGGAAATGGCTTATCCCCGTGAATGCTGTGGTTTGCTGCTGGGAACTTGTGAAGGGGAACAGGCTCGGGTGACGGAGGTTTGGCCCGCTGAGAATGCTTGGGATGAGGAGTCGGCGGTGCAGTTTGAGGATGTTGAGGACTCGACGACTTCCGAACGCCGTTATACCATTGCCCCAGAACTGATGTTAGCGGCTCAGAAGACGGCCCGCGATCGCCGTTGGCAGATTCTCGGGATTTATCACTCTCATCCGAATCATGAGGCAATTCCCTCCGAGTGCGATCGCCAATGGGCCTGGCCAGAGTACTATTATCTGATTATGGCTGTTCGTGATGGCCAAGCCGGGGACAGTCGTTGCTGGCGATTGGATGAGAGGCGGCAGTTTCAGGAGGTTCTCATCGACCGTTCCATTGACGGTTCCATTGACGGTTCCATCGCTCGCGCTTAACGTTCCGTGACGGGATCGAGGGAAGGCGATCGCAGTCGCTAGAATAATACACTGGATCATACAACGTTCTCGACTCTACCAAGTCTTAGACCCATCATCATGCTCAATCCAAACTTAGAGCAAATTCAACTGACGAATGCGGACTATGAACGCTATTCACGCCATCTAATCCTGCCAGAAGTTGGATTAGAAGGGCAAAAGCGTTTGAAAGCCGCCAAAGTGCTCTGTATCGGAACCGGGGGACTCGGATCTCCCTTATTGCTTTATCTCGCTGCTGCTGGAATCGGTACCCTCGGCATTGTGGATTTCGATGTTGTGGACAACTCGAATCTACAACGCCAAGTGATTCACGGAACCTCATGGGTGGGGAAACCGAAAATCGAATCAGCTAAACATCGCATTCATGAGATTAACCCCGATTGTGATGTTCATCTCTATGAAACTCGCCTGTCCTCGGAGAATGCCCTAGATATCATTGAAGCGTACGATATTGTCGTCGATGGAACCGATAACTTCCCGACGCGGTATCTCGTCAATGATGCCTGTGTTTTACTCGACAAACCCAACGTTTATGGTTCCATCTTCCGTTTTGAGGGCCAGGCGACGGTGTTTAACTATGAAGGTGGCCCCAACTATCGGGATTTATATCCTGAACCCCCACCACCAGGAATGGTTCCCTCTTGTGCCGAAGGAGGCGTCTTAGGGATTCTACCGGGAATGATTGGGGTGATTCAAGCCACGGAAACCCTGAAGATTATTCTCGGTCGCGGCACCACCTTGAGTGGTCGGCTGTTGCTGTATAATTCCTTAGAGATGTCGTTCCGGGAATTGAAGTTACGACCGAATCCGGAACGCCCCAAAATTGACAAGCTCATTGATTATGAGCAGTTTTGTGGGATTCCGCAGGCTAAAGCAGAGGAAAATAAACAAAAAATGGATCTTCAAGAAATGACGGTCTCGGAACTGAAGACGCTTATTGATAGCGGTTCTGATGACTTTGTTCTCGTTGACGTTCGCAATCCCAATGAGTATGAAATTGGTAAGATTGATGGCTCGGCCTTGGTTCCCTTGCCTGAGATTGAGGATGGTGACGGGGTTGAAAAGATTAAGTCGATGCTTGACGGCAAGCGTCTGATTGCTCATTGTAAGCTCGGAGGACGCTCCGCTAAAGCGTTATCGATTCTCAAGGAAGCGGGAATCGAGGGAACCAATCTCAAAGGTGGTATTGCGGCCTGGAGTGAGGAAATTGATGACTCAGTTCCTAAGTACTAAGGAGTGAACCATCGTCTCTCCCCGTCTCTCTCCCCGTCTCTCTCTCTCGTGTTACGGCTGTGCCGTCCTCTCTTGTGTTACGGCTGTGCCGTGACATGATGCTGAGCGGCTCTGCCGCCTGGAGAACGGGAAACAGGAGGGAACAGCCGGGACCCCCTGGCAAACCCAGTTCTGCGGAACTGGGTTTTTTGCTGCTTTGTTTGTCAAGATTTCCTGTTTTTCCAGTCAAAGTTTGCTGACCCTTAAGAGAACAGAACGCAACTAAATAGATTAAGAACTCGATTAAGAACTATTTTTTTTTGTCAAGATTGATGTTTTTGTAACATCAATTACAGATATTTGAGAGAATGATTGTGACAGAGATCGCCAATTTTCTGCGATCCCAGTCACGATTTTAACCGATCCCAATTACCTGATGCGGCGATCGCAATTACTCACACTCCTGTACGAGATCGCGGCTAGATACAACGGGCGGCCGCATCATTGGAGAGATAGAAGATTCTCTTAAGATAATGACAAACTCATTTTTACCCTCACTCCCCACCCTGTCTGACTTTTTCTTCCAAGTTTGGGAAAATGGCCAACTCACGAAAGCTGATCGCCTGCAATTGCGCTCCTATCTATTGAGTGATCGCCTCACCGAAGCCGACTATACTCTCCTGAACCGACTCCTGCACGCCGTGCGTCGAGGTTGGGTTTCTTGCACGAGCGATCGCCGAGATGGGGAAGTAACTTGTTAAAATAGGGCACGATAAGTAGCCCATCACAATCACTTGTGACCCACATCCCCCACAAGAAACAGCAAAGGAAAACAGGCGATGTTTAATGCCACTCAGTTACTCATCGACCGTTTCGTCCCCAAACTTCAGGACAACTACCACCGCACCTATGGCGGGCTAAAGTCTGACTACGCCGAGATTATTGGCTGGGCGGGTGGTATGGCATTGGAAAACATCGCCAACAGCGATGCCCTCTATCACAACGTCGAACATACAATCTTCGTCACCCTAGTCGGACAAGATATCCTCCGGGGACGACATATCCGCGAAGGAGGAGTCTCCTGCGAGGATTGGCTCCATTTCACCATCGCCCTGCTCTGTCATGACATCGGCTATGTCAAAGGCGTCTGTCGTAAAGACGACCCCACCCGGCGACTCTATTCAACCGGGATTGACGACACCATGGTCTACCTGGCACCGGGGGCAACCGATGCCGCCCTAACCCCCTATCATGTCGATCGCGGAAAATTGTTTATCGACGAACGCTTTGGAGGGCATCGCCTCATTGATGCCGAACTCATCCGCAGCAGCATGGAACTGACGCGGTTTCCCGTTCCAGCCGGAGAAGATCACCAAGATACCTGTAATCTCCCCGGCTTAGTTCGGGCCGCCGATCTGATCGGACAACTGAGTGACCCCCGTTATCTACAAAAAATTAGCGCCCTCTTCTACGAATTTGAAGAGACGGGAACCAACAAGGCTCTTGGCTATAAAACCCCTGGAGACCTACGCAATGGCTATCCGAAGTTCTATTGGAACGGGGTCTATCCCTACATCAAAGAAGGACTCAAATACCTCGAAGTGACCCAAGAAGGGAAACAAATCGTCGCCAACCTGTTTAGTAACGTCTTTCGCGTTGAACATGCCGCCGTTTGAGACCGGTTTCTGGCAAGCGACCCAAAAGTCAGGTCGAACGATCCACATCTTGTCACCCGACCCGGTCTGCTGTCACACTAAGAACAGAGAAAGTCGGTGAGGCAGTTGCGAACTGGCGGAGCTTCGCTTTAGCCAGTTTGAGGAAAGTCCGGGCACCCGAAAGACCGAACTTGCTGGGTAACGCCCAGTGCGCGCGAGCGTGAGGAGAGTGCCACAGAAACATACCGCCGGGATGACCTCGACGCTGAGGCGACGAGAGATCCCGGTAAGGGTGCAAAGGTGCGGTAAGAGCGCACCAGCAGTATCGAGAGGTACTGGCTCGGTAAACCCCGAGTGGGTGCAAGGTCGCCGGAACGACGGTTGGTCTTTTACCGGTTCCGATGTTGGAGAACCGCTTGAGGCGTTTGGTAACAAACGTCCCAGATAGATAACTGCCCGTCTCATCGTCTGACGACGATGGGATAGAACAGAACCCGGCTTACGACGACTTTCTCTACCCCTTGTCATCGCCTGATTTCTCCCTCACTCCCTATGGTTGCCCTGCCTCCCCAGCGTCAAGACGCGCTACATCAATTCATCCTTAAGTTAGGTTTAGCTCAAGATTCCCGCATTGACTGGGATCTTTTGGATACGGCGTTAACTCATCCGACGGTGTCCCCGACTCGCAACTACGAACGCCTGGAGTTTATCGGCGATGCAGCGATTCGGCTGGCCTCGGCCGAGTTTCTTTGGGAAAGTTACCCCGAGGCGAAGGTGGGAGATTACGCCGCGATTCGTTCGGTTCTGGTGAGCGATCGCACCTTAGCCGAAATTGCCGAATCCTACGGGTTTCAGCGCTATTTATTAGTCGGTGGAAGTGCCAGCGGCGATAAGGCCGGCTATAGTTCTCGCTTGGCCGATGCCCTAGAGGCGGTGGCAGCAGCCCTTTATCTGAGTAGCCATGATACAAGTTTGGTGCGCCCCTGGCTCGATAAACCTTTTCGTCCCCTCGCTGAACAAGTGCGCCAAGATCCCGCCCGACAAAACTATAAGGCGGCGTTGCAAGAATGGACTCAGGGCCATTATCGGCAACTGCCAGACTATCGTGTCGTCGAACAGGTGACGCGAGAACATAATAGCGATCGCCGCTTCGCCGCTGAAGTGTGGCTCAATGACCGTTGTCTGGGCCGGGGAACCGGGCGCTCGATTAAGGCGGCGGAACAGGCGGCGGCCCAAGAGGCCTTTGTGGCCTTATCCCCGGCTGAAACGTCCCAACAGTCCCCAGTGTCTCACTCTTAAGTTCACGTTTTCAGACGGGTTTATGACAGGAATTATTATGATTGGCGCGGGTCGTTGGGGCAATCACCTGATTCGCAATATCTTAGAGCATCCAAACGGGGAATTGCTGGCAGTGGTCGATCGCGATCGCCAACGTCTACAAGCGGTCAATCAACGCTTTAACCTAGAAGCCGCTGGGGTCATGCTGAGCCAAGATTGGCATAACACCCAAGACTTGCCCGCTCAGGGGGTGATTGTAGCCACTCCCGCTACGGATCACGAAACGACCATTCGCGAGGCTCTAGAACGAGGCTATCATGTCTTAGCCGAGAAACCCCTAACCTTAGAGTCCGAGACGGCGATCGCCCTGTGGGAGTTGGCCCAAAAACAGCAACGACTGCTCAACATCGACCACACCTATCTCTTCCATCCCTGCGTGGAACGGGGGGCGCAGGTACTGCGTCAAGGTCGCTTGGGGGAACTCCGCTATGGCTATGCCGCACGCACTCATCTAAGTCCCGTTCGCAATGATGTCGATGCTCTCTGGGATTTAGCCATTCACGATATCGCTATTTTTAATCATTGGTTGGCCGAGTTTCCGGTTCAGGTTCAAGGAACCGGCAAGATTTGGTTGCAATCTCAGGGGAAGACCGCCTCGCAGCATCTGTTTCCCGAGGGCTTGGCCGATGTCGCCTGGGCGCGATTAGTCTATCCCAGTGGTGTCGAGGCGACGATTCATCTGTGTTGGGCGAATCCCGATAAACAACGACGTTTAGCCGTGGTGGGAGATGCGGGAACTCTGGTATTTGACGAACTCGCGGCCGCTCCCTTGACGCTGATTCAGGGACAACTCACCCAGGATGAGGCCGGGATATGGCAGCCGAGTGCCGTTACCCCCGAAGCGATTGAGGTGGCTCCTGGTGAACCCCTGCGACGGGTCTGCGATCGCTTCCTAGAGGGGATTGAAACCGGTCAAAGCTGCGATCGCTCCTCGGGGGCTGTGGGGGCGCAATTGGTGCGAGTATTAGAGGGCCTGTCTCAGTCCTGTCGTGAGGGGGGCCGGCTGATCAATCTGTCTTAAGGGTCTTGGATTAGGCAATACGTCCGCTAAAATTCATAGCAACTGCGTTAAAGAGCCTTGAAGCTCCTGATACCATGAAATTTCCTCTTGCTTTTCTTCCCCTTGCTCTCGGAACCGTCTTAATAGGGGCTAATGGGGCGATCGCTCAGTCTTACCCCAACGAGGCCCATGTCTGCACCCCCGGCGCACGCCTGAACCTACGGGAAACCCCCGGTGGTCGAGTCTTGACGATTCTCAACAATGGGACATCCCTCGAACGAGTCGCGCCCCCAGCCGGAAACTGGCAGCCGGTGGCCACCCCGAACGATCGCGGCTATGTCTGGTCCGGTTATGTCTGTGATGGGGAATCCGATGAACCGGTGGCGCAACAACCGGCAAGGGCGCGAGGGTTTCAGCCGGCCATGTGTCCTGATGTCAGTTTGGCTCGTAATGTGGTAGCCCCCGATGGTCTGAATGTGTATCGCTCTAATAATCCCAACAGTGAGATTGTACGCTTTCTCAGCGAGGGAGCGGCGATTATTCTCGGCAGTACCAACACCACCACTGACGAAGCGGACTATCTCTGGTTACCCATTGAACAGCCAGCGATGGGTTATATTCGCGTCGGCCGTGACGGAGTGGTTGATAAGATTGGTGAATGCACGCGCTTCTATCCCTAAAGACAACAACTAATAAGAGCAACGGTGTCTCAACAACAACGACAACAGTTTCCAGCCCTGAGCAACAAAACCTATCTCAATTATGGCGGTCAGGGTCCCCTGTCTCAGAGGGCCATCGATGCGATCGGGCAAGCCTATGAGTGGGTGCAGCGAATTGGTCCATTTTCGGCTCAGGCCAACGCTTGGGCGAGTGATTGCGCCCACAGGACGCGGGAGGCGATCGCTCAAGAGTTGGGGGTTACCCCAGACACCATTGCTCTGACGGAGGATGTCACCGTCGGCTGTAATATTGCCCTCTGGGGCATTGATTGGCGGCCGGGCGATCGCCTGCTGATGACCGACTGCGAACATCCTGGGGTGGTGGCGACAGTAAAGGAACTTCAACATCGCTTTGGCATTGAAGTCGATATCTGCCCTGTTCAAGCCACCCTAAACAACGATAAAGCGGTTGAAGTGATTGCCCAGGCCTTGACACCCAAGACCCGTTTAGTGGTGTTGAGTCATATTCTTTGGAATACGGGGCAAGTGTTACCCCTCAAGGAGATTGTCGCGGCTTGTCGTCAGGTGCAGACCGATTTCGGGGAGCCGATTCGCGTCTTAGCCGATGCAGCTCAGTCTGTCGGGGTATTACCGTTGCAGTTAGCCGCTTCTGGGGTCGATTATTACGCCTTTACCGGACATAAATGGCTCTGTGGTCCTGCTGGGGTGGGTGGGTTTTACTGTCACCCCGAGGCCATGGCCAGTCTGCGCCCCACCTTTATCGGTTGGCGCGGCATTACCATGGATGGAACCGGCAATCCCACCGGTTGGAAAGCCGATGCGCAACGCTATGAGATTGCCACCTCAGCGTATCCGTTGTATGTCGGCTTACGGGAGGCGATCGCAGTTCATCGCAGTTGGGGAACAGCCCCGGAACGCTATCAGCAAATTTGCCGCAATAGTGAACGACTTTGGCAAGGGTTAAGGGAGATTCCCCAAGTCACCTGTTTACGGACGGCCCCCCCGGAGGCGGGGTTAGTCTCCTTTGTCTTGGAGTCAGGGGAACACAAGGGCCTGGTACAGTTTTTGCAGGAGCAAGGGGTGATGGTACGGACAATTCTCGACCCCAGTTGTGTCCGGGCCTGTGTCCATTACTTTACAGATGACGAGGAGATTGAGGAGGTATTGCGGCAGATTCGTCGCTGTATCGAGGGCAATTGACGGTAGGGTGCGTCCCGGCATC
>SIHH01000451.1 GCA_004299065.1 Phormidium sp. SL48-SHIP | reverse complement strand
TGGGCGTTTGTTATCTTACTACGGTTTTCGGGCGGTCTGGGCCGCCAGTTTCTTCTTCATGGCTTTACCTCGTCAATGAGCTTCCGCACCGCCGCTTCCAACCCCGGCAAATAATTTTCAATAATGTTCCAGACAAGATCGAGGTCAACGTCTAGATAGTCACGGGCCAGCACATTGCGAAAGTCCCCTACTTTCACCCATTCCACCTGTGGTTGGCTCTGCTTCCAGGCCTCCGGCAGCTTCTTCACTGATTCACCCATAATTTCGAGATTACGCAACACCGCATCCTGCACCATGCCATTTTGCATAAACTCAGCCTTTCCCCCTTGGGTATAGTCTCGAATCCGAGTCAGGCAGTCCCGAACGTGAACGAGGTACAAACGACGATCTTTCATAGGGGCTTGGCCTCCGACAATACCCGCTCTTTAATATAATGGTGCAACGACTTAGCGGTCACCACATCCACATCTCGCCCTAAAAAGTCCTGTAAATCGTGAATCAACCCCACCGGAAACCACGGCGTGATTTTTTCTAAGTCGTAGTCAATCAAAAAATCGATGTCGCTGTCTGGGGTATCTTCGCCCCGCACCACTGAGCCAAACACCCGGACGTTGTAGGCTCCGTGCTTGGCGGCAATATCCAAAATTTGCTCTCGTTGGTTTTGCAAGGTTGCTAACAGCGTCATTAGGTTCCCCCCTCTAAATCAAGACCCACCTTGGCGAATTGGCGTTTAATTTCCCGATTGAGTTCTGTGGACTCTTTCATTGTAATACTCTTGAACGCTCTAAATAGAGCCAGATTATCAAGCCGGTGCGTTGCGGCATCTTGTAAATTGTTGTCTTAATTCTACATGGGTTTGAGCCGCAACACACCCTACCGTGACTTATTAATAATGGACTTTGGCGGACTGATTTTGAGGTGGGATCATAACAACAAATAGGCAGCGGTAGGGTGCGTCCCGGCTTCGTTCAATTCTTGGATTTTGCCAGTAGGGGCATAACCCACCCCTACCCCTCCCAGGAGGGGATTTTTCGCCCCTACCG
Organism: Phormidium sp. SL48-SHIP; assembly: GCA_004299065.1. GTDB lineage: Bacteria > Cyanobacteriota > Cyanobacteriia > Cyanobacteriales > Geitlerinemataceae > Sodalinema. The sequence goes on along the minus strand of SIHH01000451.1, from coordinate 831 downwards.
GAACGCACCGATTCGGGAACCCGACGACAGATACCAGATGGAATCTTGGCGGATTATCAAGCCGGTGCGTTGCGGCAGCTTGTAGATTGTCGTCTTGATTCTACATGGGTTTGAGCCGCAACACACCCTACCGTGACTTATTAGTAATAGACTTTGGCGGCATGAATTCGAGGTGGGATCATAACAACAAATAGGCAGCGGTAGGGTACGTCCCGGCTTCGTTCAATTCTTGGATTTTGGCAACAAGATTAAGCTAGCCGGAACGCACCAATTCGGGAACTCGAATCCGAGTCAGGGAGTCCCGAACGTGAACGAGGTACAAACGACGATCTTTCATAGGGGCTTGGCCTCCGACAATACCCGCTCTTTAATATAATGGTGCAACGACTTAGCGGTCACCACATCCACATCTCGCCCTAAAAAGTCCTGTAAATCGTGAATCAACCCCACCGGAAACCACGGCGTGATTTTTTCTAAGTCGTAGTCAATCAAAAAATCGATGTCGCTGTCTGGGGTATCTTCGCCCCGCACCACTGAGCCAAACACCCGGACGTTGTAGGCTCCGTGCTTGGCGGCAATATCCAAAATTTGCTCTCGTTGGTTTTGCAAGGTTGCTAACAGCGTCATTAGGTTCCCCCTTTTAAATAAAAGCCTACCTTGGCTCATTGGCGTTTAATCTCGGGATCTAGCTCTAAATAGAGCCGGTGCGTTGCGGTAGGGGCGAAAAATCCCCTCCTGGGAGGGGTAGGGGTGGGTTATGCCCCTACTGGCAGATTGTCGTCTTAATTCCTACATGGGTTTGAGCCGCAACACACCCTACCGTGACTCATT
>SIHH01000450.1 GCA_004299065.1 Phormidium sp. SL48-SHIP | reverse complement strand
TGTTATTTTAGAGTCTTTAGGCGTTGATTTAAAGTTAAAAGATTTGTATCAAAACCTTGACGTTTCCTCATAATCATTCCCAGATCCGTAATACCAAGCATCAGCCCAACGCCGGAGTTGATAGCGTTGCTGGGGATTGTCAGACTCACGACTCCATTGCGCGATCGCCCGCCCCAGGGGATTCAGGGCTTGATAGCCGCCTAAAGCGAGATAGTGACGTAGCCAATTGAGTAACGGGGGAATCCCCACTTGAGGAACCACGTTCGCCACCGTTAGAGGACTGGAAATCGAGGTCCGAAATAGGGCTTGGGATAAACTCCCAAATTGGACGACATCTTGCAAAAAGGGACGTAATACCTCATCCCCGGCGGCGTTCATGGCTTGAAAGACGGCGGCTAATAACCCATTGATGGCTTGGTCGTCTCTGACGGTTTCTGTTGCGCCGACGGTCATGGTTTGTTGAAATAGCCAGGTGACGGAGAGATTGGGTTGATAGGGTTGTAGGAGGTCTAGGGATGGGCGATCGAGACAATCGGCGGTTAGGGCTTCGCTAATTCCCGCTGTTAGCCGGTTCAGGTGACGCACCATAGCCCCAAAGCCGCCGAAACTGAGGGGGGATTGACTTCCGCTACTGTCGCCAATGGGGAGAAGCCGGGGAAAGGGCGATCGCACGGGGGAGTTGCGATAACTGGGGAACATCCCAAATACGGCCCGTTTGATGTCGAGTTGATCGAGTTGACACTGTTGATACTCGGGGAGAAGTCGCAGATATTCGTCAAAGAAAAACTCTAAGCTAAAGCGATCGGGGTGGGTATCGAGATAGGTAAAGAGATAGGTGGTGCGTCCATCTCGGGCGGGGAAAGCTTCCCAGAAATACTGACATTGGTTGAGAATGGGGGTGAAGGAGACAAATAAATCTCCTGTCTCATTTTTAGGATAGCCTTGGGCGCAGGTTCCCACCACCAGACAGACGCTATCGGGCTGTTGCTGGCCGCGAATCTGTCGGATAATGGGGGAAAAATGGCCCATTGCATCGAGAAGTAGTCGAGTGGTGAGAACTTGGCCATCTGTGGTCACTCGCACCCCGTCGGGATGGATTTGCGCCTGCTGAAAGCTGGTGTGTTCGATGAGGGTTCCCCCAGCGGCGAGAAATTTCTGTTTGAGGGTGTCGAGGAGATAGACGGGATCAACGCCAAGGTTGAGGATGTCGCGGACCCAGATTTCGGGACTTCCGGGAAAAGCGACTCGGGCTGGGTTATACTCGCTGGCGATCGCCGTCTGCAATTCCTCGGGAGTCAACAACTCCAACTCGACAAAGGTTTGTAGTTCACTACGGGAGATGTTCCATTCTTGGTCTCGACCTTTGAGGACTCCCCGTTCTAAAATGGCCACGCGCCATCCCCGTTGCGCTAAACTCGCCCCCAGGAGGATTCCCAGGGTTGCGCCACAGATGACCACATCCCACTCGCACTCTCCGAGGGGTTGCGGGGATTCCTCGACGACGTGAGGACTGGGGGGAGGGGTTTGGCGAAGTTGACTCCAGCGGCGATCGGCGCTTTGTAAGCCTCGCCAGGGATGACCGGGAATTTGAGTGAGAAGGTCTTGGCTTTTGGACATGGGGGAGGAGGAGGGGATGCGAGTGAGGGTTCCTCCTAGCTTAAAGGGATTATCTAAGGACATCAATGAGGGACTGAATATCAACGGAGGCCCCTGATCGGCGTCATTGGGATGATGCGGCGACGGCGATTTCCTCGGTTTCTTCTTGGGAGTCCTCGCCAAGGAGGAAGTAATGGTATAGGTTGGCGATCGCAAATGGGGAGGCTTCGTTGAGGTATTGAGGGATTAGAGTTCGATGGCCTTCTTGTTGGGCGCGA
>SIHH01000449.1 GCA_004299065.1 Phormidium sp. SL48-SHIP | reverse complement strand
GACGGGGTGGGTCAATCATGCCCTGTAAGCCGAGGAAGATTAATCCCTCAGTTACATCCTCATGGTCCAACTGAGGCCGGGACGGGGTTTTACGAGCCAGGGCTAAAACTCGTAAGCCGGAACTGGCCATGGTTTCGGCTTGATGATGAATCTCTTTCCCGTCGATGGGCTGGGGCTGTCCTTGGGCATCTAGCATCTGGTGGCAACGAGAGACGATCGCCTCGACAGACCCCTTCATATAAATGACAGCGTCGCTGGGGTTTTGCCCCTGATGCAGCGTCGCCATGTATTGATACTCAGATTCAAAGGGAATCACATCCTGACGGGGCAATTCCTCATTGAGTTGGGCCAGGGTAAATCCGGCTTTACGACCGCTCACCAGTAATGCCCCCTCAGTGGGGTCTCCCACGACGTTCCAGAGGTTGTCCTCTTGGCTTAAATGGGAGTCATTACAGAGCAATCCCCCTCGTAGACAATCTTTGAGGCCGGGATGTTGCTCTAAATCAATGGCTTGATTCTCTTGACAAATGTCTCCCTCGGGGGTGTAGCCCGTTCCGAGAACCTGATAGGCTTGCCCTCCGGCATAGATTTGTTGCACAGTCATCTGGTTTTCCGTCAGGGTTCCAGTTTTATCGGAACAGATGACCGTGGCACTCCCCAGGGTTTCCACCGCTGGCAACTTGCGGATAATGGCATGGCGACTGGCCATGCGAGACACACCAATGGCCAGGGCCACCGTGACCACGGCGGGGAGTCCTTCTGGGATGGCACTGACAGCTAGGGCGATGGTGGCTTCAAAGACTTCGTTGATGCTTTCGGCTGTTAGGTCGTCAGCATAGGCCAAGCCGACCGCTAGGGTGAAGGTGGCCACCCCGAGGATGATATAGAGCAGTTGGCGGCTGAATTTGTCAAATTTCCGGGTTAGGGGGGTGATGAGGTTCGTTTGTTTCTCCATCAATTGGGAGATACGCCCGGTTTCCGTGTCTTTGGCGATCGCCACCACCCGACCCAAGCCCTGACCGGAGGTGACGAAGCTGCCGGCATAGGCCATACTACTGCGATCGCCTAGGGGGGCTTTCTCGGCCACGGGTTGAGTCTGTTTCTCGACGGCGGTGGACTCTCCTGTTAACCCGGATTCGTTGACTTGTAGGTTTTTTGTCTCCACGAGACGCAGATCGGCCGGGACTTTATCGCCAGAGGTGAGGATGACTAAATCTCCCGGTACGATCTCCGTGGAAGGAACTTGTCGTTTTTCCCCGTCGCGATAGAGGGTGGCTTCTGTTTCAATGGAGGAAGAGAGCGCGGCAATGGCATTTTCCGCTTTGGTTTCTTGGACAAAACTAACAATGGCATTGATGAGAACAACCCCCCAAATGACCCAGCCATTGGCACTTGTCCATCCTTCTAACAAGAATTTAATGGCGCCAGCAATAATCAAAATATAGAGCAAGGGTTGATTAAACTGCTCTAGGAATCTGATAAAAGGACTTTTTCCGGCTTTGCCCTCAATGCGATTCAAGCCAAATTGAGCTTGGCGTTTTTCAAATTCGGATTGAGTTAAACCAACCTTAGGATTAACTCCCAGTTTTTGGGCGGTGTTTTCAATCGTTAGGGCGTGCCAGTTCGTCGGTTGAGGATTAGGAGCATTATCAGTCATGAGTCTGATTTTAAAGAAAATTTAATGTCAATTGAAATTCAAGACGAGTTGTCCAAAGATGTCATAGACCCGGTTATTCTCCTCCAGGAGGAGTTTCAGACCATTGGAACATCGAACATCTACACAAGCTTCACTATATCGAAGTTAGACCGCCTGACCTTAAGCCGGATCACAACTCCTGAGGCATGAGGAAAAACTGACCAAGCGTTCTGGGGAGATAACTGCCAG
>SIHH01000448.1 GCA_004299065.1 Phormidium sp. SL48-SHIP | reverse complement strand
TCATGAATCGTCTATCTCAAGGCTTACTCACCCCCCTAGCCGCCCTCATGCTCGCCTCTGGAACCATCACCCTTATCGGCCAACCCCCCGTTATGGCCCAAGAACAATCCCTGCGAACCCTCACCGTTCAAGGACAAGGATCGGTCTTTATCCCCGCCACCATCGCTCAGGTGAGTTTAGGCGTTGAAGTCGATGCGGAGACCGCTGAAGCGGCGCAACAACAAGCCGCTCGTCAATCCTCGGCCGTGGTTGAACTGCTGCGATCGCGCAATGTGGACAAACTCCAAACCACCGGCGTTCGTCTCAACCCCATCTATACCCGTCGTGACAACCAACAGGTGATTAGCGGCTATCGCGCCTCCAACACCGTCAGTTTCCAAATTTCCACCGACGCCGCCGGAGAACTCCTCGATACCGCCGTCTCACGGGGTGCAACGCGCATTAACGGAGTCAGCTTTGTCGCCAGTGACACGGCCATCGCCCAGGCCCGCGATCGCGCCCTCCAAGAAGCCACCCTAGACGCTCGCTCTCAAGCCGATGTCGTTCTCGCCAGCCTCAACCTGCAACGGCGGGAGGTCGTCAGCATCAACATCAGTGGTAGCCAGTACGGTTCCCCCCCAGTGAGGTACCAACGGACCGAAGCCCTGGCCGCCGACGCCTCAACCCCCATCGAGGGCGGAGAACAACAAATCACCGCCTCCGTCACCCTAGAAGTGAGCTACTAATCTCCGTAGACTAGAAGTGAACAGACTAGAACTCAACCTCAGTACAGGAGAAATTTGCTTGTGAAGGGTCAAACTGTCTTACTCACCGGAGGAACCGGAGGCCTAGGGATGGGCGTCACCCCCAAAATTGTCGCCCAGGGGGCCAGCATCACCATTCCCTACCGCAACACCGCCGAAGTCGATCGCCTCAAACAACAGATGTCCCCGGAGGACTTCTCAAAAATCCAGTTTGTCCTCCTTGACTTACTCGATGAAAGTGCCGTCCGCCAACTGATTGAGGATATGGGGCGAGTTGATGTCTTGATTCACCTCGTCGGCGGCTTCTCTATGGGAGCAACTCATGAGTACGACTATAGCGATTGGCGCAAAGACCTCGATCTCAACCTCAACACCACCTTCTTAGCCTGTAAATACAGTTTGGCTCAAATGCGGCAACAGGGCTACGGCCGTATCGTCACCGTAGGCTCACGGGGAGCCGTCGAACCGGGAGCGCAATTAGCGGCCTATTGTGCCGCCAAAGCCGCCGTCGTCGCCCTCACCAAGTCCATCGCCGCCGAAACCCAAAACACCGGCATTACCGCCAACTGCGTCCTTCCCAGCGTCATCGATACTCCCAGCAACCGGGCCGCAATGGGAGATGACAACGCCGACACTTGGGTCAAACCGAGTTCCCTGGCTGACGTGATTTGTTTCCTCGCCTCCGAGGCCGCCCGAGATGTACGTGGCGCCGCCGTTCCCGTGTACGGAGATATCTAGGGAAAACGACTCAGAAAAACTACTTAAGTGGAAACTGTGAGTCAGATCACCGTCAAGCCCGCAATTGCATCACCAAGAGAACCCGCAGTGCGTCACCTCAAATCTACGGCAGTATCACGGAGACTCAGGATGCGTATCACTGCGTCTGTCGGGCGATCGCTGTCATACTCAAGTCATCGGGTTAAGTTAAGTGCGGAACTTCAGTTCCTCGATTCTGCTAAACGTAAAGATTTGATCTGGGTGCGATGCCCTGAGTCCGCATAAGGCCCTCGATGCAATTTCCTCACTCGATGCGACAGTTCCTCTTAATTCCTCCTGGTGATGCGGGAGGAATTTTTTTTGTCCCCGTTCTCTCCTATCCCCTGTTCCCCGTTCCCTCCTGTTCCCTGTTCCCTGTTCCCTGTTCCCTGTTCCC
>SIHH01000105.1 GCA_004299065.1 Phormidium sp. SL48-SHIP | reverse complement strand
AATGGCTCGCTATAGGTGATTGTATACTGCTGCGATCGCCCATCACTTGATTGATCTCAATCTCGCTAACGAGCCATCTGGCACGTCGTTTGCTCTCTCCCCTCAAAGACAATGGCACAATAGAGACAATCGAAGACCCTCGTCATGGCAATTATCGATTCTCCTATGAGTACAACCGTTAACACGCCCACCCCCAAGGCTGAGTTGGCCGCGCAAGCCGTCGCCGACCATGCTTTGGCGGATTTTATCCAAGAAACCTTAGCCCTCACCCGGCGTCTGTTTATTCAACTACAACGCCGGCCCACAACCCTCGTGGCGGGGATTATTCAACCGCTGATGTGGTTGATTCTCTTTGGCGCCTTGTTCCAAAATGCACCCGCTGGCCTGTTTGCCGAAAGCCAAAACTATCTTCAGTTCCTCGGGGCTGGGGTGATTGTCTTTACCGCCTTCGCCGGCGCCCTCAATGCGGGCCTGCCGATTATGTTCGATCGCGAGTTCGGATTCCTCAATCGCCTTCTGGTGGCTCCCCTCTCTAGCCGCTTCTCGATTGTTCTCGCCTCCACCATCTATATTGTCAGTCTTAGTTTCCTGCAAACTGCTGTGATTATGGCCGCCGGAACCGTCATGGGGGCAGGACTTCCGGGATTGGCTGGCTTGGGTGCGATCGCCCTGTTCCTCTTTTTCCTCATCCTAGGGGTCACCGGCTTAAGTCTCGGCTTAGCCTTTGCGCTTCCGGGCCATGTGGAACTGATTGCGGCCATTTTCGTCACGAACTTACCACTTCTGTTTGCCAGTACTGCCCTGGCGCCTCTATCCTTTATGCCAGGTTGGTTACAAGTGATCGCCAGTCTCAACCCGCTCAGCTACGCCATTGAGCCAATTCGCTATCTCTATCTCCATGACAGTTGGAGCCTCGGTAGTATCGTCATGGAAGCTCCCTTTGCTGATATTAGCTTCGGCGCGGCTTTGCTGGTGTTGTTTGTCTTTGCGATCGCGGCGTTAGCCCTAATTCAACCCCTACTCCGTCGTCGCTTCGCCTAAGTCTCGATTCCCTTCGTCAATCCCCGTTTAGGAGGATCTGTTTATGAATCCCTTACGTTCTCTCGTTAGCACTTCCCTCACCCTCGTCGCCTTGGCCAGCAGTCTGGTTCTAGCGACGAGCGCCCAGGCCCAAAGCTCCCGCGATGTCCCTTCTAATGACCCCTTCCGCGATAGTGCCAACACCGGCGATCGCGACCCCATGCAAGGGGAAGGTGGCCTGGATATGTTAGACATCATCCACCGCAGCAACTTAAGCGGCGGTCAAACCCTCGAAGACTTCCGTTCTGGACAAGAAGGTCGTCTCAACCATGCTGCCGATGACTTTCGTCGCCGTCAACTCGAACTCATCCGCCAACAAAATGCCATCTCAACCGATGAGTTAGAGTCCCCCAATCCCGACAACTAACCTCAGTTGCATACCATAAAAAAAGATGGGAGTCAACCCCCCATCTTTTTTTATGGTTATTGAAGTAGATGAACCCCAACGACAACGGTTGGGAGCCATGTTTGGGTTATATCACAACTCCCACCTACCCCTTCTAGGAATTGATGCCATAGGGAACCGAAGGCACAAAGCTCGGAACCACCACATCATCATTTTGCTTCGTGAGCTGATCATAGAGACGCTCCGTATTGGGGAAGTTGGCCGCCGGTAACGTCGGGAAACGACGATAGGGGACAACATCCTCACCAAAGGCCTCAATGTACTCAGGACAGTTGACCATGGTGCTGACGAAACCGCGAATCCCCTCAGAGGCCAGGATTTGGTTATACTTGCGGATTTCAGCCTGATCCCGAGGCGCACGACCGAGGAAGTGCTTGGTTCCCAACTCGATCACCTTGGTGTTGGGATAAGGCGTATAGAACTCGCGAATATAGAGTTCTGAACAGCCAATCCCCTCAATGAACTCTTTGAGGGTAATTTCGCCATTGCTCAACTTGCTTTCGAGAGCAGTGAACTCGCGCTTGGTGACGTAGGGTTCGATATCCCGCTCGAAGATTTGCCGATAGGTGGCCCGGATAACCGTTTGCACCTGGGCTTTGTCGAGAGTGCTGGTGAGTTTGAACAGCTTGGTTTGTTGCCGCTGTTTGCTGACTCCTTGCTGAATGCGGAAGTTGACATCGGGATGAGTCCGCAGTCCGGCGTTGCTCGGAGTTCCCAACTGCACAAAGCGAGGTGCTTCGGGTTCGGGTTTGACCAACATTCCCGTATCGCCAATGCTACCGGCCCGCAGGGAGCGTTGTGCTTGTCCGGCGGGAGTGACATAGCGTTCGTAGGGAACGGTGTCTTCTCCGAAAGACTCCAGGTATTCGGGGCTATCCATAATCGCGTCCACCAGGGCATAGAAGCCTTCTTTGGCGCAGATATCAAAGTAGCGGTTCATTTCGGGACGACCGTAGGTCGGACGGCCCAACAGACGACGGTGGATAAATTCAACCGCTTTACAGACGTAGAGGGAAGTCCAATACATCTTGCGGAAGATCTCTGATTTGGCCAAGTCCCGGATAAATTCGCGCATGGTGATATCACCATTTTCTAAGCGAATTTCTGAGACTTTTAACCGCTGTCCATCGTACAAGTCTCGGCCAAACACTTGCCGGTAGGCGGCCCCAATCACCGCTTGGGTGCTGCTTTCGTTGTACTGAACGCTACTCCCCCGAGCGACGGTGAAGCTGGGAACCGGAGACATCTTAAAGACTTTCGGTCCTAAGGAACCGGGGTTGAGACCTCGCGCAGCGGGATTGCTCAGCTGGTTCTCGATACCGGGACCGCGACGAATTAAGATGCGGCGGGTGTCTTTCCCAAAGGGCGCTGGCGCATTTTTGGGGCTGCGGGTTTCTTTGGGGAAAATCGCCCCGAATTGGATTTCGAGGGGATCGTTGCCGACACCATAGGGGTGGCGATCGGGTAGGGGCCGCACGTAGTCGGCAAAGAGGGTGATGAACTGAGGAACTTTGCGGAAGGGCGCACTGTAGTTAAACAGGTCGAATTGAGCGCCCCAGTTGCGGCATTCTTGGGCTTCTTGCCCTAAGCCGCGCAGGTAGGGAACGGTCTCCTCGCCGAAGTAATCGGAATACTCCTGAGAATCGACCAAGGCATCAATCAACGCCCCTTGTCCGCCTTCAGACATGATGGAGAAGTATTTTTGCACTTCTTCTCGGGAGGACGGCGCACGACCGAGGATGTGGCGGAAGGCCAGTTCTAGGGCGCGGCTGTTGATGAAGGGTTGGAAGAATTGTTGCCGATAAAGCGGGGTTTTGCACAGACGGCGCACAAACTCTTTCATGGAGAGTTCGCCGTTTTTCACCTGAGATTCTAGGTAGGAAATCCCTTGGCTATAGGCTCGGGTAATATCCCGCTCGAAGATTTGCCGGTAGGCGGCTTTGACAATGCCATCTTTTTCGCTGAAGGACATCCCTGGCTTCATGGCGAATTTGGAGCGAGGTTCGGCTCCGTTGGCATAGATTTGGGGCAGTTTTAGCCCTTGTTGATCTAAGGATTGCCCTTTACGGACTTTCTCGGAGGGGGTCGGCGCTTCAAATTCGCTCAGCAACACGTCAAAGTACTGTTGCACGAGGTCGGCGGCTTCGCGGTCTTGTTTGAAGTAGTTGATGGAGGCGGCCCGCATTTCCTTGATGGCCACAATTGTCGCCGCTGAGGAACAGGCGTTCTCGATGATTTCTCGCAGCCCCCGCACGTTGACGGAGATGATGTTGGGATCTCCGGCGACGAGAGCGTAGGTGACGTAGCGCAGGAACCAACTCAAATCTCGCAAGGATTTGGTCATGTTCGCCGGACCATAACGAGCCACGTTGATGGCCCGGAACCCGGCTGGGGCCGCTCCGGCGCTGGGGGTGAAGAACAGGTTTTTGATGCCGTCTAGGACGCTGCCTTCTTCTTCGACGTAGCTAACGGTCTCTAGGGTTTCTGAGGCGGCTCCTGCCATGGCCATGACTGGCTCTGGCTTTTCGAGGAAGGACATGGGAGAACCGCCGGTGAAGATGCGGTTGGCGGCTCGGGAGACGATTAAATCTGACTTGGCGGTGAGAATTTGCGAAATCTCAACTCGCTTGGTTCCGGATTTGAAGAAGGTGTCAAGTTCACCGAGTTCGTTCCGTCCCAGGTAACGATCCTGCTGTTCGGCTTGGGAGATCGTTGAGACGGGAACCGTTTTGAAGATTTGCTGGCGCACTAAGGTCGTGCCACCGCTTGCTTTTACACTCATGAGTTATATTTACAAGAACGACAGGATACCGGGGAGGGACAAGGGAGAGGCAAATGCTTCTTCTTATCCTAGTATTGTTATCCGGCTTAAAACACTCTAGTTTTATTAAGTCCGCACTGTTAAGAAGTATGTCAAAATCAGGTTGCGAACTCGGGCGGTCAATATTCTAATTACCGCGACATGATAAAGGATCGCGGGTCTCTATATGAGAAAACGCAAAGTTTTGTAACGTTTGAGCGATCGCCGATCGCCCCCCTGATCCCAAATCCTACCGCTTGCTTGGGTTGATTCGGCAGTTTTTAAGAGTTCTCTATGACAGACAGGTCTCAGATTAGCGCGGCAGTGCGCCAACTTTACAATACCTATCCGTTTCCACCGGAACCATTACTCGATGTCCCTCCTCCTGGGTATAACTGGCGCTGGCATTGGCAGGCCGCCTACAATTTCTGTACGGGACGCAAGCCGCTACGGGATGATGTGCAAATTCTCGATGCGGGTTGCGGAACGGGGGTGGGGACGGAATATCTGGTTCACCTCAACCCCCAGGCCCAGGTGACGGGGATTGATCTCAGTGAGGAAGCCATCACCGTGGCCCGCGAACGCTGTCGCCGTTCGGGAGCGCAGCGGGTTACGCTACAAAACTTGAGTCTCTATGATGTGGACCAGCTCGACAGCCGTTTTGATTACATTAACTGCGTCGGGGTTCTACATCACCTCCCAGATCCCGTGGCGGGGATTCAAGCCTTGGCCCGTCAGTTGAAACCTGGGGGACTCATGCACGTGTTCGTTTATGCGGAGTTGGGACGACGGGAGATTTATTTGGCTCAGCAGGCGTTAGCCTTGTTACAAGGGGGCGATCGCGACAACTTCAAGGAGGGGGTACGCCTCGGCCGTCAACTGTTTCAGGCTCTCCCGGACAGCAATCGCTTGGTAGTCGAAGACAAACGCCGCTGGTCTCTGGAAAATCACCGCGATGCTAATTTCGCCGATATGTATCTCCATCCTCAGGAGGTCGATTACAATATCGAAACCCTATTTGAGTTGATTGATGCCTCGGGACTCTCGTTTGTGGGCTTTTCTAATCCCGCTTATTGGCAGATTGAACGCCTGATTGGCTCGGATGCTGAGTTACTAGCGCGATCGCAGCAGCTGCCCGAACGGGACTATTATCGCCTGGTGGAACTCCTGGACCCGGAGTTAACTCACTACGAATTTTTCCTCTCTCGTCCTCCCCTCGAACATTGGAATTGGCAAGACGATGAGGCGTTACGCCAGGCTATCCCGGAGATTCATCCCTGTTTGCAAGGCTGGCCGAGTCAATCGTTGTTTAATTACGATTATCAGATTGTGGATCTCTCTGAGGCGGAGTTTGCCTTTATGCAGGCCTGTGAGCGTCAGCAGACGACGGTCGGTGACCTCTGTGAACAACTCGGGTTTGACCTGGACCGGGTGCGATCGCTCCTACGACAACAACTGCTACTCCTCACCCCGGCGATCGCCACCTAGATGGGCAGTATAGCCCGCCGCCGTGCGATCGCCCCCGGCCAGCCAGACCCCAACCTTGGACTTCAACCTCGACGTCTAGGGCAAAGTCTAAGAGGGTTGGCGTACCGCGCCGTGATATGATCTCTTCTGGTTTGGATTAGTCCAGACGCTCCTTCTCGTCAGCCCGAAACGGTCGATTGCATCCCATGACGGTTTGAATCAAGACCTTTGAGTCAAATGAGTCAAACCTCATCGGCTGTCGTTGAACCCATCGGTACGGCGTGACATCGATGTAGGTGTTTTTCGCACTATGCACCCACGTTTTCAAGACAACCTCACGCCCTTGACGACAGGTCCTCGCTTTCGTCGGTCTGATGACGAGTTCGGCCGCACCATTGCCCCGACCTCGTCCCAGCCGGTTCGCGTCTCTGCGCCTCCGGTGCAACCCGAAACGGTTGCGACGTCAGAGGAGAGCCAATCCTCAGATGAGGAGTATTTCCAGCTTCAGAAGCAATTGTACCTTGTGACATTGGTGATTTCTGGAGCGGTCGTTACCTCACTCTGGTGTCTGTACTCTCGTGATCTGGCCTTAAATTATCTAATTGGGGCGATCGTTGGCACAGTCTATTTACGCATGATGGCGAGAGATGTTGGTCGTCTCGGTCGGACGAAGGTTCGGTTGGGGAACGGACGGATGGCACTGTTTATCGGGCTAATGGTGATCGCCACCCAAGTTCAGCAGTTGCAAATTCTCCCCACCTTCTTTGGGTTTATGACCTACAAAGTAGCGATTCTCGTCCATGTCCTGTTGACGACGTTCGCGCCGGACTCAAACTCTTCCAGGCAACCTGTCAATTGATGAGATAACATGCTCGACGTGCTACATACCGTTAACACTTTCCATTTGGCTAACTTGGAGGTCGGTCAACATTGGTACTGGGAAGTCGGTAGCCTCAAACTTCACGGACAAGTTTTTCTGACCTCTTGGTTCGTGATCGCCCTGTTGGCGATCGTTTCAATTTTAGCAACGCGCAACCTGCAACGGGTTCCCAGCGGACTTCAGAATTTCATGGAGTACGCCCTGGAGTTTATCCGGGATCTGGCCAAAAACCAGATTGGAGAAAAAGAGTATCGCCCCTGGGTTCCTTTCGTGGGGACGTTATTTTTATTCATTTTCGTGTCAAACTGGTCTGGGGCGCTCCTTCCTTGGAAGCTCATTGAGCTACCAGCCAGTGAACTCGCGGCCCCCACCAACGACATCAACACAACAGTGGCATTGGCCTTGCTGACCTCCTTGGCCTATTTCTATGCCGGATTCAGCAAACGCGGCTTAGGCTACTTTGCCCGTTATATTGAGCCAACGCCAATCCTTCTTCCGATTAACATTTTGGAAGATTTTACCAAACCCCTCTCCCTGAGTTTCCGTCTCTTTGGTAACATCTTAGCGGACGAATTAGTGGTAGCGGTTTTGGTTCTGTTGGTGCCACTGTTCGTGCCATTACCCGTAATGCTACTGGGATTATTTACCAGTGCCATTCAGGCGTTGATTTTCGCCACTCTTGCGGCTGCCTATATCGGCGAAGCCATGGAGGGACACGGCGACCATGATTAGTCGCTGACGTTCCCGTGGGGGTTGACGGCAAGACACGACTCCCCCACAAAATTAACCGAGGCCGTTGGGTTCTCCCTCACGGGGAACACTCAACCTGGCCCTCAACTACACAACCATTCGACAGATTTTTGTCGTTTAACGTTTAATTTAGACTGAAATAAGGAGTAAACAATGGATTCTTTAACGGCTGCTGCCTCTGTTATCGCTGCTGCTCTCGCAGTAGGACTCGCTGCAATCGGACCCGGACTGGGTCAAGGTAATGCAGCTGGACAAGCCCTCGAAGGGATTGCTCGTCAACCCGAAGCAGAAGGCAAAATTCGCGGAACCTTGCTGCTGAGCTTGGCATTCATGGAAGCACTGACCATTTATGGTTTGGTGGTTGCTCTGGTGCTGCTGTTTGCTAACCCCTTCGCTTAATCAGTTTTCTGACGATAGGGGGTTCAGAGCCAGTTCACTGACGTGAGTTCAACGAACAAGGGATTTCTGACCCCCCTACGCAATACAAGGAGGGTAAGGACAAACCTAAAATTATGCATTGGACAATCGTACTGGCAACTGAAGCCACTCAAGAGGGCGGGTTGTTTGCATTCGACGCAACTTTGCCTCTGATGGCCGTTCAGTTCATGATTTTGGTCGGGATTCTCAATGCGGTGTTCTATAAACCGTTAACGAAATCCCTCGATGACCGAGATGACTACATCCGTGGTAAAACACAAAGCGCACAAGCTCGGCTAAAAGATGCTCAAGACAAAAAGGCGAAGTACGAGCAAGAACTCGCCTCAAGTCGCCGACAAGCGCAAGAGATTATTAATGCGGCTCGGGATGAGGCGGACAAAACCGCTGACGCCGAAATCGCTGAAGCCCAACGTCAAGCCAATGAGGAGCGAGAACAAGCGGCGGCTGAGATTGAACAGCAAAAACAGGCTGCTTTTGCTCAGATTGACCGACAAGTTGATGCGCTCAGTCGGCAAATCCTCGAAAAGATCCTCGGTTCTGAACTCGTCAAACGTTAACGAGCGATCGCGAGTCAGAGGCTGTTATTGACAACTGTGATTGACGGTCGATGTCTCGATTGAAAGGTTTGGTCGTGGCTGAGCTGCGATAACAAATCGACGACGTAACATTTAAGCGATTAGGGTTTAAGAATCATGGAGACTTTTGTGTGGCTGGCTGAGGCCGAAGGAGGTTTAGGAGTTAATCCAGACCTCTTCGGCAGCAACCTCATTAACCTCATCATTGTCATTGGTGTACTGTACTATTTCGGACGGGGATTCCTCGGAAAAATCCTCAGCGAACGCCGCAACACCATTGAAACCGACATTAAAGAAGCCGAGCAAAAAGCAAGTCAGGCTGAGGCACAACTCAAGGCGGCTAACGCCGACCTCGAACAGGCTCAAGCTCAGGCTAAGCGTATTGTAGCAGACGCTCAAGAACGGGCTAAGGCCGTCAAAGCCCAAATTATGGACGAGACTCGCGCTGAAATCGAACGATTGAAAACGTCCTCGGCTCAGGAGCTTCAGTCCGACGAAAGCCGCGCCATGGCTGAGCTACGCCAACGTGCTGTCAATCTGGCCGTTGAAGAGGCTCGGACGTACTTGCGCGATCGCCTCAAGGCCGAAGACCAACAACAAATTATCGATCGCAGCATTAGCCAAATTGGAGGTCAGCGATGACAGGACACATGGCAACCGCAGAAATTGTTGAGCCCTATGCCAAAGCGTTGATGGCGATCGCCACTGAACATGATTTAGTCGATACCATTGGCGACGACGTGGCTCAAATCCTCGAACTCCTCAAAAGTTCCGAGGAACTGCGTCAGTTTATCACCAACCCCATTATCAAACCCCCCACCAAGAAAGCCGTCTTGACGCAACTGCTCGAAGGGAAAGTCCATGACTACACCTTTCGCTTCCTGCGCCTGTTGACCGATCGCGGTCGCATTCTCTTCTTAGGAGATGTCTGCGCTCAGTATCAGGACTTATTGCGGCAACTGAAAAACATTGCCCTGGCAGAAGTGACCTCAGCCGTCGAACTCAATGACGCTCAACAAGAGCAGATTCGCGATCGCGTCAAAGGATTCACCAACGCCAACGATGTGGAATTAGACATCCAAGTCGACCCAGATCTCATCGGTGGCGTCATCATTCGCGTGGGATCTCAAGTTTTAGATGTGAGCTTGCGAGGTCAACTGCGCCGTCTAGCCTTGAGCCTCAGCTAGAGCCGCACCGCAGCCAAGACCAGCTGAGCTAGGGCGGGCCAATTTTCCTCATCACATTGTTATCCAAGAAGCGTTCAACAGCGAGACAAGATTATGGTAGCTATCAGACCAGACGAAATTAGCAGCATCATTCAAAAACAGATTGAAGACTACGACCAAGATGTCAAAGTCTCCAACGTCGGAACCGTCCTGCAAGTCGGTGACGGTATCGCTCGCGTCTATGGCTTAGAACAAGCCATGGCTGGCGAACTCCTCGAATTTGAAGATGGAACCGTTGGCATCGCCCTCAACCTCGAAGAAGATAACGTCGGGGTTGTGTTGATGGGTGAAGGTCTCGATATCCAAGAAGGATCCTCGGTGACCTCCACCGGTAAAATTGCTCAGGTTCCCGTGGGTGAAGCCCTCGTGGGTCGGGTGGTGGATGCATTAGGTCGTCCCATCGATGGGAAAGGCGACATCCAAACCAACGAAACCCGCCTCATTGAATCCGGCGCACCGGGAATTATTGCCCGGAAATCCGTTTGCGAACCCATGCAAACCGGGATTACCTCCATTGATGCCATGATTCCCGTCGGTCGCGGTCAACGGGAGTTGATTATTGGTGACCGTCAAACCGGGAAAACGGCGATCGCCATCGACACCATCCTCAACCAGAAAGGCGAAGACGTCATTTGCGTCTATGTAGCGGTGGGTCAAAAAGCTTCCACGGTGGCTCAGGTGATCGGTGTTCTCGAAGAAAATGGCGCGATGGACTACACCATCGTCGTCGCCGCGAACGCCTCTGACCCGGCCACCCTACAATACTTGGCTCCCTACACCGGTGCCAGTATGGCGGAATACTTTATGTATAACGGCAAAGCCACCCTGGTCATCTATGATGACTTGTCGAAACAGGCTCAGGCGTACCGTCAAATGTCCCTGTTGCTGCGTCGTCCCCCCGGTCGTGAAGCCTATCCTGGAGATGTCTTCTATCTCCACTCTCGTCTGTTGGAACGGGCCGCTAAACTCAGCGACGAACTCGGTGGCGGCAGCATGACGGCATTGCCGATTATTGAAACCCAAGCCGGTGACGTGTCCGCGTACATTCCCACCAACGTGATCTCGATTACCGACGGGCAAATCTTCCTCTCCTCTGACCTGTTTAACTCCGGTCAGCGTCCGGCGGTCAACCCCGGTATTTCCGTCTCCCGTGTCGGTTCGGCGGCGCAAACCAAAGCCATTAAGAAGGTGGCTGGGAAGATGAAACTGGAATTGGCTCAGTTTGATGAACTTGAGGCCTTCTCCCAGTTCGCATCTGACTTGGATGCGGCAACCCGTAACCAACTCGAACGGGGTAAACGCTTGCGTCAGTTGCTCAAACAGCCGCAAAACTCGCCCCTGCCCCTCGAAGAACAGGTGGCGATCGTTTACGCTGGGGTCAATGGTCTCCTCGATGAGATTCCGGTGGAAAAAGTCACCAGCTTTACTCAGGGCCTTCGGGAGTATCTGCGTAGCAGCAAGCCGAAGTTTGGTGAGTTGATTCGCTCGACCAAGAAATTGGAAGAAGAGTCGGAAAATCTCCTCAAAGAGGCGATCGCAGAATATAAACAGACCTTCTTGGTGTCTGCGTAATCGCGAACTTGATTGCAGGGTGAGGGTGGCCGGCCATCCCTTGCCCTCAATCCCTCTAGTGCCACTATTGTTCAACTGTTTCCCCTATGGCTAATCTAAAGGCGATTCGCGATCGCATTAAATCTGTTAAAAATACGCGAAAAATTACCGAGGCCATGCGTCTTGTGGCAGCGGCGCGGGTTCGTCGCGCTCAAGAACAAGTCTTGGCCACTCGTCCCTTTGCGGATGCCTTGGCCCAAGTCCTGTTTGGCTTGCAAAACCGTCTGCAATTTGAAGACGCGGAGTTACCTCTACTCGAACAGCAAGAGGTGGAGTCGGTGGCCCTGGTGGTCGTGTCCGGCGATCGCGGTCTCTGTGGCGGCTACAATGCCAACATTATCCGTCGCGCCGAGGCCCGCGCCGCTGAACTGAAGGCTGAAGGCAAAAACGTCACCTTCATCCTCATCGGCCGCAAAGCCATTCAATACTTCAAGCGTCGAGAGACCCCGATTACGGCGACCTTCGCCAATCTGGCACAAATTCCCACCGCTGAAGAAGCCGGACAAATTAATGACGAAACCCGCGCTCTTTATCTCTCGGATAATGTGCAACGGGTGGAGTTAGTCTATACCAAGTTTGTCTCCCTCGTCAGTTCTAAGCCAGTGGTGCAAACCCTGCTTCCTCTCGATCCTCAGGGCCTAGCCGCCCAGGATGACGAAATCTTCCGTCTCACCAGTCGCGGTGGCACCTTTGAAGTGCAGCGAGAACCCGCCCCCATGACGGCTGACGAACTGCCCCGAGATATGATCTTTGAACAAGATCCGGTGCAAATTCTCGATGCTTTGCTACCGCTCTATATCACCAACCAGATTCTACGGGCCTTGCAAGAATCGGCAGCCAGTGAGTTGGCGGCTCGGATGACAGCCATGAACAACGCCAGCGACAACGCCAATGACCTCATCTCTGACTTGACTCGCTCCTACAACAAAGCGCGTCAGGCCGCGATTACGCAAGAGATTCTCGAAGTCGTCGGCGGTGCCGAGGCGTTGGGATAATCCTAAATCGTTGACCACTCATGTAGCCTTAGCTGCCAATCGGTTCAAGCGTCTTCTTCGGAGGGCGCTTTTTTTCTGTTTTTTTGGCTCAATTGCCCTTGACATTCAAAATTCGTTTCGTTATAATCAAATTAACAAATAAAGCTTCACCCCTTAATCAAAGCGCACCAAATTTTTTGATTCAAGGTTGGCAAGGCTTCGCGGCCCCGGTGCGGGCCGCGCAAAGCCAAACATCTAAGCAGCGCAATTTTATTTCTGATTGATGTACAGAAATCGAAAACAGCGATTCATCGAAGACAACCGGTTCCCCTCCCCTCTCAGCGAACCGTCGTCGGATCAAGCCAAAATCCAACTTCCCGCGTGAGCAGATTCAAATCGCGGTAAACTCCTTGTTTAACCCATTGGGCCATCGCATCGAGGGGAGAAAAGGATTGTCCGACTTCCCAAGGGAGATCCTGAGCAATAGGAGTCAGATGAGTCCCCTTGAGAACGCGAAAACTCACCCAATCGGGAAACATCCCCTCCAACACGGGACGCAGAAGCAAGCTTTGGTCGATGGTGTCATCTTGAAACTTAATCAATAAATTGCGTCGGACCCCATAGTGACTGGCGATCAACTCTTGGGTTTGTTCAGGAGATGGGGTAAATTCCACATCCGTCAGCAGAGAAAGCTGGTCAACAAAGGGAATCGAACGCCGCGCCGGATAATTGTTATAGGCCATCAACACATTGCCGGCCCGTTTCACGTTAAATAAGCTACTAATCAGTAGATGGAGCTTACAGCCCATACTATGACCAACCCCGTACACCGGCAACCCTCGTTTGCGCAGTTGGCCGGTCACATAGAGGCGATCGCAGATTTGCTCAAAACGATTCAACGCCTCCTGGGCCATCTCACCATGATTGAGGGTATTCACGAACGGAGTCGCAATCACCACATAGCGTTCCCGGGCCAGATATTCCAGCAAGAAGCGATAGGTGACTTGAGGTGCAGCGGCGACAAAGGCCCCACCAAGGAAGTGAACAATTCCTTTGGGATTTCCGGGAATCAGAACAGAACTTCCTGTAATCTCCTGCCAATTCGCGACCCACTGAGCCATAAAGAATACTCTCA
>SIHH01000447.1 GCA_004299065.1 Phormidium sp. SL48-SHIP | reverse complement strand
GGGTTGAAGAAGGTGCGCCCTCTTTAACCCTTGTCTTTGTGAGTGAACTTGTCGAGGCGATCGTGATAGACGCGGACGAGACGATAGCGACGTTTCGAGTCGAGGAGATCATACTGGTCATCTCGTAACCCCAACATGGGTAATCGTTCGCGATCGGCAAACACCAGAGTCGTTCCCGATACATTGCCCTGTTCGACTTGCTGGCGTAGATCTTCTCGCCCCAAAGACGGACGGGAAACATAGGTCACCGGCTGCTGAGTATAAAAGACAATCGAAGGCTTTTCAAACCCCACCGAGAGGAGACGATCGCCCGGTTGATAGACCGCCTTCGCCGTCTCCGCCATCTGACGAATCGGTTGTTGACGTAACTCATCCAAAAGCCCAAACATGGGATGAGCGACCAACAACAAAAAGAGCGCAAACCCCGTCACTTGGGCGATCGCCACCCCCCGGCGGCGCGTCAAAATACAGGCTTCCACCACCGAAGCGATCGCCACAATCACCCCAGCCCCCCACGTCGTCAACCCCGACTCAAAAATCTTTAAATCAATGCGATCGACCACCGGGTCGGGGCCAATAATAAACGGCAAAACCGCCAGGGCGATCGCCATCACCATCCAAAGCAACCAACTCCCAACATGACTCGCCGACAGCCAACGACGGGAGACACTCGGGCGATGTAACATCTCCTCACTCAACAGCAGAGACACCAAAATCGCCGCCGCCGGAATTAAGGGCAACACATAACTCGGTAGTTTCGTCACCGCCACCGTAAAAAAGACAAACACCCCACCAAACCAAAACAGGGCAAACCCGCCCAACTGGTCCTGACGCGACAGTTTACACCACCAGCCCCGTCGCCAAACCCGCAAACGGGCGATCGCCGCCGGCAGATAAGCAGACCAAGGGGCAAACCCCAGCAACACCACCCCAAAATAGAAATACCAGGGACCACTATGACGATTTACCACCCGCGTAAACCGTTCCACATTGTGATAACCAAAGAAACTCTCAATATACGCCTCCCCATTAGCCTGCCAAACCAACAGATACCAAGGAACCGTAATCAGCAGAAAAATCAGCCAACCCCGCAACGGCCGCATTTCCCGCCAAACGACCTTCAGCTTGCCCCCATAGAGAAGAAACCCACCAATAATCCCCACCGGTAACACCATCCCTACCGGCCCCTTCGCCAAAACCGCCAACCCCATCCAGACAAAAAAGCTCAAATAGGCCCAATTCTGGGTCTTTCCCGCCGTCGCATAGCCCCAAAAAAACGACAACAGAGACAACCCCACACAGGCACACAGCAGCATATCCGAAACTCCTGTGCGTCCCCAAATCAACGCTTGGGGATTAAAGGCGATCGCGATCGCCCCCAAACTCGCCGCACCCCAAGGAAGCAGCCAACCCTGGCGACTTCCCGACGCCGGAGACACAAAACGCCAGAGAGTGACATAGGTTCCCGCCATCAGGGCGATGGCCGACAACGCCGAAGGAAGCCGCACCGCCCACTCATTCGTACCGATTAGCCTATAGGCGATCGCCATCAACCAATACACCAGCGGCGGCTTATCAAAACGAGTTTCCCCATTAAAATACGGCGTAATCCAATCCCCCGTCACCGTCATCTGACGGGCCGCCTCCGCAAACAACGGTTCCGTCTCATCCACCAAATTCGTCGTTCCCAACTGATACAGAAACGCCAACCCCCCCGCTAAAACAACAGCCGACAGGGAGATGCCCCAAACCAATTTTGGGAACTTTTCAGGGGTTTTCATGGGGGGAGAGGGGAACAGGGAACAGGGAACAGGGAACAGGGAACAGGGGGAAGAAGGCAAAAGGCAAAAGGGTAGGGTGCGTTCCGGCTTGCAATCCTTGTCAGCATTGAACATTCAATAGGAA
>SIHH01000104.1 GCA_004299065.1 Phormidium sp. SL48-SHIP | reverse complement strand
TCCGTTTTCCGTAGAAAGGGCGATACTGAATGAAGTATCCACAAGCTAAGGCAATCCCATCGACAGCATGGGTTTGGGGGACTGCCCTGGCTTTATCCTGAGATTTCGTTAATCCCAAAACAGAGCGAAGTTGAGCGGTGCCATTGCCATCACTCTGCCACCCATAGCGAGTATAAACCGGGGCAATCTGCTCCATTTGCTCAAGGGCGTAGGCTTGCCCCACCATCACAGGTGAGAAACCCTTACCGGATTTTGCCCCCTTTCGACCTGAGGTTAAGTCCACGTCGGCGCGGACTTTCTCGTAGCCAATAGCCGCAATGGGAAAGAGTCGAGATAACTCCTGAACCACCCGAAACTCTAGGTCTCGGTTGGCTCGAATGCTGGGGGCGACGTTCTTCTGTCTACGGTTGTTAAATCGTTTTTGGCGATGATTCCGTAATGGGAAGGGTAACTCTCGATTGATTCGCCGACTACGGCGAGAACGCCGAAGCATTCTGCGATTGTCCATCCGCTCCCGCACCTTGAGATAGGGGAGTTCTAGGTGGGACTGAAATAGGGTCGCTTTAGCCGATTGAACGGCAATCCCTGAATAGAGTTTGCCGGGGTCGACTCCAACCACAATGGGTTGAGTCTTACGACCTGATGGTTCGGCTTTTAAGCGCACGGCCTTAAGGCGGAGATTTGTTTTGACCCATGTTGCTCGGCCTTGCTCTACCCATCGCTGTGCGCGATGGCGCTTGGTGGGCATGGCGGGAGTCCCATCCGGGTTTTGGACAGGGATACGTTGCATGGAAGATAATTCCCAAACTACAGGTCTCTTAAGCCAGTACATACGGTGTGTCTGGGTTAACCCCACTCCCTGAGATTCCAGGGCCTTACAGATAATCCGGTGCGCGAGAAGCAACCGGACGTGTTGCCGTATGCACCTCAATGGCCGATTCGCAGCTACGACCAGGTTATCTCTGGTCACTCCTCCACCTCGGCAAATGCCAGGTGGGGGTCATTGATTGAACTGTTATGCCACTCCCCTAGTGAGATAGGTCGATCGTACCGCGATCGCAGCCCAAATTTGAGCCAGCCTCAGGAATCAATCGCAGTTTCCCCAATTAAACCAGTTGGCAAGAGCGCGCTCGATCTCCTATACTCTAAGGGGCGACTCAAACATCGGGATGTAGCGCAGCTTGGTAGCGCGCCTGCTTTGGGAGCAGGATGCCGCAGGTTCAAATCCTGTCATCCCGACTCAATCGCAACGGATACAAACGAGAAACACCCCCGAGACCATCTCAGGGGTGTTTCTGTTGGATCATCACGCCTGTGAGGCAATCAGGGGAGACGCTTAAATCTGGCGAGAGCCAAAACGGCCAACTCTAGAGAAACGTCCCCACAGAAACGGGATAGCTAAAATCACAAGTTTGACAATCCAGGGTGCAAAGTAAAGACTCAGAACAGCACAGAGTCCAGCCACACCCACCGCTGCAACCTTAATCATCTCCTCAGTCGTGTTGAGGCTGAGGAAAAAGGAGCCAACGGCAAACGCAAGGGCAACCAAGCAGGCAACCAACATCTGTAATACCTCAAATTTAGGAAATTCGTTAAGGATGCGGTGCGTTCCTTCGGTGCAAAAGCCCTACTTCCGTCTTCCCACGTGTATTGTTTAGACCGATAGGAAGATGAACGATTAAGTTGACTAATCTTTACACTCGCCTCAACTTATGTCAAGGATCATGTTCATGAATCTCTGATACAGAGAAATACTCAAACCTGAAACCCTAACTAAGAGCGGGCTTCAGGCATAATCAGCATCGCATCCCCAAAGGAGAAAAATCGATAATTTTCAGCGATCGCCTCCTCATAAAGCCCCAAGAGTCGTTGTCGTCCCAGTAAAGCCGAGACCATCATCATCAAACTGGACTTGGGAAGATGGAAGTTTGTAATTAAGCCATCCACCACCCGCCAACGATATCCCGGATAAATAAACAAATCGGTTTTGCCCGAAAACGGCGCGATCTCCCCTGATGGCTGTTGGCCAGCGGCGGATTCGAGCGATCGCACCGCCGTCGTTCCAACCGCAATTACCCGTCCTCCCCGAGATCGGGTCTGACGAATTGCTTCCACCGTTGTAGCTGGGACATCCAGCCACTCCTGGTGCATAACATGCCTACGAATATCTGACGTTTCCACGGGCCGAAACGTTCCCACCCCAACATGGAGAGTTACAAACGCCTGAGAGATCCCTTGCTCATGCAGCCGTTGCAACAGATCCGGCGTAAAATGCAATCCTGCCGTTGGGGCCGCCGCTGATCGAGCTTCGCGAGCGTAAACGGTCTGGTATTGACTGCTATCGGCTTGAGACTGCGTCACATACGGAGGGAAGGGAACTTCCCCATAGTCTTCTAAGGTCTCCAAAACCGTTTGTCCCGAGGGTGGAATTAGCTGCAACACTCGACCTCCCGTCGCCTCATCAGTGGTCAGAACCTTAGCTCGAAACGTTCCGAAATCCTCAGTAGGCGAACCGTTCGGGGCATCAAAACGGATCTCAGCCCCCGGTTTCAAACGCTTACCCGGTTTCACCAAAGCCAACCAACGATCCTCAGTCTGTTCTTCGAGCAGCAGCACCTCGACCTTGGCCCCACTTGATTTGTGACCATGAAGACGAGCGGGTAAGACCCGAGTATCATTTAAAACCAATAAATCTCCTGCTTTCAACCAATTCGGTAACTGCCAAAAGACTTGATGGCTGTGATCTTGTGGTGAATGGACAACCAGTAAACGGGAATGATCCCGAGGGGTGACTGGATTCTGAGCAATCCGTTCCTCGGGTAAATGATAATCATAAGAATCGAGTTGTAAATCATCCTCAGACGTGGGGATCATAGTTGAATTTAAACCAGGACATCATCAACAGTGAACAGGAGTATACGCAATGGGATCAAGGACTCTGAGGGTCAAATCAAGCGATCGCCTCCCTCAGCCATTTTCGCAATTGATTCGGGATTGGGGAACCTTCCCCATGCAACTATGGGGAGTTCACCCTAGGAGCTTGGGTCAGAGTCAGCGACCATAGAGATAGACCCCAATTCAAGGCACTCTCTATGGATTACCTCTACTATCTTGCCAACGCCAGCCTGACGTTACGGGTCGTTGAACATCTCAAACGACAAAATTTTCCCGTTCGCTTCATCACCGTCATTCACCAAATCGACGGATGGGTGCTACGAGTTAAGATGGACTCCCCATTGAGCCGTCAGGATCATGGTAATTTCCAAGCTTACCTCAAAGAAGTGGGAATTCCCTATCCCTCCAACATCCGAGTGCAGATGGCGATGTGGAGTTTAGAAACAGACCAGGCTCCTGTGGATGTTATGCGACGCTATCAAGTGGCTGTTGTCTGTCATGGCAACCCAGACACCGCAGAAATTGAAGCCTTCCGTCGTCAGTTTGTTCGGGGACTTGGTTATTGTCCCGAAACCTTAGCGTGAACGGGTATTGAGACAGCGATCGCAGCATTAGATCATCGCACCATTTGATCAGGTCAATCAGGGTCATCTTCAGCATTGGCAGACCAGAAATTCGCCACTTAGGCTTGGACTAAAATAAACAAAAAAACGTTTCACAGCAAGGGTTAAAGACGTTAATTTAGTCCTATCTGATGTGACGAATACAAAAGACTCAATCCAAAATACTGACAAGGTACTCTTGTAACGTCAGTTGAACGTGATTCACAATCACAGGCTGTCCGATCGCAATCATATCGGGCAGTTTTGTGTTGATAGGCTCCCTCAATCCCCGGTTAGGAAGAGACTGACAACGAACTAAAGCCAAATCAAAGCGACAGGGAAGCTCAGCATACTGGGGGAAGCGAGACAAAAACAAGGACGCCGCCTTCTGCAATCGCTGACACTTAGCCGCCGATAAAGCACCTCGTCCATCGTCATCCCAATTCCCACGACTGCGAGTTTTAACCTCCACAAACGCGAGAATTTTCGCCTGTTGAGCCGTCGCAGGAAACCCCGCCACAATATCCAACTCCCCCAAACGACATCGCCAACGTTGGTGTAACACACGCACCCGAGATCCCCGTAACCACTGAGCCACGAGATCCTCCCCTAGAGTTCCCAGAGTGTTCCTGCTAGGATGAGCCTTGGAGTGCCTGTCGTGAGACGGACTGTAACCTTTTGTCATGGGAGAGAACGATTGTGAACTACGAGGATGAACAGTATTGGTATCAGCATTGGTATCAGCCACTGGCGATCGCAGCCAAAGCCAGCCTCAACATCAGCCTGGCCATCATCTGCATCTTAACGTTCGCCGTAGCAGACCTAGCCTGGGACAATTCCCAAGCTCAAGCCGTGGCCTATGAAAAGCAAACCCTCTATGGATCTGACTTTTCTGGTCAAGATTTACGAGATTCCAACTTTACTTTAGCAACCATCCGTGCTAGCGATTTCAGCAAAACCAACTTACAAGGGGTGCAACTGTTCCGAACCAAATTCAAAAACGTCAACTTAGAGGGAGCCGATTTGAGCTTCGCCACCCTAGACTCGGCCTTGTTCTTAGAAAGCAACCTCAAAAATGCCATCCTTGAGAGTGCCTTCGCCTATAACTCAGAATTTCGTAACACCAATATCGAGGGAGCCGACTTTACCGATATCTTTCTCAGCGATGACACCGTGATCGAGTTATGTGAGATCGCTTCGGGAACCAACCCCGTCACGGGCAATAAAACTCGGGATACCCTCGGTTGCGACTATCTCTAGGAAACGATCTCTAGGAAATTGCCCAAACCCGCTCAGACTGGGCTATCTGTACTGAACTGAGCCGGGTAGATCGGCCGTCAATCCCCCGGTTGTGATCGGATCACGGCGATCGCGCATCACTAAAGAAGAGTTTAGAGGTTTCTGTGATCCGCGATCGCCCACATCAGCCAATCCACCCCAGCACGAGAAGCCAAATCACTCAGACGGCTATTTGGACAAGGTTTGAGTTTGATGGGGTAGCTCAATAACAAAACCAGCTCCGCCGTCAGCCGATGGTTGATAGAAAAGTCGCCCCCCATGTTTGTCAGCCACAATCTGGTAACAGATGGACATCCCTAACCCCGTTCCCTTGCCGATCGGCTTGGTGGTAAAGAACGGATCAAAGACTTGCGATCGCAGATGTTCAGGAATCCCCAAGCCATTATCCTCAATTCTCACCCGAACCACCTCCCCATCTAACTCCGTAGAAATACGAATTTGGCTCGGCTGAGCGTACACCTCCTCAACGGTACGCTGGCGATCGCGCTCTTCGAGAGCGTCAAGAGCATTCACCACAATATTCATAAACACCTGGTTTATCGAACCCGCATGACATAACACCTGGGGTAAGGCTCCATAATTTCGGATGATCTTGACTTCAGGGCGATCAGACTTAGCCTTGAGGCGATTCCCCAAAATCGTCAACGTACTCTCAATCCCCTCATGTAAATCCACCGGTTTCACCTCCGACTCATCCAGGCGGCTGAAATTCCGTAGACTAGAGACAATTTCCCGGATACGTTCAGCCCCAACCCGCATCGAACCGAGAATTTTGACAATATCCCCGGCGATAAAATCCAATTCAATCTCATCCCGTCGTTGAGCCACCTCCGGATCATCGAGAGGGCAATTCTGCTCATACAGTTGGATAAACCCCAATAAATCCCCAATATACTCATCAGCATGAACCAAATTGCCATAGATGAAATTGACAGGATTATTGATTTCATGGGCCACCCCAGCCACCAACTGTCCCAAACCTGACATTTTTTCCGTTTGCACTAACTGGGCCTGAGTCTCCTTGAGGGTGTTCAGGGCCTGCAACAGTTCTTCGGTACGCTCCTTAACTCGCTGTTCGAGAGTTTCAGTCAGTTCCTCCAGAGCCTTTTGGGCCAGTTGCCGATCTTGAATTTCCTGGGCCAGTTGTTGATTTTGTTCAGCCAACTCTTCCTCAGCCAGTTCTCGGCTTTCTTCACTCAGCACATACCACCAGGAAGCGATCCCTAAAATCACCAGTAGGGGAGCGTAAAGTGCTACAAACACCGTCAATAGGCCTTCATCGAGTTGCGGCGATCGCGGTGGTAACTCTTTCAAGCCTAGATAGGCGACGACAACAAATAAGAGTCCCGTAATACTGGCAACGAGGGTAAAGGCCCCTAGGAACCGTAATACCTTTCGATCGAGGTGAGGGGCAATTTTGCTATGAAAAGTCTTTTGCAACGGCTGCAACAGAGGAAACTCTCCCCACTCGATGGCCGGTTTGCAGCGATCATGACAGCGAGAATCTAAGCTACAACACAGCGAACAGATTGGCCCGTCATACACCGGACAATGGGCCATATCTTGCGGTTCATAGGCGTTGTCACAGAGACAGCAATCGATCAAATCTCGATTATCTAAGGTACGAACCGCCCCAGTCAGCCTGTCATCGAGGCTGGCGATCAGGCTGGTGGCTTCAATTTGGCTTTGATAGGGATTGACACGGGCAATGTAGAATCGTCCTTGCGTGAGTTTGGCCAGCAGCGGTGAGAGAACGACAGCCAAACCGAGGGCAATAAAGGGGGAATAGGCTTGAGCGTAATCCCCCCAGGTTCCCACAAAAGCGACGATCGCCACCAAAGAAGCAATAATCGTTGCTCCAAACCCCACCGGATTGATGTTATAGAGATGAGCCCGCTTAAACTCAATATAGGAGGGACTCCAGCCCAGGGGTTTGTTAATGACCAAGTCGGCCACTAAGGCCCCAACCCAGGCGATCGCCACATTCGAATACAGTCCCAACACCGCTTCTAACGTTTCAAACACTCCCAACTCCATCAACAGCAGCGAGATGGCCACGTTGAAAATTAGCCAAACCACTCGTCCTGGATGATTATGGGTTAAACGGGAAAAGAAATTCGACCAGGCTAAAGACCCCGCATAAGCATTCGTGACGTTAATCTTGATTTGAGAGACCACCACAAACAGCGTCACCACCGCCAACACCGTTTCAGGGCGGCTAAAGACATCCTCAAACCCGGCTAAATACATATATACAGGTTCTTTGGCCTGAGTCATCGAAATCCCATGTTCCAGGGCTAAGAAGGCCAGAAACGCCCCTCCAATCTGTTTGGCCCAACCTAATACAACCCAACCGGGACCAGCGGCCATGGCGGCTAACCACCAACGGTAACGATTCTGGGGGGTGCGATCGGGTAAAAATCGTAGATAATCCACTTGTTCACCCAATTGAGCGATCAGGGAAAACGAAACCGTCGCCGCTGTCCCGAATAATAGTGGATTGAAACCCGACTCACTGGCTGCCTTTCCCCCAAACTCAATCCAACGAGCGAAAACATCAGGTTCCCGGTGCAAAACAAACAGATAGGGGGTCACCATCAGAATCAACCAAAGGGGTTGCGTCCAAAGTTGCAGTTTATTAATAAAGGTCACCCCATAAAACACCATCGGGATGATAATCAATGAACAGAGTAAATACCCCCAGGGCAACGGTAAATTTACGTAGAGATTAAGGGCCTGGGCCATAATGGCCGCTTCCAAGGCGAAAAAGATAAAGGTAAATGAGGCATAAATCAGAGATGTAATCGTTGAACCGATATAGCCAAACCCAGCGCCCCGAGTGAGTAAGTCCATATCGATGTTGTATTTTGCCGCGTAATACGAGATGGGAATCCCGGCCAGAAAAATAATTGAGCTGACTAGACTAATTGCCCAAAATGTGTTAAAAAACCCGTAGTTAATGACCAGAGATCCACCGATCGCCTCAAGAGCCAGAAAGGAGATCCCCCCTAACGCTGTATTGGCCACCAACAACTCAGACCATTTACGGAAGGATTTTGGTGTATAGCGCAGAGAATAGTCTTCAAAGGTTTCATTGGCAACCCACGTGTTATATTCTCGCCGTTCTTTTAAGATTTTGGGCGTACTAGCCATGGTTTATCGCGTGTTTTTGACAGACTAAACTAGGAAACAAAAACTTGACGGCTGATGCGCCGGCTCAGACAAGCTGACGTTGGCTGACGTTTATCAAGACTGGACATCGATAACTGTTGTCTTAGTCACATTCTTGGATGCTTGATGGTATGAAATCAGACTGGAATAACCGAATCTAATTTTAGAGGATAGCTCCCTGAATCAGCAAGCAAATTAAGTTTCATGAATTTTAGGGGAAGTTTAGGGGCAAACCAGAGTCACAAATGTAAATAAAAATTCATAGATTTTGCGACATGATTGAAGCAGGGTTTAGAATGAGATTATTTATTTTATAACTTATATGTTTTAGTTGAGGTGTTGTAACCGTTGAAGTTAACCGTTGAAGTTGACTGTTGAAGTCAAAAAAATCTCATGAAAGCTATTTCGATTCTAGGAACCTCATCCAATGCCGGTAAAAGCTGGTTAACAACAGCATTAGGTGCATGGTTGTATCGCCAAGGGGTTCGCGTTGCCCCTTTTAAATCGCAAAATATGTCCAATAACTCCTATGTCACCTTAGATGGTGGAGAAATTGGTCGAGCGCAAGCGGCCCAAGCCTTAGCCTGCGGGTTACAGCCCCAAGTGGAAATGAACCCAATTCTGCTTAAACCCTCAGGGAACAGCACCTCACAATTAGTCGTTTTAGGACAGGCCAAAGAGCATATCCCCGCCAAACTCTATTATCGTCATATTGAAGCTCTTTGGCAGGTCGTTACTGATACCCTAGAAGGCTGGAAATCTCGCTGTGATGTTCTACTTCTCGAAGGGGCCGGAAGTCCCGTTGAACTGAATCTCATGCACCGAGATATCGTGAATTTACGTCCAGTTGCCCATCTACAAGGACGTTGGTTATTAGTGGGGGACATTGAACGGGGAGGGATTTTTGCTCAAGCGGTGGGAACGTATCAGTTAATTCCTGAGAATCTCAAAGAAGCGGGATTGGGATTGGTGGTCAACAAATTTCGTGGTGATTTGAGCCTGTTTGCTGAGGCTGCAAGCCACTTTCAACAGCATTTACCTCATTTTCCCTATTTGGGGACGTTACCCTATCAGGACGCCCTACAACCTGAAAGTGAAGATAGTTTGTGTGAGGAGGCGGAGGAATCCAACAGCGGCGAGGGAGCGATCCTGGCCTGGATTCGCTTCCCCTATTTGTCCAATTCCCAAGATTGTCAGCCCTGGCGGCTTGATCATGGGGTACAGGTGAAATGGGTGCGATCGCCGCAGCAGTTAGACGCGGCCCGCGTCATCGTCTTACCCGGAAGTAAAAATACCCTACGAGATTTGGCCTGGTTACGGGAAACCGGCTTAGCGGCGGCCATCACCCAGGCCCGCGATCGCGGTGTTCCCATCATCGGCATCTGTGGCGGCTATCAGATGTTGGGGGATTGGCTGATTGATCCGACAGGATCAGCTGGGGATGCGGGCCAAGTTCCCGGCTTAGGCTTGCTTCCCCTCGTGACGGAGTTTGCTCCCTCGAAATCCGTGCGTCAAGTGGCGGCCCAATGGGAAGATGAGATCTGGCAAGCCTATGAAATCCATATGGGGCAAACCTCACTCTCTCCCCGGGGGGTTGATGACTCCACCTATGGGCCTCTGTTGTTGGCGGATGGCGTGGCTGAAGGCCAACGGGGCGATCGCACCCTGGGAACCTATCTTCATGGCTTATTTGAGTCCTCAGCCGTCCGTCGTTACCTGATGCACTTGGCCCGAGTCGAGGGGTATCAACCCGCCGCCGAGAGTTGGCTGGCAGTCCAACGGCGACTGTACGATGACATGGCACAATTGATCGAAGACTATTTGGATTTAACGCCAATCCGTCGTTATTTAGAACTTTGATTCGTTCAATTTGCTTCTTTAAGGGGTTCGATGACCAGCAATTCTCCAATGGATTCACTGACGCAGAAGGAACAAGAGCGGCTACGGAAGATTAAGGCCGCTAAAGATAAGTCCCATGAGGCGCGACAGGGCCAGGAAAAAGGCCTCTATGTTCTATTTACGGGACTGGGTAAGGGCAAAACCAGTAGTGCCATGAATTTGGTGTATCGTCATTTGGCTCACGATCGCCCCTGTGCGGTGGTTCAGTTTGTCAAAAACTCCCAGGCCTATCCCGATGGCGATCGCCTCCTGCTGACAAAACTCTCGCAACAGGGGTTTCCCGTCAAAATACATACTCTCGGAGGCGGCTTCACCTGGGAAACTCAGAACCCTGAACAGGATCGCCAGATGGCCGCAGCGGCTTGGCAGCAAGCGGTGGATTATATTCAAGATCCTGAGATTTCCTTGGTGGTTCTCGATGAACTGCATATCGCCCTCAAAAATAAGCAGTTAGAGGTTGAACCGATTTTGGCGGCGATTCAGGCTCGTCCCCCCCTCTCTCATGTGGTGACGACGGGCCGTTATGCGCCCGAGGTGTTGATTGAGGCGGCGGATTTGGTGACGGAGATGACTCGCGTGAAACATCCCATTTCTCAGGGAGTTCCGGCCCAACTGGGGATTGAGTTTTAAGGCGAATAACGGGAGAGGGCGATCGCGGCATTTTGCCCGCCGAAGCCAAAACTTAGACAGAGACTGTGATTGCACTCTTGCTCGCGAGTTTGGCTGATTAAATCTAAGTCAAACTCCGACTCTCGCAGGCCCACACAGGGGGGAAGACGGCTGTCTGTCATCGCCAAGAGGCAAAAGGCCACGCCTAAGGCGCCTGAGGCCCCGATGGTATGGCCCGTTGCACCTTTGGTGGAACTGACGGGAACCCCTTGGGGAAATAGCCATTGAATCAAGGCCGCTTCGCGACTGTCGTTGAGCTGGGTACTGGTTCCGTGAGCGTGAATATAGTCGATGTCTTGGCTGGTGAGTTGACTGCGATCGAGACAGTGTTTCACCGCTGCGATCGCCCCCAAACTCTCGGGCTGCGGGGCGCTAACATGATAGCCATCGGCGGTGAGGCCAAAATCGAGAACTTCGCCGTAGATCCGGGCCTGTCGCTGTTGGGCTAAATCGGCTCGTTCGAGGAGAAATAGGGCCGCACCTTCGGCCAGGGCCAGTCCTTCTCGTTGGCGATCGAAGGGATAACAGCCGTGTTTGGCTAAAGCGCCCATGCGGTCAAAACTGGCTAAGGTTAGGGGAGTGATGGGAGTTTCGACGGCCCCGGCCAGGACGCGATCGCAGGTTCGCTCCCGGATTAACTGCACCCCACGGGCGATCGCCGCGATTCCGGTAGCACAGGCGGCCATCGGCGACAAAACGGGGCCGTGACTGCCACAAAGGGCGGCGGCTAGGGTTCCGGGGTTATAGGGAAGAGCCGCATACCAGGCTTGGGGGTTTGGAAAATTGCTTTGTTTGGCCCATTGAGTCGCGAGTTGTTCTAATTGCCCCTGTTGAGCGCGACTGGAACTGACGACAATGCCGCAATCGGCCAGGGGGGGAGTCAGTCCCCCATCCTCTAGGGTCATGAGTACGGCTTGCTGAGTCAGTTCGCTCAACTCCATCGGCTGAGAACCCAGCATCCCGAGAGGTTTGCTGGGTAAGGTGGGGAAGGGTTGTTGCTGTCGCAGCCCTGATTCTCCATTGAGGAGTTTACGCCAACTTGTGGGCAACGTTCCTAAGCTGCTGCGTCCCCCCATGCCGGTGATGACAACTGGGATCTGCGATCGCGTCACCTGGACTTGTTCAACCACTACTCGACGAGATTCTCGGCGCCTTCGCTGACTCGGGCCGATTCGATGCGATCGCCTTGTTGAATCCCATCAACGACCTCCATTCCTTCGCTGACATAGCCAAAGACGGCATAATTCCCGTCCAGGAAGCTGAGATCATCGAGGGTGATGTAAAACTGGGCTGAGGCGGAGTTGGGGGCTTGCGATCGCGCCATCGCCACGGCCCCTCGACGATGTTGTAATAGGGGCGCGTCTCGGACTCCAGCCTGGGCTAAGGTTTGACCATAAACGGGATCGTCTGCCCCTTGGGGTTTGATTTCCAAGGGGATATAGCGAGCTTCCCCCGTCTCAGCATTGACATAATTCCCCGTTCCCAGTCGCGAGGCGGGGACATCGGGATCGGTACTGAGGGGATCTCCCCCTTGAACCACAAAGGGATCTGGCTCTCGCACGACGCGGTGAAAGCGGGTTCCGTCATAGACCCCTTTCTGAACTAAGTCTACAAAGTTACCGGCGGTGACGGGGGCATCCTCGCCGTTGACTTCAATGGTGATGGGGGAACCATTGGCGACCATCACCACGGTCGCCATCCCTTCTAAGCGAGGCGTGATCTCTGCTGCGGCTTGGACTTCGGAGGTCGCGGTTGGAGTTGACGCGGGATCGGTTTGAGTGAGATCGCTCGATTGAGTGCAACTGGCCAATACCGTAATACTGAGAACAATTAACACCGTCAGGCGCAGTCGCCACCAACGGTCCTGGGATTGGGTCAAAGGTTGCATGAGTCTGTGACCAATAAATTGGACTGAGCTAACTAATCTTATAAGCCTTCGAGGGGAACGGCGAGGAAACGTGCTAACTCAGCGGCGCGATTTTCGACTTCGGCTAAGGACAGGGGTTGGCCAACTCGGGTTAGGGGGATATCCCGCATTCCTTTTACCCGCAGGTATAAGGATCGTTTGGGGTTCACGCCATCTTTGATGTCAACGCGAATGGATTTGATGTCGTTGACGTCGCAGGTAATTTCAATGCGGCGGTTTTTGCCGGGAAATCCCCAGCGAAATACGGTTACGGTTCCCTCGTTGAGGTTGAACTCGTTGTAACCACCGCCAACATCCCAGAGAATCACGAGCCAGAGATAGGTTGACAGTAAGATAGCGGCGGTTCCGTACAACCCCATGACGAGGCCTTGAGGTACGAAAATCAGTTCGGTGGGATTGGCGAAGGGGAGAAGGTTCACTTGGGTATAGCTCGAAATCCCCGAGAGCAAGAAGCCAACGCCACCGACGAGAACAACAGTCGCCCAAAAGTAGTTACTGAAGCGTCGAGAGCCTAAGACGGGCTGTTTTAAGGTGCGATCGCTCGTGCTAATAGTCTGTGCGGTCATAGTAAATTCTACCTAATTTCTAAAAAAAATTGTCTGAGCCTTGACAAAAAATATGAAGTGTGATATGGGCGCTTCAATCACATACAGGACTGAAAAATTCTTAATGTATTTTAACCCCTTCAGTCCCTGCTTTGAGCGGGAATTTCCGCGACTTTCTCAGAAACTTGGGTAGCATTCTGGAGAACTTGGTGGCATAGTATATACTTATGTTAACTTAATTAAAACCTTGCACAATTTTTCAAAGCAAGGAGGCTTGACGATATTATGACCATTGCTGTAAGCCGTGGACCAGAAAGAAGCTGGTTCGACGTACTTGACGACTGGCTCAAACGCGATCGCT
>SIHH01000103.1:7212-13379 GCA_004299065.1 Phormidium sp. SL48-SHIP | reverse complement strand
AAACCCATCCAACTGAGAAAGGTTTGCCCCGTCACCGCTTCTAAAATCAGTAACGCCACAAAGCCAATCATGGCAAAGCGGCCATTGATTCTTTCGGCATAGAGATTCCAGCCAAAACTCGGGGTCTTGCTAGATTCAGCCTCAGACTGGGGTTGAGATTCTGGCTGGGATTGGGGGGTCTGTTGTTCGTCTGACATAAGCTAAGCAACAATTGCACTCAAAGTTAACACTGTAGAAGATTTTGCCATCGGGTGACAGGGAACCAGATGTTTAAGTCAACATCTAAGCCATGATTCAACCAAACTCCTGTTCCACCACCCGCCAACGAACCGCAATGACACTCGGTTCCAAGCTGATACGGCTAATGGCCTGTTCGAGTAGTTCATCATCGCGAGTTTGGGTCACCAGTTTGGCTTTGACTTCAACCCGGCCCTTGTGCGTTTCGAGATCTTCACTGTGGAGCGATCGCAGCCGCATATGGCCCAAACTCAACGATTGCAGCAACAAGGCCCGAACCCGAGCCGCATCCTTCTCCAAACAGACTAGGGAACAGTAATAACAAAGTTCCACCTCACTCCCTCTAAGGGGTTCTTGGTTAATCCGATGGCCCAAAGGACGGAGAATCAGATTCGACGCCAACACCGCCACCGACCCCACCAAGGCCTGGCTAAAATAACCCGACCCCGCTAAAGTCCCAATGGCCGCCGCACACCAAATCGTTGCCGCCGTGTTCAAGCCGCGAACCGTCAGACCTTCCCGCAGAATTACCCCGCCGGCCAGGAAGCCAATTCCCGACACCACCTGAGCTGCAATCCGGGTTGGACTGGCTTCATCAGGCGTGAGAACCGACAGCATCACAAACAGCGACGCACCCGTGGCGACGAGAGCATTGGTCCGTAGGCCAGCCATCCGCTGTCGCCATTGACGCTCTAAACCAATAGCAGACCCCAATAGGAACGCCACTAACAGGCGTATTGCAAACTCTGTCCAGTCCATTGGTGATCTCCCAAGCATTGATTGAGGGCATTATGGACTATTTCCCCATCGCTTTGACCAAACCAATGCCACTGAAGTACAACATCGCCACCGCTCCCCCGAGCAAACTTTGAGTCAGCGGGTCTGTGGAGGGGGTCAACACAGCTCCCAAGACAGCGGCTGTGAGAATCACATATCGCCAACCCGAGAGCATCTGCGAGGATGAGACAATCCCTAAACCACCGAGAATCGCTTGCAAGACCGGGACTTGGAAGGCAATCCCGGTACTAAATAGCAACAGTAGAATGGTTTTGAAGTATTCATCAATAGACCATTGCTGAGCGACGACCCCTTCACCGAAGCTGACAAAAAACTTGAGAGCCGCCGGAATCAGAGCCACATAGGCAAAGACTAACCCGACCAGAAAGAGTACACTAGAGCCGAGAACCACGGGGGCGATGAGTTTCTGTTCTCGCCGCGTTAGGCCCGGTAGGACAAAGCGGACAATTTGATAGAGGATAAAGGGGGTGGCCAGGAGTAAGCCGCTGTAGCCGGCCACTTCGATGGAGACAAAGAAAAACTCCCCTGGTCGAATTTGGATAAACTCGACCCCATTGGCGGGGGCTTCAAGGAGCCGTACAATCGGCTTCACGGCTAGGAAACAGCCAATGATGGCAATAAATACTGCAATTAGGGAATAGAAAATTCGCTGCCGTAGTTCTTCGAGGTGGTCGAAGATGGACATCTCCACCTCAAAGGGAGCCTCATCAAGATAGCGGTCATCCTGTTCAGGCGGTTTGGGGTCAATTTTGGGAGTTTCCGGGGGCGAAGTCATGAAATCTATAGAGACAAGGAATCCGACGCTGTCGTTGAGCCGTGATTTTTATTTTAAACTGCCTCGGTTCGGTCAGTGGGGGAAACTCGCCGGCGATCGCCGCTGAAGAACCCCGAAACATGATTTAAAATAGATCACTGTGATTTGTTTTACCAGGTCTTTTACTGTGCTACGATCGCTCATCGCCGATTTTCGCATCATCTTTGATCGCGACCCCGCTGCTCGTAACTGGGTTGAGGTGCTATTCTGCTACCCCGGTTTGCAAGCACTGGTCTTCCACCGCTTCGCCAACTGGCTGCATCATCTGGGACTGCCCTTTTTCCCGCGTCTCATCTCCCATTTTGCCCGCTTCATCACCGGAATTGAGATTCACCCCGGTGCAACCATTGGCCAGGGGGTCTTTATCGACCACGGGATGGGAGTTGTCATCGGGGAGACGGCGATTCTCGGCGATGGCTGTTTGATTTATCAAGGGGTCACCCTCGGCGGAACCGGTAAAGAAACCGGCAAACGTCACCCCACCCTCGGTGAAGGGGTCGTTGTCGGAGCGGGAGCTAAGGTTCTCGGGAATCTACAAATCGGCAATAATGTCCGCATTGGAGCCGGCTCGGTGGTGTTGCGAGATGTCCCCTCCGATTGCACCGTCGTCGGGGTTCCTGGGCGTGTCGTGTACCGCTCAGGCGTCCGTGTCAATCCCCTCGAACATGGCCAACTCCCTGACTCAGAAGCTCAAGTGATTCGCACCCTCGTCGATCGCATTCAAGCTCTAGAGAAACACGTCGAGGTTCTCGAAAAGCAAGGCCAGCTCACCTCGCAGCAACTTGAGCGAGTCGGAGCCGTCGCCGCTCCCAATTGCAATTTGAGCGAGCATACCCTGCAAGACTTTTTTGATGGAGCTGGCATCTAATCCGCCATTTCAACGTCTAACGTCTCAGGCCATCTCGGCTACTGGCCCGTTGAGTTACATTCGCTCAATGGGCACTTTTTTTTGTGCAAAATTAGGAGAAGATGAAAGTTCGGTAAGGTCAGCGGAACAACCTCTAAACCGAGTGTAATACGGAATGCAGGGAATTCATTGCCCAGGAATGTTCTTTACCCGGCTAAAATCCATGACAGAGTCAGTCCACTTAAAACTCAAAGTAGCTAAGATTTTAGATCTCGCTGAGCCAGATGATCGAGTTAGTAAATTTATCGATCTCTTCATTTTAGGGCTTATTTTCCTCAATACCATTGCTGTCGCCCTAGAAACCGTTAACCCCATTTTTAATCACTATTATCGAGAGTTTAGACGCTTTGAGCAATTCAGTGTCTTTGTCTTTACGATTGAATACTTGTTGCGGCTTTGGAGTTGTACGATTATTCCCAAATATCGGCATCCAATTTTAGGGCGACTCAAATTCATGTTTACGCCCTTAGCCATTATTGATTTGTTAGCAATTTTGCCCTTCTTTTTGTCACTATATCTGCCGTTGTTTTCACCCCAATTTCGCCTGGGGCGAAGTGTGCGGCTGATACGTTTCTTTCGCGTCTTAAAACTAAATCGCTATACCGACTCACTTTCGATTTTAGTGAGAGTCTATCGCTTGAAAAAAGAAGAATTGTTTGTTAGTTTTTTTGTTTTAGTCGTTCTGTTGTTTATTTCTTCAACCTTAATTTATTTCATAGAAAGTCCTGCCCAGCCGGAGGTGTTTTCCAGCATTCCGGCGGCGATTTGGTGGGGAACCATTACTCTCACCACCGTCGGCTATGGCGATGTCTATCCTGTGACGATTCTCGGACGTATCATCGGGGGGATTTTAGCCATTCTTGGGATTGGCTTATTTGCCCTTCCCGCTGGTATTTTAGCGTCAGGTTTCTCGGAAGAACTGGCGGCTCGCAAGGCTAAAAAACGGGGGATTGATGTGATTATTTGTCCCCATTGCGGAGAGGATATCAATAGCCCTCCCCACTATGAGGAGTCATCGGAGTGATGGGATAGCATCGGCGGGAGGTGACCTCAGATCGCGTCTCAACCAGGGCGAGAAGAGCCGTTCAGCCCTGGGTTTCAGCGGTTGCACTAGGAGCCTTGAGGGGGAAATTGACGTTAGGGCTTGACATT
Organism: Phormidium sp. SL48-SHIP; assembly: GCA_004299065.1. Lineage (GTDB taxonomy): Bacteria > Cyanobacteriota > Cyanobacteriia > Cyanobacteriales > Geitlerinemataceae > Sodalinema. Next base: position 9,471 of record SIHH01000103.1, on the reverse strand, counting down.
ATACTCGAGTATAGGGTTTAGCATAAAGCCAAGGACTGATACCGAAGATGCTGAAAGTCACTGAAGTCGCCAAACAGCTTGGAGTCAATAACCAAACGCTCTATTTTTATGAGCGGATTGGTTTAATCCCTAGCCCCCAACGAAATTCAAGTGGATATCGCTTGTTTAGCGATCGCGATGTCGAACGTTTAAAGTTCATTGTTCACCTGAAACGTTTGGGACTGTCTTTGCAAGAAATTCGTGAGATTCTCGCCTTGCAAGAAGACGATCGCCTCTCCTGCGATCGCGTCTATCAGCATCTCAAACTCAAGGAACAGGAAATTGACTACAAAATCCAAGAACTACAAGCATTGAAGTCACAACTGTTGCCCTTAATTGAAACCTGTGATGCTCGACGTTCTTCCGCTCAAACCGAACCTTGTTCAGTCCTGAATACGGTTCAAACTCCTGTCCAACCCAACCTATCTAAATCGATGACACCCTTAAAAATCGAAGTTCTCGGAACCGGTTGCAAAAAATGTCAGCAACTCGAAGCAAACGCCACCGAAGCCGTCAACGCCTTAGCCGTGGACGCTGAAATTAACCATATTACCGACATGATGGAAATTACCAAGCGAGGGGTCATGAAAACACCGGCCCTGGTGATTGGCGATCGCGTCATGACTCAAGGAAAAGTCCCCTCCTCCGAGGAGATTCAGACCTTAATTAACGGATGAAAGCCGCCTCATTTTGGAAAGAAGAAAAAAATATCCTCCTGGCTGTGGTGGGAATTTTCCTGCTTTGCTTTTATCTTCCCATCGAAGCCCTACAACAGTCAGAACGCCTAGAAAATGCCTTCTGGGAATCCCTGCATCTGGTTCGTTGGTATGCTCAAGAACATGTCTTACTCTGCCTAATTCCCGCCTTCTTTATCGCCGGGGCGATCGCCGTCTTTATCAGTGAAGATTCGGTGATTAAATACCTCGGGGCCAAAGCCAACCCCATTATCGCCTATGGGGTGGCCTCCGTCTCGGGGTCAGTGTTAGCCGTCTGTTCCTGTACCGTATTACCCTTATTTGCGGGAATTTACCGCATGGGGGCGGGATTGGGGCCGGCGATCGCCTTCCTCTATTCCGGCCCCGCCATTAACGTCTTAGCCGTGATTCTCACCGCCCGGATTTTGGGACTTCCCCTAGGAATCGCCCGGGCCGTGGGAGCGATCGTCTTTAGCCTGATTATTGGCGGGATTATGGCCTGGCTGTTTCGTCATGAAGACTTAGAACAGATTGAGGCCCAAATGAGCGATGACGACGGCGGCGGCGATCGCTCCCTGGGACAAAACGCCCTCTTTTTTGCGATTCTGGTGGGGATTCTCGTGTTCGCCAACTGGGGAGAACCCGACAGCAGCCAGGGACTTTGGGCGGCGATTTACAACAATCGCTGGTGGTTCACGGGAGGCTTGGGTGTGGCTTTGGCGGTGATTTTAAACCGTTGGTTAAACGTCCCTTGGGGTAAAATTCTGCTGGTGGCGATCGTGACCTTGGTGTTAGCGATACGCTTCCCGCAAACCCCTCTAGCGGCTTTCTCCTTCGCCTCCGTCGGCCTATCCTGGCTCACCCTCACCACCCCCGGCGAACCCCAGGAGTGGTTTACCGCCAGTTGGGATAACGCTAAACAAATCCTTCCCCTACTGTTGATGGGGGTGTTTATCGCCGGAGCCTTACTGGGCCGTCCCGGTTACGAAGCTCTGATTCCCTCGGACTGGGTGGCTCAACTGGTGGGGGGAAACTCCCTACAAGCCAACTTTTTTGCTTCGTTTGCTGGCTCACTGATGTATTTTGCCACGTTAACGGAAGTTCCCATTTTACAGGGGTTAATGGGGAGTGGTATGGGCGATGGGCCGGCGTTGGCTCTCTTGTTGGCGGGGCCGGCGTTATCGTTGCCTAATCTACTCGTGATTCGACAAATTATCGGTAATCAGAAAACGCTCGCGTTCCTGATTTTGGTGGTGATTATGGCCACCCTCAGCGGTGTGATTTACGGGACGTTTTTCGCCTAAAGGGTTTGTTCTTCCCTCGTGACTTGGCTCCCTTCCCTCGTGACTTGGCTCTGCCAAGTCATGCTCTCGGGGAGGCTCTGCCTCCCGAGTGCAGGCGGCAGAGCCGCCGAAACCCCGTGTCATGGCTGGAGCCATGACACGAGGAAGAAACGGCTGGAGCCATGACACGAGGAAGAGGTGACACGAGGAAAGAGGGTTTCCCTAGCGGGCCATACCGAAAA
>SIHH01000103.1:1416-7112 GCA_004299065.1 Phormidium sp. SL48-SHIP | reverse complement strand
ACGAGGAAGAGGTGACACGAGGAAAGAGGGTTTCCCTAGCGGGCCATACCGAAAACACTGCCGAGGGAACGAGCCATATTCGCCGGTTCCATCGCATCCATGGCCGCCGTGGGTTCATAGCCACAATGGACCATACAATCCGCACATTTGGGATTGCCACTCTTGCGTCCGTACTGACTCCAGTCGGTGTTTTCCAGCAACTCCTTGAAGCTGTCGTAATGACCTTCATCGAGGAGATAGCAGGGTTTTTGCCAACCTAAAACACTGTAGCTGGGACTGCCCCAGGGCGTACATTCGTAGTCTTTGTCTCCCATGAGGAAGTCCAAGAACAGGGGATTGTGGTTAAAGTCCCATTTCTTTTTACCCGCTTTGAAGGGCGACAAAATTTCCCGAAACAAGGATTTCGTCTGTTCCCGTTTCAAGAAATTATCTTGATCCGGGGCTTTCTCATAACTATATCCCGGAGAAATCATCATGCCATCGACCCCTAACTCAGTTAAGAAGTCGAAGAACGCTTGCATTTCTTTCGGGTCTGTGCCTTCAAATACGGTGGTATTGGTGGTGACCCGAAACCCTTTGGCTTTGGCGGCTTTGATGGCATTGACGGCGATATCAAATACCCCTTTGCGATCGACACATTCATCATGTTTCTCTCGCAAGCCATCGAGGTGAACACTAAAGGTTAGATAGGGCGACGGGGTGAATTTTGAGAGGGTTTTTTCCAGTAAAATGGCGTTGGTGCAGAGATAGATGAATTTCTTGCGATCGACTAAACCGGCGACAATTTCATCAATTTGGGGATGTAGGAGGGGTTCTCCTCCGGGAATGGAAACGACGGGTGCACCACATTCATCGACGGCGGCGAAACATTGTTCGGGGGTTAGATTCCGTTTGAGGATTTCGGTGGGATGCTGGATTTTACCGCAGCCGGAACAGGCTAAGTTGCAGCGATACAGGGGTTCAAGCATTAAGACGAGGGGAAATTTTTTGCGCCCTCTTAACCGCTGTTCAACGAGATATTTGCCAACGGCAACAGCCTGCTGAATTTGAATAGCCATATGTGTCGTTCTCCTCTCACCAATAACACATCAACAGACAGACTTGACAATGGACAATTAAGAATGAGCAGAGTCAGGCTGGTTGATGTTTTGACTGCTAGATATGGGAAATACCTAGGCCTACTATTTTAACGGAAAGCGTTGGAGTTGGCAGGGGAGATTGGCAAAATGGAGGGGATTAGGGGGAGGTGATTTCGTAGCGATCGGGGAATGGAGTAACGTTGAGGGTTCCAGTGTCGCCGTCGAGTTCGGCGATGACACCAACGGGGAGGGCGGCGTTGACTCCGTCATGGCCGAAGGGTAACTCGGAGACGATGGGAATGTTGAGATCTTCGAGACGATCGCGTAAGACGTCGGCCATACTCAAACTGGGGGTGTCTGGGGGAACGTCGCCTCGGCTAAACCGCCCCAGGGCGATCCCTGCAATATGTTTGAAGCGGCCCGACATCCGCCAATGGGTGAGGAGGCGATCGATACGATAGGGAAGTTCGCCGGTATCTTCAAAGGCTAGGATGGCCCCGGTTAGGTCGGGTTCGTGGGCGGTTCCAATGAGATGAGTGGCGACGGTGAGATTCCCGGGAAATAATCGTCCGACACAGCTTCCACCGCCCCAGCCTTGACCTTGGATGGGGGCGATCGCCCGCCCGGAAACCCACTTAAACAGCCGTTGTTGAGACCAATCGGGTTCGGCCGCCAAAGTGGTCAAAAGGGGGGCGTGTAGCCCCGATATACCCTCGCTGGATAGACTCCAGAGAAGGGCGGTAATGTCGGAAAATCCGATCAGCCATTTGGGGGGTAAATGTACACCCCAATTCCAATTTTCCAGGAGTCGCGTGGCCCCGTAGCCGCCGCGAAGACAGAGGATTCCCTTGACGTCGGGATCATGGAAACTGTCGTAAAGTTGTTGTCGCCGTTGAGGATCTGGGGCTGAGAGATAGCCATGTTGCTGGTCCCAGCCGGGGGTTAAGACCAGATTGTAGCCGCGATCGCGCCAAAGTTGCAGTCCCTGTTCACACGCGGTTTTTTCTCGGAGTCCGCCACTGGGGGCGATGACGTGAAGAGTATCTCCAGTTTGCAGGGATGGGGGACTCAATAAACGCAAGTGCATAGGCTTTGAGAGGGACATTGAGGCGATCGCATCCTCAAGTCTACTCGGTATTGCCGAAAATGACCTCCAGGGCAGACACCAGGCGACGATTTTCTGGGGGACGTTTGACGGCGACGCGGACAAAGCGATCGCCCAATTCCTGGAAACTCAAGCAATCTCGCACAAAAATCCGTTGTTCTCGCAATAACAACCGTTGTAACTGATCTCCGGGCATCTGGGTTCTCACCAACAAGAAATTGGCCGCCCCCCAATCGGCGGATAAGCCGGGAATGGCGTTAATCGCCTCCCATAGCTGCTGTTTACTCGTCTCTAGCCAGGTATAGGTTCGGTCCTGAAACGCCGTATCTTGTAACACCGCTGCCCCAGCTGCCGCTGCTAAACTGTTCACGGACCAAGGATCACGCCACTCTTGCCAACGTTGCAGGCGATCGGGGTGAGAAATGGCGTAGCCTAAGCGTAGGCCGGGAAGACTGTAAAACTTCGTCAGCGATCGCAAGATAATCAAATTGGGAAACTCTTCAACCCAATCAATCAGGCTTTCCTGAGACTCGGGCCGCAAAAAATCCATAAATGCCTCATCGGCCACCACCAGCTTAGCCGTTTCTAAGATGGCCCGAAAGCGCCAACGGGGCCAAAGTTGCCCCGTGGGATTATGGGGATTGTTAAACAATAACCCCTCTCCAGGGCGAGGATGCCAAAGAGGTTGATTCCAGGCCGATACCGGACGAATGGCCACATCAAACGTCCGTAAAGCCCGGCCATAATCAGAAAACGCCGGGAGGGGCAACAAAACGCGATCGCATTGAGAGAGTTCTAACGCCGTCCAAGTCAGCAATTCAGCGGCCCCATTTCCCGGTAATACCCAAGCTGGATCGAGATGATGGACTTGGGCGATCGCCTCCCGTAAGGGACGATACTGAGGATCAGGATAGTTGCGGAGATGCTTCAAGGCCCCGTCAATGGCCGCCAACGCCGAAGCTGGAGGCCCCAGGGGATTGATATTCGCCGAGAAGTCTAAAATTTCTTCAGGTTTGCATCCGGCTAGGGAGGCGGCCCAAGTCAAATTTCCACCATGAGTGGGAGGCTGAGTCATGAAACAAGGATAGGAAAGCAATGTTAATGGGCTGAATTGAGGGATAACAGTGAAGGCCCCAACTCATGGCTGTAGCGTGCCCAGATTAACGATACTCCTATGATAGCCCCCCCGACCAGTAGACGACGACTGAGGGTCAAAGCCTCCCTGACGACAACTGGGGTAATGGGCCGCCGAGACGTTCCTAAGCGGGGTTTCTCAATCACTACCCCTTGATAGGTGTTGACGCCTCCTAATTGAACTCCTAAGGCGATCGCATAAGCTGATTCACTCCAGCCTGAATTGGGACTGGGATCGAGGCGGGCCTGCTGGCCACATTGTCCCCAAAAACGGCGGGGATGGCCCGAACCTAGGGCGACACTAGCTACCGTGAGACGACAGGGAAGCCAGGTTAACACATCTTCGGTGCGCGCACTACACCAGCCGAGATCCGTATAGGGCGGGCGTTTGTAACCGACCATGGAATCCAGGGTGCTAACGGACTTGTAGGCCAAAGCCACCACAGCCGCGCCCCCTGGAGATACAATTGACCCAACAATTGCGTAGAATAACGGAGCGGTGACCCCATCGACCGTATTTTCGGCTACCGTCTCTAAGACTGCCCGTAAAACGTCCTCGTCCGAGAGGGTATCGGTATCGCGGCCGACATAGTTTTTGAGTCGTTGGCGGGCCTGTTGGATATCTCCCGCCAGAATGGGGGACAAGACATCTTCGGCGGCTTGGCGTAAACTGCGGGCCGCTAGACAGGAGGCGAGGATAATCATGGCCACGGCTACCCCCAACAGGGGATGAAGCCAGGTTCCTAGGGCAATCATGGCCCAGGCCATGGCCCCGCTACCCATCATCATCAACAGCGTTAACCCCACTCCTAGCCAACGCAAGCCTCGCGGTGAGTCGGTGAGGTTCAGGGCCATCTGGGTATAGGCGGAAATGACCCAACCCATGACTTGAACCGGATGCAGCCAATGCCAAGGATCGCCGATGAGTCTGTCTAATACTAAGCCTCCGATGAGGATCGTGATGGCCAAATCCCCCTGGGAGATGGAATCTCCGAGGTTCATGACGTAACTCTCGCCTCTAACCATTGCCACAGTTTCTCACGGCGGAAGTCGGCAATGGCAAACTTGGCCCCCGCGTCTTGTAATACGTCGGGGGAGTGGGTGGTGGCCATGCCGATGGTGACGACACCGGCCCCAACCGCACTGCGAATCCCCAGGGGGGTATCTTCAAAGGCGATCGCCGTCTCAGCCGGAACAGATAAGCGTTCTAACGCGGTTTGGTAGGGGAGTGGATGGGGTTTTCCTTGGGGCAATTCTTCGCTGATGACGACGGTATCAAAGCTATGGCCTAAGTCGAGGGCGGTTAACATCATCTCGGCGTTGTCCCGAGGGGCGTTGGTGACGACGGCGGTGGCGAGATGGTGGTGCGATCGCCAACTCAAAAGCTCGTCTAAGCCCTCTAATCGCGTCATCTGACCCCCTCGTTCCCGAAATAGGGCTTCTTTGCGGTGCGCTAGGTTCATGCCGGTCTCCTGGGGCAAATGACCTAAAACGTCACGGACGATCGCCTCGTTGCGATGTCCTACCATATGCTGGTTATAGAAGGGGCGATCGATGGTAATCCCCTGTTCTCTGAGAAGTTCTTGCCAAATGGCAAAATGCAAAATATCAGTATTAACAAGGGTTCCATCGAGATCGAACAGAATCGCGTTTAGCACAAATGTTAGGTTTCCCTCATCCTTAGAATAGTTGCTGTCCCATTTTTGCAAACTTCGACCCAGCCGTCAGCCTCTCTGGGATTGGCGTCCCCGTAAACCCTGAATCAATACTGAATTAACACTGAATCGATAATGACTTCCTCAATTCCCAGTTTTGGCGATCGCGCCCACAGTGCCATCAAGACTCATGTTAAGCATATCCTCAAGTATGAAGAGGAGGTGTTGGGCGATGGCGATCCTGAGGCCCTCCATCAGATGCGGGTGGGAATGCGACGTTTACGCAGTGACACCGTCGGGTTCGCCGCTGCGGTGATTCTCCCGAAACCCGCCCAAAATTCCAAAATTGGCAAGATGGCCCGCACCCTGGGGGTATTGCGGGATATTGATGTGATGCAGGCCTTGCTAGACGAGGATCTCTTGCCCAATTGTCCCAAAAAGGAACGCGATCGCCTGCAACCGGCCCTGAAAACCCTCGCCAAACGTCGCAAAACGGCCCGCAAGGAGGCTGAAGCGTTACTCCTGGGTAAGTCGTACAACAAGTTCAAAGGGGCGATTCAGGAATGGTTACAACATCCTCAATACAGCCCCTACGCCACCCTACCGATTCAATCGGTTTTGGCGGATGTCTTACTCCCGAGTGTGAGTCGTCTCCTCCTCGAACCCGGTTGGTGGGTGGGGTTATCGCCTGAGACATCTCCCGAAACATCTTCTGAGACATCT
>SIHH01000103.1:0-1316 GCA_004299065.1 Phormidium sp. SL48-SHIP | reverse complement strand
ACATCTTCTGAGACATCTCCTGAGACATCTTCTGAGACATCTTCTGAGACATCTCCCGAAACATCTTCTGAGACATCTTCCCAAATCAGCCGTGAGGCGGTGGATGAGTTACTGCTGCAACAGGGTAAGGATCTCCATGAATTGCGTAAGCAAACCAAGCGTGTTCGCTATCTGATGACAATCTTCGGCGATCTCTATAGTCCCACCTATCAAGCCTATTTGGCCGATATGAAGGAGTTACAAGAAATCTTGGGACATCTGCAAGATAGCTATGTTATGGGAGAATTTCTCAGTGAGGCGTTGAACAAAGATTTTGCGAAAGTCGCCCCGGAGTTGGCCCAACAGCTTCGTGAGACACGCTATCAGAACTGGTTGCGTTGGCAAGGCCTACAACGTCGTTATCTCTCGCCGCCGATTCGCCAAGTGTTCCGTTCTGAAATCCTCAACGGCTATCAAGCCCAACGTTAAGGCGCAAAATTAAGCTCAATTCGGCTCATGCTCGGGGATTGGCCCGCCCCGATTTTATCACTCACCCTACCTCGCACATTCTCTTATGGGCAACCTGGTTTTGCTTGCTGTCGGCCTCGACCATTATGACTATCTTCAGCCCTTGCGGTTTGCCGTGCAAGATGCCCAGGGGTTGGCGAATCATCTGCTGCAAGCGGGTTGGCTGCGGCCCGAGGATTTGGCCCTGCTGACGGAACAATCGCCGCCAACGGAGGATGGGATCGAGACGGAACCGAAGGCGGCGACGTTCGGGCGATTGCTGAGTGAGTGGCTTCCTCGTCATGTGGGGAGTGAGGATCTGGTGTGGCTGTTTTTTAGTGGGTATGTCCTCAATCATCAGGGCCAGGACTATTTTCTGTTGCGAGATAGTGATCCTGAACGACTCCCGCAAACGGCTGTTGCGGCCCAATCGGTATTTGAGCATCTCCAGGCCCTCGATAGCCAGCATATTACCCTATTTCTGGATATCCGCCGCCCCACAGCCCCCCAGTTGGGACAAGCGATTGGATCGCAGTTGGTTCGTTTGGCTGAGTCGGCGGGGATTCCGGCGTTGTTGAGTTGTCAGTTGGATCAGCGATCGCGGGAGTCTCGGGATTTACGCAATGGATTGTTTACGACGGCGTTGATTGCGGCGTTACGGTATCACGGCGATCGCACTTTAGCGGATGTAGAGGCGGAGTTACGTCAAGTGTTGCCCCCCCTCGCGGATCAATGTCGCCAACCGCCCCAAACGCCGCTACTGATTGCCTCAACGGCCCAGCAGGGGCGATCGCTGTTTGTCAACGAGATCCCCGAACCGACTCCTGAAG
>SIHH01000102.1 GCA_004299065.1 Phormidium sp. SL48-SHIP | reverse complement strand
ACAAAAAACAGAAAATACAACCCACTTTAAACCTTGTCATATTCTCGTCATCATTTCAGACTAACCTAAATCCAGGCCATTTTATAAACCAAATTATGCGAATTAGCCTAACAATTTTGGCGACATCCGCTTTACTGGCCAGCATCACACCAGCCAGTCTAGCCCAAATCCCCATCAACTCCCTAACCCGAACCCGTGGTATCAGCATTTCAGGAACCATCCGCAGCGTCGTGGGTAACGACTTTATTCTCGACGATGGAACCGGACAAATCATTGTCGATGCTGGTCCTCAACGCTGGCATCAACTAAACTTAGAAGAAGGAGAACAAGTCACCGTCATCGGTGACTATAGTGACTATGAATTTGATGCTTTTCAGATTACTCGTAGTAACGGAGACGTCCTGAACATTCGTCCCGCCTCAGGGCCGCCTCCCTGGTCTGGCGGACGTCGCAACCCCAACTTTCCCCGTCCCAACCCAGATCTCTAAGGTGATAGCAATGTTAATTGAATAGGTTTGAATCAACCTCCCCGAAAGACTCACCTGTAAACCCAAAAAAACCACAATATTATACCTAAACCTTTAGGGTTTTGTCAAGAATTTCGGGGTTAAATAAATCATCATAAATTCTTAGTTAGCATAAAATTAAAACCATGCGAATTTTGTTAGTAGAAGATGACTTTGAGCAACGAGAACCGATCCAATTCATCCTAAAAGAGAGCGGACATATTGTTGACGCGGTCGAAGACGGAACCACCGCTCAATGGCTGATTGAAGAAACCGACTATGACTTATTGATCTTAGATTGGATGCTACCGGGACAAGATGGAATCGACATTTGTAAACAGTATCGAAAACTGGGAAAAACCGCTCCCGTCTTGATTTTAACCGCCAAAGATACCACCGCCGATAAAGTCATGGGACTCGACGGAGGAGCCGATGATTATTTAGTCAAACCCATCGACCTCGAAGAATTACTGGCTAGAGTTCGAGCCTTACGGCGGCGATCGCCACTCTGGAGTGGCGATCGCCTAGAAGTATCTGGCCTCTCCTTATCCCTCGACACCATGACCCTCACCTGGAAAAATCAAGACCTTTCCCTAAAAACCCGAGACTTCCAACTCTTAGAATATCTCATGCGTCATCCCCAGCAAGTTCTCAGCCATCAGCAAATCGAACAAGCACTCTGGGAATGGGGAGAAGAACCCGAAAGTAACGCCGTCGTCTCTCGTATCAAACGGCTACGTCAAACCCTACGACAACTGGCGATCGACCCTTGGATTCAAACCATCTATGGAATGGGATATCGCTTTGAACCCCAAGAACTAAATCCCCCCACATAACCCCAATGCTTCCCCTAATTAACAGCCTTCAAAACCGTTGGATCCGTCTCCCGCTACGAGTCCGAGGAACCCTAATTGTCTCAATTCCCATTAGTTGCTTATTTGTGACCCTCTCGGTCTTAGCCTGGCTTAAATTTAATCTCATCGAAGACGAAGCCTGGGTGCAGCATACCCAAACCGTCCGTCTTGAAAGTAAATATCTGTTAAATGCACTAATCGACGCCGAAACGGGAATGCGAGGCTATGGACTAACGCGACAAAACGAGTTTTTAAGGCGTTATGAACAAGCCAAGTTAACCATTCCCAACTCTATCGATACCTTAGAAGACTTAGTCGATGATAATCCCGAACAAACCTTAAGAATCCAAGCCATTCGCCATAAAGTCAACGACGTTTTAGATATCTTTGAGCATAAGCTAACACTGCAAGAAGACCTGACGCGAATCCAGGGAGCCAATGATATTTTGGTTCCCATTGAGTCGTTGTATAACTGGCTCAAAGAAGGACAAGACGATATTGTAACAACCCGTGACGCCATTGAACGCTTTGCCGATGAAGAAGAAACCCTGCTCATTGAACGGATGCAACATCGCGATCGCCATCAACAACTAACATTTATATTCCTAATTATAGCCGCAACCATTGCAACCTTAGCCTCTTGGAGTGCCATTCATTTATTTTACGAACTCGAACAAGAACTGGCGAACCGACAACAAAATCTCAAAGAAACCAACCAACGTCTCGAATCCGTCTGTAACCAGTTACAACGATTTACAGCCAATGCGTCTCACGAGTTACGCGCACCCTTAGCCGTCGTTTTGAGTAACACTCAAATTGCGTTAATGGCGTTAAAACGATTAGAAAACAGTCCAGAAGGAACCAGAGATCGGCTGGAAAAAGTCATTAAAACAACCAAACAAATGAGTGAATTAATTGGGGAACTCTTGTTTTTAGCTAGACATGAAGGACTCTTAGCCCCGGAAAAGCGAAAACCAATTAATTTAAGCCAACTCATGTCAGAGTTAGCGACGGACTGGACAAGTCATTGTCGTGACAAAGAATTAGAGTTTAAGGCCCATATTCCCAAGCATCATATCTCAGTCGAAGGAGACGAAAACTTACTGCGACAAGCCGTGACTAACCTTTTGAGTAACGCCGTTCGCTATACCCCCCCAGGCGGGTTAATCGAACTATGCCTCTTGCAAACAGAATCCGCCCTCATTCAAGTCAAAGATACCGGAATTGGCATTGCTGAAGCCGCATTACCCCATGTTTTTGAACGGTTTTATTGTGCGGACTTAAAACGCTCCAAAGCCTCAGGAGGATTTGGCTTAGGCTTAGCAATTGTTGAGCAAATCATCCACATTCATAGCGGAACAGTCAGAGTTGAAAGTCGCTTAGATGAAGGCTCTCTATTTACGATCGCCCTACCCCTCTCCTCCCACTAAAACCCAGGACGTCCCTAGGATCGCTCCAACTGAGTGGACATTGTTGTGCGAGTATTATCATGTTCAACCACAAACACATTCGCATAAACATTAGCCACAATTTGCTTTCCTTCCTGCGTCAGTCCTAAATACTCCAACGCCGGTTCAATCGCCGGATAAATTAACGACCAATACTGTTGAGAATGACTTTGACGTAAATCCCCCGCATGACGATAGCCAAACTTATCATTATAACTGACTTCCTCATACTCATAATAAAGCGCCCCCAACTTATTGAGATAACGCGGATCACTTAACTGACCAATCAAATCCGCCGCCCGAGTCAAGCCCCGAAAACCCGACGTATCCTCATAACCAGGATGTTCAGGAGACAGAACACGAGTCAACTCAATATTATCTCGAATTTCTTGCGCTTCAATGAGCTTATGACCATAAAAGCGCTCCTTGACAAACAATTGACTGCGATCGACATGATAAGGCGCTAAACTCGCATCCGTCGCCCCAGCATCAAGTTGAATCAACTCCCCCGTTCCCGAATCAAACCGATGTGCTTCCAAGCTGTCCCGGCGACAGACGCCTTTCACATAGCCAATATCACTACAGACCAACGATAAAATAAAATGTAACCAATCTTCACAGGTGATTCCTCCCTCGCGGATATGTTTGCCTCGGAGAATTTCCTGTCCGACCAGAGCCACACCAATGGTATGTTCTACCGTGTGGTAAAGAGCATCGCTGTTGGCAATATTTTCCAAGGCCATGCCCCCAGCCCAGGCGATAATATCCGCATAATCAGGCTTATAACCGCCATAGGTTCGATGATAGCCTTCCCGTAATTCTTCGACGAATGCTTGAATTAAAATTTCAGTGGCGTTGAACATCTTTGGTTCTCTAGCAAACCCACAGTTGGGGAATTTTAGGTAAATGGCAGATCGCCCTGATAATTGGGAATTGATAGCCTGATCTTAACGGTTGCGATCGCCCTTGGCAATCAAGGCGATCGCCCCTGAGTGGCACGACCCACACCCCCTGTCCCCGACTCGTAACCCAACGGATGGCTCTAACCCGACGACAACTCACACGATACACCGTTTTTCTCGGACTTGCAGCCTGGCTACCCGCTCAACTGCGTTCCTCCCAATCCTCAAAAACGCCCCCCCTAGTCACCCCCAGCTCCCTCTCAGATAGCCTAACGCGCCAAATCAACCAAATTCTCAACCAATCTCCCCAACTTGAGCCTGACGAAACCCAACTCCTGGTTCCCACCTATCTCGGCAACGACCAACGGCGCTACTATGGCCGAGGAACCCCCGCCGCCTTAACACTCCAGGATCGATTCTACCTCGGCAGCAGCATCAGCCGCGTCGGTGGCACCGCTTATAGCTGGAGTGGGGCCGGCTGGACCGGACAACCCACCCTCGTACGCGATCGCGGCCGCCTCTATCTCATCATCGGAGCCTACAACCAGCAACTGCGAAAAATCGACCTAGAAACCCAAGAGGAGGTCTGGAGTTACCAATTTGACGACATTCTCAAAGGAACCGCCACCCTTTACCGCGACGAAACCGCCAGCGACGACAATCGAATCGTCATCCTGCAAGGGAGCCGCCTTGGCGTCAATAAATCCCTTTCATCTGCCGTCGTTCCCAGCTTCCGGGCCATTTCCTTCCGTACCGGACAAGAACTCTGGCGTTTAAACATTCGTAAAACCGACAGTTACAGTCGCGATAATGACAGTTCAGCCATCTATCTCGGCCAGCAAACCCTCTTTAACGCCGGTGAAAACTCCATCGGTTATTTTATCAATAGTCGCATCGCGAGTCGTCGCCCCGATCATAGCTTTTTTGCCCCCGACATTGACAAAGAACTGCAACTCTACGAAGCCGAAGATATCGCCCTCTATCGAGGGAACCTCGTCGCCGAATCCTCCCCCGCCCGCTGGGGCGATCGCCTCTACCTGGCCTCAGGCGGTGGACGCATTTACGGCATCGACATCAACCAGCGAACCATCGTCTGGCGATTCCGCTCCGGCGGCGATCTCAACGGAACCATTAGCATCGCCCAAGATGGCAAACTATTTAGCACCCTAGATCGCGAACATATCCCCGGCCAAGGAGGCGTTTACAAACTCGATCCCAGCCAACCCGATCCCGACTGTGTCGACTGGTTTCTCCCCACCCGAAACATCCCCTTTGCCGACTGGCAGGGCGGGATCACCGGCTCCGTCGCCCTCAACGACGAGTATCGCGCCCCCGACACCCCGCCCCTGTTTGCCACCAATGCCATTGACGGCTATCTCTACCTCGGCAGTCAAACCCAAGTCACGGGCGAAACCGTCCCCGGCCCGTTCCAACAACGGCAATATCATACCCCAATGATCATCGCCAAGGAACCCGTGGGGCCGTCGATTTCCACCCCTATTTTTACCGACGGAAATCGCCTCATTTCCGCCGGATACAACGGCGTTTATCTCTTTCAACTCAACTACAGTTTAGCCTCCGCCAATGACCCCTTAGCCCTGCCCGGAGGACGCGGCCAGTTCTACCGCATCCGCCTCGAAAAGCTCGATCACTTTAACTCAGGAGGAGCCTTTGAATCGACTCCCGTTGTCTGGGAGGGGTCAGTTTATATTTGTAGCCGAGATGGCTGGATGTATCGCCTCGGCTAAATCCTACCTCGTGAACAGTTGACCGTTCATGGGTCAATCAAGACCCAGACTATCGAGCGCAGACCAAAACAGGATCACGTTCACCCCTCCCCAAACCAATCAACACTCAACTATTGATCCCCATAGCCGCTCTCCTGTAGAGCCAGCATCTCCTGAACCTCAGCCATTTGCGTTTCAATGAGATCATTGGCGAACGCTTCGACTTCCGGGCGATCGCTGTTTTCCAACACCTGACGAGCCATATCCAACGCTCCTTCATGGTGAGCAATCATGGCATTCATATAGCGCTGATCATAGTCCTCATCCGCCGCACCGAGATCCATTTCCATCTTCAGCATCGACATCATGCCATCATTCATTTCCACCGTCTGAGACATTTGAGCATCATACATCTGCGGGGCTTCTGGGGCATCCGCATACCACTGCGATCGCCAGGCTTGCATCTGAGCGATGTCATCCCTCTGAGTCTCAATAATCTCTTGAGAGAGTTGGCGAATGTCCTCCCGTTGCGACTTCTCCAAACTATCCTCTGCCATCTCCACGGCCCCCTGATGATGGAGAATCATCGCATCGAGAAACCGCAGTTCAAATTGCTCATCATTGGGGCCAAGATACATTCCATTCATCGGCATTCCCTGGCCATTCATTCCGGGGCGATCCATCCCCGATCCCGGTTGAGGGGCCATGGGATCATCAGGACTCATCGGCGAGTTCATCGAATCTTCAGCCCTCGGTGGCGACTCTGAAGTTGAAGAATCAGCGGTTTCGGGAGGGCGACAGGAACCCAAGCCGAGAACAAGGGTGGCCGTCAATCCTAAGCCAATTTGAGTGAATCGATGGAAATATATCATCAATAAGGATTTCCTTAAACGCAAGTGTTAATACAGGATCATACAGCCATCACGAGCCAAGCCTCTCGGGGAGGTGATCCCGGCGACATTGATGATCGTGACCCTCCATATCCTGGCAGAAAAAAGGGGGCGATCGCCCCCTTCTCCAGATAGACTAACCGGCCGTGTGATGTTTCCCTACAGTCCTAAATCCACCGCAATTCGGTGCGCACAAGCAAAACCGGAAAAGGCCACAGCATTGAGACCTTGACCGGGAAAGGTACTATCCCCAACACAGTACAATCCCGGTACAGCGGTGCGGTTAAAAGGCATCGTCAGTAGGCCCGGTAATTTGCGGCGGGGAATCGGGCCATAAGTCCCCTCATCTCGTCCCAGGAAGCGGCGATGAGTGCGAGGGGTTCCCACCTCCAGATAGTCCAATCCCGCATCTAACCCCGGGAAAATGGCTTCGAGGCGATCGACGATCTCCCAGGCGGCGGCTTCCTTACGCTGTTCATACTCATCCGGGGGCAAATGTTGCCACGACTCCAGCCAATCCGGGGTAAAGGCATGGATAATGTGATAGCCCTCAGGAGCGAGACTGGGATCGAGAAGGGTGGGAATCGAGACAAACAGGGTTCCCTGAGCGGCCTCCATCTGTTGCCAATCATCGAGGATAATATGATGGCATTCCGTAGCCGGTGGCAGCACCTCAGCGGCGACCCCCATATGTAAACTCAAGAATCCCGGTGATTTACGATATCGCGTCTGCCAGCGACGTTCTGAGGCGGGCATCTTCTCAGCCGGCAGCAGTTTCTCGAAGGTATCCCAGCGCGTGGCGTTAGAGACAATACGTCGGCCATAGAGGGTTTCTCCTGAGGCCAGTTGCACCCCAACCGCTCGTTTGCCCTCCATGACGATTTCTGTGACGCGGGCTTTGTAGCGGATGTCCCCCCCGGCGTTTTCGATGCCGTCTGCCAGGGCCTGGGCAATGGTTCCCACGCCGCCTTTGGGGTAGTTGATGCCGCCATAATGGCGATCGCTAAAGACCATACCGCCATTGATGGCCGGGGTGAGATCTGCCGGAACCACGGACCAGCAATAGCATTCAATATCAATAAACTTCAGCAGTTCTGGGTCTTGAATATGGCGACGGGCAATATCGCCAACATTTTGGGGCAGGTATTTGACGAGGCCAAGACAGGCCAAAGGATGCTGAAAAAAGACTCGCGTTAGATAGCGAGGTTCTTCAAGGGACAGCAACTCCATGCTGTTTAGACAGTTGAAAATCCGCCAACATTCATCATAAAAGCGGCGGATTCCTTGCCGTTCATGGGGGAACTTAGCACTGAGTTCACTGATAAAGCCTTCGTAATTGCGATGAACTTTCAGGTCAAGCTGGTTCGGGAGGTGGTAGTGAATTTGGACGGAATCGGCGATGGTGTCGAGGTTCATCTTCACCGCCTCTAAGGCCCGTGTCAGCAGGTTAGTGGTCCCTTGCTCACCGAAGCCAAAAATCATCGAGGCCCCGACGTCAAAGCGATAGCCTGAGCGTTCAAAGTAGCCCGCACTACCACCGGGGATGAGATAGCGTTCAAGGACGAGGACTTTGGCCCCTTTGCTCGCCAGTTGGCTGGCGGTGACGAGGCCGCCAATGCCCGAGCCGATGATAATGGCATCATAGACTGGGGGCGAGACTTGGGGCGATCGCGCCCGAGAGGAAGAAGAAGCCGCTGTTGCAGTCATAGAGAAGAATTTTATCGGAGGATATTAAACAATCTCTTTGTACTGTAGCGGAGGATACGGGCGATCGGGAATGGCTGGGGGCAAATTCAGGACAATCACCGAGCCAGCATAGTTGCCAAAAAAAACATCCGCATTAAAGCACAGGTGCTTCAATACGGATACCTATTAACGACCTAGCCTTTGATGAGAATTGCGTTTTAACGACCGCTACCACGATGGGGAACGGTATCCGCATTACTGCTATCGGCCGAGAAAACTTGACTTAGGCTGTCATAGTTGGGGTCTGAGGATACCCGTTCGGCTTGAACGTTGACCGCAAAGCCCATTAACAGGAGGCTAGACAGGAAAAGAGTTTTATAGATGCTCATCGAAAGTAGCCCTTTGATTGATACTGCTACTTCTGATTACCTGAGAGCATCCTCGCGATCCGGAAACTTTTTAGGTTTGGCTTCGCTAAAATGAGCGAATCAAACTCCACCGGGGCAACTAGGCTTCAGGCGGTAAATCAAAGAGAACTGAGGTCATATAGCGTTCAGCCCAATCGGAGCCAAAGGCTTTTTCCAATACCCGCCGCGTCTTATCATTTTGCCGTTGTTTGTTACAGTAATACAACTGTCCCGCCCGCACTTGAGCCGCCGCCGCACCGCTAACCGGCTCGCTGGCGGTGGCCCGTTGACAGTGAACTTTCAGATAGTCCGTCACCCGTTGTAAAAACTGCTCTTCTTCGGTTTCATCGCCGGGACGAATGAAGAGGCAGAAGTCGGAAAAAATATCGCCCCAGTCGGGTAAATCTCGCACTTGAGAGAAGTTTAATGGCGGTAATGCTTCTAAGTCTTGGCGATAGTCTTGCGAGAGGTTTAGAGTCTCTGTGGTGGGGGATAAATCCACGATCGCCGCACTAATTTGTCCTCGTCCCCCCACTAAATCGGTGCCAAACATGGGCAGCGCATAGGTGGGATGGGGAAACATGACACAATGGAGAATGTCTAGGTTCTTGCCCACTTTAGCCAGTTCCAGGTGCATCTTACGAAATTCTCGGGACTGGTAACAGCTATTTTCAATGACGAGCTTTTCCCCTTCGAGTCGGCCTTCCACATAGCCTAAATCTTCGGGGAGATGGTAGGGTTCAAGGTCGAGGTGGGTTTTCCATGTGGACTCAATTGCATCGGCGAGCTTTTGAATCAGGGGATGTTGCTGCGATCGCACCGAAGAGGTCATAAGGGTTTAGGATTAAGGGTTAGGGTAACTAGGCGGTTTGCGGGTGTTGCTGTCGGTAGGCATCCCGTACAGCCTGAACATGATACCAATTTAGGAAAATTCGAGCAATTTCGAGAGCCAGTTGCGATCGCCCTCGCTCAATCAGCCATTGCAACAATCCCGACAGACGCTGTTCGTTCCAATACCCTCCCCAGGATAACAGTCCCCAAAGAGCGCGATGGGCGGGGGTCATCTGAATCATGAAACGCACCTCCCAGGTGGGATGTTTTTGGTAAAACAAAACTCCCGTTTTGGCCCGTTGTCGTTCCCGCTCAATTAAGGCCGGTAATCGCTCTAGGGAAAAAGCAGGATTCCAATGATAGCCCACGGCTTCGGGACATTTAATCAGTTTGACACCAATTTTTTTCAACCGGACTCCCAACTCTAAATCTTCCCAACCATACTGTTTAAACCGGGTGTCAAAGTGACCAACTTTATCCAATAGATGGCGAGGAATGGCAACATTGCCTGTGGCGAAATAGGCGGCTGAAAAGTCCGTCACTTTATAGGGTTCAGCGGTAGGATTCTCGAAATTACAGGTGTTAATTACCGCTCCATAGGTAAAGAGGCGCTGATGTCCGAGTTTAGCAAATCCACCTGTTAGGGCGTTTCCATGAGCCTGTAAAAACCCTTCTGTGACCACTAAGTCACTATCGATAAAGACAATAGTATCTCCTTTCGCCTCGTCTAATCCTAAATTACGAGCGGCGGCAGGACCTGCATTTTGTTGCCGAAAACAACGCAGTTGTGGCATTTGTTGTTGATAGCGGGTTAACCAGTCCCAAGTTCCGTCATTTGACCCGTCATCGATAACAATCACCTCGTATCCTTCTACGGGTTTAGCTATCTGTTGTTGGGCTAATCCTTGGATACATTTCTGCAAAATGGGTAGGCGATTATAGGTGGGAATAATAACACTAAAAAACATGGAAGAATTAGAAAAAAAGGCAAGAGGGCAAGGGTCTTCTGGGTTTAGGGTGATAAGGAAAATTTATGGCAGATTACACCCGTTGATGTAGGGGCATAACCCACCCCTACCCCTCCCAGGAGGGGATTTTTCGCCCCTACAATTTTGTATACCCTGCAACAAATTTCACCGTAGATCCAGAAGACCCAAAGGCAAAAGGCATAACCCACCCCTAACCCCTCCCAATAGGGGATGACAAAAGGTAAGAGGCGGGAAAAGCCACTATTCATGATCAGCGTGGAGAAATTTATCAAAATCTTCGGCGCGGACTTGTTCCTGGGCGATCGCAGTACCAATTTCTAATAATGCTGGAATTTCATCCACGCAATCCATCGCGGCGACTTTCTTGGGATCGATGTGGGAGAGGCCCAGTTCAGCAAAGCGGTTGTGACTGAAGACGACAGTGTAGCGATGATAGCTGAGTAAATTGGATAAATAGGAACTGCGATCGCGGTCTAAACCCACCCAGGCCGCCGAGGCCAGTTCCGGTAACTCTTTAAAGGTAGGAATTGAGAGACTGGCCAGTTCTCGGGACATCTGCGATCGCAGTTCCTCGGGACTATTTCCAATCAAACTCATGAGAAAGTTCTGTTGAACGTTGGCATCTTCCATTAAGGTACTAATGGCGTATTTAGCCCAATCAATCAGGTGATACTGTTTAGCGCGTCCTGGAGGAATGACATTCGAGGAAAATCCTGTGCCAACAGACACCAATAACAGCTTATCCTGTCCCGTTTCCCAACCAATCCCATATTGGGCTTTTGTGGCTTCTAAAAATAGTTGAAAGGTGGGATTATTAAACATACTCATCCCCCCATCAATAAAGTCATAGCTTTGATTGTTGATGGAAATCGTCTGAGGGGGAAAAAAGGTAGGGGCGGCGGTACTGGCCCGGATTAACTGCCAGAGAGGGAGGTCTCGGTTAATGGGATAAAATTTATTATTGGGGGAGTTGACAAAAAACCAATTATGTGCAGTCGTGGCATTTTTGGTCACAATCATCAACAGAGTTTTGAGATCCTCAGATCCCAGGGGACTCTCGCCAAAAATCTCCTTGAGTTTCTTCTCTAACGGTCGGCTACTATATTTCGACCAAAACTGTTTGAGAAACCAATTTTCCGTAAAGATTTCCCGTCCATGATCGAGATATAAACTGAGGACATCTTGAACCTTCATTCCTCGGGCTAACGCCGCCGCCAAAATTGACCCGGTACTGGTTCCGCCCATGAAGTCAAAGTAATCAGCCAGACAATTCCAGGGCGTTTCTGGGCGACAGATAATTTTCTCGATTTTTAATAAAACCTTCGCCGCAATAATACCGCGAATCCCGCCCCCATCAATGGAGAGGATACGTTTGGGACGGGTCAGTTGTTGTCGTTCTAACAGCATGGTAAACGCCTCCGAGGGGGGTGAATTGGAAGTTAGGTTAGGGGGATGCTTTAACGCTTAAGGCCGCGTTGAGGAGTGTTTGCGTATAGGGATGTTGAGGATGTCGAAACAGGTCTTCGCTAGGGGCGAGTTCGACGATTTTACCTTGATTCATGACGGCGATGCGATCGCACAAAAAGCGGGCCACCCAGAGGTCATGGGTAATAAACAAATAGGTCAGGTCAAACTCAGCTTTGAGGTCTTTCATTAAACTCAACACCTGGGCCTGAACATTGGCATCTAGCATACTCACGGGTTCATCACAGACGATTAACTTGGGATGGGTAATTAAGGCCCGGGCGATCGCCACCCGTTGCTGTTGTCCGCCAGAGAGTTCGCGAGGATAGCGGCGGGCGTAGGTTTCGGCGGGGCTGAGTCCCACCCGGTCCAGGAGGCTGAGAACCTGTTGGCGGGCGGCGTGTCCCTTCGCCAGTCCATGAATTAGCAAAGGGTCCGCGATGCTATCGCCCACGGTCATCATCGGGTTGAGACAGGCTTGGGGATCTTGGAAAATCATCTGCATCTGTCGCCGTTGCTGGCGTAGCTTCTCGGGGGAGAGTTGTCCTAAATCTTGTCCGAGAAAGGAGACTCGTCCGCCGGTGGGTTTCACCAGTTGCAAAATGGTGCGAGAGAGGGTGGATTTTCCACAGCCCGATTCCCCCACTAATCCCAAAATTTCGCCGGGATAAAGACTTAAGTTGACGTTATCCACCGCTTTGATGGTTTCGGCTTTGCTGTTATTAAACAGTCGTTCTAGGAAATTCCGTTCTAGGCTGTAATGTTGTTGTAGGTTTTCGACCTGTAATAGCGGTGAGACGGGGTTGGTGAGATCCGGTGGTGGGGGCGGTTGTACCTCTTGTAGTTCGCGGACGGCGTTGATGAGGGATTGGCTGTAGGGATGTTGAGGGGATTGGAGAATTTGGGTCGTGTTCCCGGTTTCGACGATTTTACCCTCGGTCATGATGGCGATGCGATCGCAGTATTCCCCCACTAAGGCGATATCATGGGAAATCAGCATCAGGGCTAGGTTTTGCTCTTGACACAGGCCCATCAATTCATCCAAAATCTCTGCCGAGACTGTCACATCGAGGCTGGTGGTGGGTTCGTCGGCGATAATCAGTTGGGGTTCTAGTAGCAAGGCCAGGGCGATCGCCACCCGTTGACGCATTCCCCCACTAAATTCATGGGGATATTGATTCCAGCGATTCCCCGGAATTTTGACCGCTGCGAGGGTTTCCAGGGCGCGTTTTTTGGCCAGTTTAAACGTCATTTTGGGGCGATGGGCCTGCAAGGTTTCGATGCAGTGATCGCCAATGGTCATCAGGGGATTGAGGCGCGTCATGGGATCTTGGAAGATCAAGGCGATCGCCTCACCGCGAAATTTCCGCAAGGCTTGGGGACTTAGACTGGGGACAGACTGACCTTCAAAGCGAATCTCGCCGTTGATATGACTTCCTTCGGGTAGGAGTCCCATAAAGGCCCGTCCTAGGGTCGATTTCCCGCATCCCGACTCGCCGACAACGCCTAGGCGATCGCCGGGGGCCAGTTGCAAGGACACTCCATCAACGGCCCAGGTGAGAGGATCGTTGGGATCGGTTCGCGGATAGGCGATTTGCAGTTGGTCGACGTGAAGTAGGGTCAAGGGGGGGAGAAGGGAACAGGGAACACCGGAACAGGGAACAGGGAACAGGGAACAGGGAACAGGGA
>SIHH01000101.1 GCA_004299065.1 Phormidium sp. SL48-SHIP | reverse complement strand
TTGCCTCTTCCCCCCTATCCCCGCCGCCCCGTCACAATATAAGTCACACGTTGTCCGATATTGGTCGCGTGATCTGCCATGCGTTCAAGATGACGAATCGCCAACGTCACCAGCAAGACTGGCTCTAACACCCCTCGATAGTTCGATTGGCTGGCCAGATGACGATAGAGACGATCATAGGCATCATCGACGGTGGTGTCCTTCTCCTTCATCTGATTGCCGGCTTCGGGATTGAGATTCACCAGAGCCATTAAACTCATCCCTAACATGGCTTGGGTTTCATGGGACATCCGCTCCACATCCGGCATACAGTCGAGGGCCGTGTAGGGAAACAACTTGACGGCGATCTCCCCTAAATCCTTCGCATAATCGCCAATTCGTTCGAGATCGCGTACAAGCTGCATAAATGCTCCTAAGACGCGGCAATCTTGGGCCACAGGTCCTTGCAAGGTCAGCAAGATAATACTATCGGATTCAATCTGACGGTAGAAGCGGTCAATCTGTTTGTCGAGGGGGCGCAGCGCTTCGGCGGCCGCGAGATCCCGATTAAACAATGCTTGATGACTAAGACGACAGGAATTTTCCACGAGAGCGCCCATGCGCAAGACATCTTGGCGTAGGCGTTTGAGTTCTCGTTCAAAATGTTGACGACTGGAGTTGAGTTTAGAGGTGTTCACCCGTTGCACTATCGCGCTTGCTCCTATAGTTTCTCTCCTATTGTGAGACAAGTTTCTCAAAATGGGAGCAAACTTTAGGGGCTTTTATCGTGAAATTCGGTAATTCTTCTGAGATTTAATCCGAGGTTTACGATCGCTTTACCTCCCCTTGAGGGGCAAGACTCCTCTTCAGGAAAGAGTCGCCGCAGGAAGTTCAAGGGTTAAGCAAGCGCCGCCGGTTTTGGGGTGATTATCGGCGTGAATGGTTCCGTTATGGGCCAAAATAATTTGTTTGACGATCGCCAACCCCAAGCCACTCCCAGTCGAGGTGGGTGAGGTAACGTTGGGATCTGCCTCGGGATTGCGCCCTCGTCCGGGATCACCACGATACAGTCGTTCAAAGACATGAGGTAAATCCGCTACGGCGAAGCCACTCCCTTCGTCGATGACTTGGATTTGCACGCGATCGCCTTGCTGCGATCGAGAGATTCGCTGAGCTTGCACCTGAATGGTTCCCCCTGGGGGACTATAGCGGATTGCATTATCTAATAGATTCAAAAAGACCCGATATAAGCGAGAATTATCCCCCTCCACGGCTAAGGGTTGGGCGAACTCACCGGATTGACGATAACTGAAACAAACCGATTTCTGGTGCGCTAAGGGATCTAAGGTTTGCCAAACTGACTCAATTAAATCCTGGAGATGGATCGCTTCAGTTGTCAGAGTTCCTTGACGTTCAATATGGCTTAATTCCAGCCAATCCTGTACCAATGAGACGAGCCGTTGGGTTTCTGGGAGTAATCGTTCCACCCAGCCTCTCATGGGTCCGTCTAGGCGCTCGACGAGGGTTTCGACGACGAGCTGAATGGAGGTGAGGGGAGTTCGTAGTTCATGAGCGAGATCCGACATCCAGCGATCGCGGGATTGGGTTAACTCCAAGAGAACTTGACGATTCTCCACAAACACCCCCACATCGCCATCGGGCAACGGTAGGCTATAGGCTTTCAGGGTTTGGGGATTTTGGCTGATAATTTCATCGGCATCGGTGGCGTGAGGAAAAAACTGCCATTCCCGGTGATAGGACTGTTGTTGATAGCGAGTCTGCTGAATCAATAAATCCAACTCATAGGAGCGAACCACCTCCAAAAACAGGCGATCGCCCCCAGGATTCCAATCCGAGACTTTCAGCAGCGAACGAGCTTCCTGGTTAAAAATCAGGGGATGGTTTTCTGCATCCACTTGAACATAGCCAATTGGCGCCAACTCTAGCACCTGCTCATACATCACTAACTGAGCCTCAGCCTCGGCTTTGCAATGACTGAGGTGGGTGAGGGCTTGCCGCATTTGCGACTGGACTGACAAATCCTTTTGCGTCACCTCAGCCGGAACCTGGCTCAGTAATCGTTGCCAATAATGCCGTTGTCGCCGGGCCTGCCAGGCGATCGCCCCAGCCCCGACGGCTAATCCCACTAGAAATGCCACCGCCTCCATGATTGACTCCTCACCCAGCAGTTTGGGCTGTCTTCCGCGTTCCTCGATAGTCGAGGCATTCCTAGATCATAATTGCATCTTAACCCAAGCGATTCACCCCAAGCGATAACCAAAGCCCCGTACCGTGATGATGTATTGAGGATGACTTGGATCGGCTTCGAGTTTTTCGCGCAACCAACGGATATGGACATCGACGGTTTTACTGTCGCCGACGAAATCAAAACCCCAGACGCGATCGAGCAGTTGTTCTCGGGACCAAACTCGGCGCGGGGATTTCATAAACAGTTCCAATAGCCGAAACTCTTTCGGCGCTAGATTGATCTCTTCACCGCGCACTAAAACGCGACATTGTTGAGGATAGAGGATGATATCCCCAAATTCAAACCGCAGCGGCTTGTTGACGATGTTGTAGTGATTGCGACGCAACAGGGCGCGACAACGAGCCACCAACTCCCGCATACTGAAGGGTTTGGTCAGGTAATCATCGGCGCCGACTTCCAGGCCGAGGACGCGATCGGTTTCGCTCCCTTTGGCGCTGAGAATTAAAATTGGTACGGGATTTCCCTGTTGTCGTAACAATCGACACAGATCGAGGCCATTCACCTGAGGGAGCATCAGGTCTAGGATGATCAGATCGAAAGGAAACTCGCCCGGTTGGAGCTGTGGATCGCTCAAAAAGGTGAGGGCCGTTTGCCCATCGATCGCCATCTGCACCTGGTAGCCTTCATCTTCTAAGGCTAAGGTCACCATTTCTCGGATCAGGTGTTCGTCTTCGACGATGAGAACACGCTGAGTTTGACCGAGTTGTGGCGCATCGGTATAGGGTCTCGACTCAATAGAGAGCATAACTGGGTTTAAGGTATTCTGAGACACCTTATTCATATATCACTTTGCCCCCAGAAGACACATCTTGACAAATACACCTTAATCTGTATTGAGGTCTCTAGGGGCGTTTTTAGGAAAATTAAATCGCGCAATCGCTTGACTGGCAAGAGATAGCCGTGTTTTTGGTCTTAGATTAAGGAAACGTGAAACTTCAGTGTTTCGTGACGCAAGTGGGCCTCGAAGTGACCCCAGAGGCTCCAGAGGCTACTGTTGGGCGGTAACTTGTTCGAGGACAGATTCCATATCTTCGAGGGAGACGGCGCCGGTGAAGGCTTCTCCATTGATGAAAAAGGCGGGAGTTCCGGTTAATCCGAGTTGATCGGCCAGTTCCAAGTCTGTTTGAACGGCTGTAATGGAGGCGTCACTGGTGCGATCGCCCTCAAATTGCTCCATATCCAGATTTAGCTCTTGAGCCAACTCCACATAGAGCGCATCCCCTAAACGGTCTTGATTCTCAAACAGGGCGCTACG
This sequence comes from Phormidium sp. SL48-SHIP, assembly GCA_004299065.1. Taxonomy (GTDB): domain Bacteria; phylum Cyanobacteriota; class Cyanobacteriia; order Cyanobacteriales; family Geitlerinemataceae; genus Sodalinema. The sequence goes on along the minus strand of SIHH01000101.1, from coordinate 9,922 downwards.
ATACTCCCAAAACTGTCCCTGTTGTTGAGCCGCCCAGGAGGCGCGAGCGGCGGGGAGCGCTTGAGGGTGAATTGAGACGAGGGGGAGATGCTTAAAGACTAAGGTGACGCGATCGCCATGTTTCTCGATAAACTCTGTCACCGTGCCACTGGCCTGCTCGCAAAAGGGACATTGAAAGTCAGAAAACTCAAGCATCACAATCTCTTGAGCCTCGGCCCCTTTCTGGGGAGAGTCGCCAATAAACTCCGCCGGAGACTGGCGCATCTGTTGCACCACCTCATTACGAGAGTTCTGTTGAGATTGTTGTTGTTGCTGCTGGTAGGCCTGAACCGACTCTAAAATCACCTCCGGGTTCTCCCGCAGAATCTCTAGCACCTGAGTTTCTAAATCCGCCGGGGGCGACTGTTGACAGCTACCCAGCAGCAGTCCGGCCATGACCAACCCCACGAGAGATTGGGATAGCCCTTTACGTCTCAACACCTGTGTACACCTCATGTATGGATTGCTTGAATGGATTGATTGAATGGATTGCTTGAATGAGCAGTCGTTCGCTGAGCCATGAATCGCCCTCCTAATCGCTGTCATTTGCCTCGGAGGACGGATTGGACTGATTTGGTATTACCGACGAATCCAGGGTCTTAACGGACACGTCAGTGGCTTGTACGTCAATAGTTCCGGCGGGGGTGCTACGTTCAAATCGGTCATCGACCACCTGAAGGGTCTCGCCACAACTTGGACAATTTAGCGTCGCATCCTTAATGCCCACAAACTCAAACTGACAGACGGGACAGCGATCCTGAACCAGTTTACGTCGAATCCACCATTGCAAGCCCAAAACCGCAACGATCGCCAAGACGGGGATTGAGGCCAGTAGAATAAAAACCCATTGCACGACCCAACCCAGGCCAACGGTCGTCAGGAGACTAACAACCAGCAACACCGTCAGCCAAAAACTCAGGCCCGACAGTTGTAACTGTTTCAAATTTGCCTTTACCTTAAAATCGTTCGGATCCACAACAGCCTCCTTGCTGGTGACATGGGGCAGCGGCAAGGGGGGAGTTTCCCCTATACTGAACTGACCGCTCGTCTTTCACACTCTGCTTTTCACTCTATTGAAAGCCCATCAGTGTTTGCAACCGGCGGGCGATCGCCCCTTCACTGAATTGAGCCAGGGTTTCTTCCCGTAGCCAGGAACCATCGACGCGGCGATCGCCACCTTGTAGCATTTCAATACAGGCCCCGGCTACGGCCTCAGGGTCTCGATGGGCAACCTGCCATCCCAATTTACCATCTTGCAAGGGGTCCGCTGAACCATCACCCTGACCGGACAACACCGGAATCCCGGTGGCCATAGCTTCTAAATATACGATACCAAACCCTTCTTGAGACGGCATCACATAGGCATCGGCGACACGATAATGGTCGGGGAGTTCTTCGGTGGCGACAAATCCCGCAAAGACCACCTGTTGCGCCACGCCTAAGTCTTGGGCCAGTTTTTCGAGGCGCGGGCGATCGTCGCCCCGGCCAATGATGAGATATTTAACGTCAGGGTGGTAGTGGAGAATTTTCGGTAAGGCCCGCAGGGTCACATCAACCCCTTTGTAGATATCTCCTGACCATAATCGGGCCACGGTCATTAAGACGCGGCTGTGGTCGAGGTGATAGCGATCGATGAGATACTGTGGTTTTGGCCCCGGTGAGAAGATCTCCCCATTGACGACGCAGGGGAGCATTTGAAACTGTTGCGGGTTAAGATGATTCGATTCACAGGCGCGATCGCGGCTATAGCGGCTAATGGTCCAGAGTTCTTGGGCCTGTTGCAGCGCCTTACGGGAGCCACCCGGCAGAGGGTCCCAGATCTCCTTACCATAGGTCATGACACGATAGGGAATCCCCAACGGTTTACAGAATAGGCGCACCAGGGGAGCGAGTTTGATATGGCCGCAGATGACGGAAGCGGGCCGCTGGCGTAATAGTCGTCCTAGTAGCGCCTGACATAACTTGAAGCGTCCCCACCAGGATGAGGCGGATTTGAAGTAACGGAAGCTTAGATAGGCGCTATCTGAACGCTCGAAGGGGTTATCACAGCCGACTCCATCTCGTAATAGCAAGACCTCCGCTCGTTGGCCGCTGGGACTTTCAGCGGCGGCTCGTTCGTAGGCTCGTAAGACATCTTTGACATAGGATTGAATCCCGCCTTCACAGGAGAAAATTTCTAAGAAGACAAATAAGTGCATCTGGCGATGTTGGAGCGATCGCTCGGCGGTGCGATCGTTGGTAACATCGTTGGTAACATCGTTGGTAACAGAGGAATGGGAATGGGGGGTCATACTAATTTAACGGAACATGAACAATTGAAACCATCGAAAATCAACAAGTTGCCTTGACAATAAGAACATCTAATGGTAAAGAGCAACTCTCAACTCTTGCCTTGTCTGGACTCAATTGGGCCAACTTGGGCCAACTCCGTTAGCCGTCAGTTAGCCGTCAGTTAGCCGTCAGTTAGCCGTCAGTTAGCTGAGAGCGTTGACCCAATTAGGGGGAGTCTTGCAAGCGGGCCTCGACCATTAGCCGGGCGACTTCGGGCATATCATACTCAGCTTGCCAATTCATCTGTCGTTTGGCTTTAGCGGGGTTCCCACGACTGACGGCGATATCTGTGGGCCGGTAGAGACTCTCATCGGTGGTGACGCAGTCTTTTGAGTTCAGTCCCAGATGAGCGAACACCGCTTCAACGAAATCTTGCAAGCTATAGGTGCATCCTGTGGCGATAACATAATCTTCGGCGATATCCTGTTGTAACATCAAGTACATCGCTTGGATATACTCGGGCGCCCAACCCCAGTCTCGTTGAATACTGGTTTTGCCTAAATAGAGGGTTTCGTTGCTTCCTTGGGCGATACGACAGGCGGTGGCGACAATCTTTTGGGTCACGAAGCGTTCGGGACGTAGGGGGGATTCATGGTTGTAGAGAATCCCGGAACAGGCGAAGAGTCCATAGGCCTCGCGGTAGTTGGCGACTTCCCAGAAGGCGGCGGCTTTGGCGACACCGTAGGGACTGCGGGGTCGGAAGGGGGTTTGTTCGTCGGCGGCTGCGCCTTGGGTATCGCCGAAGCATTCGCTAGAACCGGCGTTGTAGAATTTGATGGGAGAGCCGATAAAGCGGATCACTTCGAGGAGGTTGAGGGTTCCTGTGGCAATGCTATCGAGGGTTTCGACGGGTTGGTCGAAGGAGAGTCCGACGGAACTTTGACCGCTGAGGTTATAGACTTCGTTGGGTTGGGTTTTGTCTAGGACTTGTAAGACGCTACGGAAGTCGGTCAGACTCATGGAGTAGAGGCTGACGCGATCGCGAATCCCCAGGGCCACGAGATTTCTGAAGGAGGACATTTGGGCATCTCGGGAGGTTCCACAGACCTCGTAGCCTCGTTCGAGGAGAAACTTCGCCAGATAAGCGCCGTCCTGCCCGGAAATTCCACAAATTAGTGCTTTTTTCATCTTAAGGTTCGCGATCGTCTTGTCATATCATGGTAGTTTAACCACTATTGCCCACCAATATAGGGATTGATTGGAGGCTCAGTTGAGACGGTCGGGGGCGACGGTAACCGAGTCGCGTCTAGTTCGTTCTTCAACTCGGCGATCGCCTCTCCGGGAAATTACCTAGGGAGAGGCTAATCTGAGGAGAGAGAGTCAGAGGGAGTCTCGATACCTTGTTCGAGGAGTAGACAATTGCGTCCATAATAGTCGCGGTGGTAGGTGACGCGATCGCACAGTCGTCGTAACAAGAACCAGCCATAGCCCCCTTGACGCAGGGTTCCGGGTTCAGGTTCGGGGACTTGTTCCGGGTTAAACGGCTGGCCAAAATCCCAAATGCGGATTTCGAGGCGATCGCATTCTAGGGAGAGTTGAATCTCAATCGGGGTATCGGGAGGACGATGACGGTGTGCATGGCGGACAGCATTACTAAATCCCTCAGCAATGGCTAACTTGAGACAGTAGAGACGATTATCGGACCAATGGGACAGTCTCGGTTGCTGCAAACAAAACTCCTCAAACCAGCGCTGAATCTGAATCATCAGGCTGAGATCACTGGCTACCGTCAACCGGCTTTGCCTTTTGCCCACGGCGCGATCGCCCTCCTGGAGAAAGATCAAGGGCCTAGACTGGCCCGAGGCAGGCTCTCGGGAGCCACGACGGGCAAATCCTTGTCCAGTTTCGATTATAATGAAGTTTGGTTAAGTTCGATAAGATTTTTGAGAATACATTTTAAAGACAATTCTCTGACCTTCACCTCAGACATTAACCGGTTACTACCTCACATTTTATGAGTATTATCACCCTTAAATCTATTGCTAAAGACTTTGGTATCAAAGAGATTCTACGGGATGCCAGCTTAAGCGTCGATGCCCAAGACAAAATTGGTTTAATTGGAACCAATGGCTCTGGAAAATCAACCCTCCTCAAGATACTCGCGGGTATTGAACCCTATAATGAGGGCGATCGCCTCGTTAACCGCAACAAACGGGTCATTTACCTACCACAACAGCCCGATATTGACCCCGATCATACTGTTTTAGAGCAAGTCTTCTCCGATTGTGGCTCTAAAATGCAGATTGTTCGTGACTATGAGGCTCTGTCTCATCATCTCTCTCAAGCGTCAGGAGATGAACTTAATCGCCTGATGAATCAACTTACCCGCATCACCGAAGAAATGAATGCGGCCAACGCCTGGGATTTGGAAACCGAAGCCAAAATTATTCTCTCAAAATTAGGGATTGAAGATTTAGAGGTCAAAGTGGGAACCCTCTCGGGAGGCTATCGCAAGCGCATCGCCTTGGCGGCGGCCCTATTAGCAGAACCGGATTTGTTGCTAATGGATGAACCAACCAACCATCTCGATGCCGAATCCGTTGATTGGCTACAAACTTACCTACAACGTTATCCCGCCGCCCTGGTTTTGGTCACTCACGATCGCTACTTTCTCGACCAAGTGACCACCCGTATTTTAGAAGTAGATCGAGGAGATTTATATACCTACTCTGGGAACTATTCCTATTACTTAGAGAAAAAAGCCCTCGCCGAAGAAGTCGCCGCCAGCCAAGAACGCAAACACGCCGGGGTTTTGCGACGAGAACTCGAATGGCTTAAACAGGGACCGAAGGCTCGGAGTACTAAGCAAAATGCTAGGATTCAACGCATTGAAGGAATGCAAGACGTTGAATTTAAGCAACAGGTGGGAAACGTCAATATTTCTACCCCCACGCGACGGATTGGCAAGAAAGTGATTGAGTTAGAAGGAGTGGGGAAAGGGTACGGCGATCGCCAACTGTTTAAAGACTTTACCTACAGCTTTGATCGTCAAGATCGCGTCGGGATTATTGGTGGCAATGGAACCGGCAAATCGACCCTGCTGAATATCATTACTGGGCGCACCGAACCCGATTCTGGAACCGTCGAAATTGGCGAAACCATCCATTTTGGCTATTTCGATCAACACTCTGAAGACTTAGTCGAGTCAGCCAACCAAAACCAGCGCGTCATTGACTATGTTCAGGAAGACGCCACCCTCGTTAAAACCGCTGATGGCAGTATTATCACCGCCTCGCAAATGTTGGAGAGGTTTCTCTTTCCCTCTAGTCAGCAATATGTGCCGTTACATAAACTCTCCGGGGGAGAAAAGCGGCGTTTATTCCTCTTGCGGGTGTTAATGACATCCCCCAATGTCTTGATTTTGGACGAACCCACCAATGATTTGGATGTGCAAACGTTGGGGGTATTGGAGGAGTATTTAGAGGACTTTAATGGGTGTGCGATCGTTGTCTCCCACGATCGCTATTTTCTCGATCGCACCGTCAACAAGATTTTCGCCATGGAACCCGGCGCACAAATTCGCCAATATCCCGGCAATTATTCCATTTACCTCGACTACAAACAACTCGAAGCCGAACGGGCCGCCAAAGCCGCGCAAGAGTCGGCTGCCAATGTTCCTAAACCCTCCTCCTCGACGACAGCATCCGCGAAGTCTGCCTCAAAATCCTCATCGAAGTCCAGTTCAAACTCGGGGTTATCCTATAAGGAGAAGCGAGAACTCGAACAGTTGGAGGGACAAATCCCCGATTTAGAGGAACGCAAGGCCCAACTCGAAAACCAACTCTATCAAAATCCCCCGGATGACCATGTGGCCCTAGAAAGCCTATCTCACCAATTGGCGGAGTTAAGTCATCAGATTGAAACCTCCACGGTTCGCTGGATGGAGTTAGCGGAACAAGAATAGCGGAAGCCGACAGGCCACTTGCGGATTCCCCCGACCTTATTTCTCCCCGATTCCCGATTCCCGATTCCCTGTTCCCGATTCCCGATTCCCGATTCCCGATTCCCTGTTCCCGATTCCCTCAAACCAATCGATCGCAGCGACAATCGCATCATCCAAGTTCGACTGAGGTAAGCCCAAGTCTCGTACCGCTTTCGAGGCATCGTAATACATCGGTTCGGCGGACATTCTCACCCCATCGAGGGGAACTGAGGGAGATTTGCCCAGTTTGGCTAAGAGGATTTCATCAATCCAGGCCACCGCCAGCGGTAGCCAGAGGGGAACTGTATAGCGGGGGGCGCTTAAACCGGTGTGATGGGCAAGTTTGTCTAAAAAGGCTTTGAGGCTGAGATTTTGATGGCCTAGGATATAACGTTCTCCCGTTTGGCCCCGTTCCAAGGCCAAAACATGACCTCGGGCTACATCGCGCACATCGATAAAGTTTAAGCCGGTGTTGACATAGGCGGGCATCCGTCGTTGGAGAAAGCGCAGGATAATGTCTCCCGTGGGAGTGGGTTTGATGTCTCGTGGCCCAATCGGTGTACTGGGGTTAACAATGACGATATCCTGTCCTCGGGCGATCGCCTGCATCGCCTCTTGTTCGGCCCAGTATTTGGACTGTTTATACGCGCTAATGAGACCCTGGGGAGGACTTTGATAGGTTTCATCGGCCACCTGGCCCCCAGGTTTAACGCCAATGGCGGCCACGGAACTGGTGTAGACAATTCGTTCCACGCCAGCAGTTTGGGCCGCCTGTAACACCTGACGGGTTCCCAAGACATTCACCTGATGCAGACGGGGGCGATCGCGTCGCCAGAGAGAATAGTGGGCCGCCACATGACAGACGGCATCACACCCCTGCATCTGTTGGGCTAACTCGGGGCTGTTAACCTCTCCCGTCACCTGTTCAATATCCAACCCGACTAGGTTATCTAAACGACTTTGGGGGCGAACCAGGGCGCGAACTCGATAATTGGACTCTAGCAGCGATCGCACCACATGGGACCCAATAAATCCCGTTCCTCCCGTTACAAAAACTTGTGTCACCACGGCCATCTCCTCCAACAGACTAACTAGCTTGACGCTGCAACCTTTTATCCTAGGGTTAGGTTGGCCGATTCGGGTCGCTTGAACCTTCAGGAAACCTCTCAACGGTCACGGACGTGGCAGAATAGAAGCGTAAATGCCTAGTGACGTGCCACACCTCAACCTTGCTGACCCTACTGCAACAGATTGCCCAAATGATTAAAAACTGGTGGTCGGAGTTTACCCTTCAGACCAAACTCATGGCGGCGGCAACCCTCGTCGTATCGTTGATTGTGAGCGGTTTGACGTTTTGGGCAACCAACACAATTCAGCAGGATGCACGGCTTAATGATACCCGCTTCGGGCGCGATTTGGGGCTGCTCCTGGCGGCCAACGTCACTCAACTGATCGCCGAAGACAACAAAACTGAACTGGCCCGATTTAGCAGTCAGTTCTATAGTCGTACCTCCAGTGTTCGTTATATTCTCTACGCCGATGAAGATGGGCAAATTTTCTTCGGGATTCCCTATTCTGAGGCCACGGTTCAGAACTCCCTCCAGATTCAACGACGCATCCAACTTCCCGAGGGAGTCGGCCAATCGGAACAGCCCTTTGTCCGTCAACATAATACCCCGAACGGCCAAGTGACTGATGTCTTTGTTCCCTTGGTTCAGGGCGATCGCCATTTAGGGATTATGGCCGTCGGAATCAACCCCAACCCCACCGTCGTCACCTCTTCGGGGTTAACTCGTGATGTCACCATCGCCGTGTTTGTCTCGATTTGGGTGATGGTGATCCTAGGGGCGGTGTTCAACGCCCTCACCATTACCCGCCCCATCAAGGAACTCCTCGTCGGGGTGAAAAATATCGCCTCGGGGGACTTTCGCCAACGGGTTGATTTACCCTTCGGCGGTGAATTAGGCGAACTCATCGAGAGTTTTAACGAGATGGCTGAACGTCTCGAACGCTATGAAGAACAAAATATCGAAGAACTCACCGCCGAAAAAGCCAAACTCGAAACCCTCGTCTCCACCATTGCCGATGGAGCCGTGTTGTTGGACAATCAAATGCACGTGGTCTTAGTCAATCCCACCGCCCGCCGCATCTTTGGCTGGGATGATCAAACCCTAATTGGAACTAATGTTCTACACGCCTTCCCCGCCGCGATTCAAGTAGAACTGACGCGGCCCCTTTATCAAATGGCGAAAGGGGAACGGGATAGTGGTGAGTTTCGTATCTCCATTAGCGAACCCACTCAACGCATGATTCGTATTTTGGTGACAACGGTTTTAGATCGCGAACGCGAAAACGTCAAAGGAATTGCGATTACGGTTCAAGATATTACCCGAGAAGTGGAGTTAAATGAAGCTAAAAGTCAGTTTATTAGCAACATTTCCCACGAACTACGGACTCCATTATTTAATATCAAATCCTTTATTGAGACACTCCATGAATATGGCGATGATTTGAGCGATCGCGAACGGCGAGAATTCCTCGAAACCGCCAACCATGAAACTGATCGCCTAACTCGTCTTGTCAACGATGTTCTCGATTTATCCCGCCTCGAATCCTGCCGAATTTACCGACTTGAACCCCTCGATATTGTTCAACCCATTGAACAAACCCTACGAACCTATCAATTGAATGCCAAAGATAAAGAAATTGAACTCAAACAAGAGGTCGAAGACTCACTCCCTTCAGTGTTGGGTCATTACGACCTCCTCTTACAAGTGTTCGCCAACTTAGTTGGTAACGCCTTAAAATTCACCGAAGCGGGTGGAAAAGTGATTGTCCGAGCTTATCTTCTCTCCACCGTTGCACCCGAAGAGCATCACCTCATGGAAGGGGAAACACGCTATGTACGAGTGGAAGTGGCGGATACCGGAATCGGCATTGGGGAAGAAGATCGAGAGGCAATTTTTGACCGCTTCTTCCGAGTTGAAAACCGGGTTCATACCCTAGAAGGAACCGGACTAGGTCTATCAATTGTCCGCAACATCATCGATAAACATCACACCAATGTCAATTTAGTCAGTGAAGTGGGTGTTGGTACAACCTTCTGGTTCGATTTAGCCGTGGCGGAAGAGTCCAGCCAACCGGGTAGCATTCCCATTGATGCAACTCCCCAACTGACGGTGAATCGTGAATCGTAGGTCGTCGCTCACGAGTGGCTAATTGGCTAAGGCCAGAATGAGACTGATAGCTAGAAGACCCAGAAATCCCACGAGGGCTGGGTTACGGCGATACCAAGGTGCGAGTTTTCGTTGAGGCGTTGGCGTGAGAATCGGCTCGTCGATGTTCTGGTAGAGGGTACAGCTTTGGGCGTGGGGCCGTTTAGGAAAGTTGCAACTATCATCGAGGTGATAGGTACAGGTTAAACACAGAGGTTCCTCGGGATTGGCTCGATAGAGGGGAATCCCCGGATGACCAAAGGCTTTGAGTTCATAGCCACAGTGGGGACAGGAGACGGCATCATGGCGTACGGTTTGCTGGCATCGAGGACATGAAGACATAGGGAGGAGGGATGTTGAGCTTTAGTCTAGTTTTACATCTGTGGTGAGGGAACAGGGAATAGGGAACAGGGAA
>SIHH01000446.1 GCA_004299065.1 Phormidium sp. SL48-SHIP | reverse complement strand
TAGTCTAGCTGATGATTCCCAAATTGTCGAGTGACAATCAATAGGATGATGGGTGAGGCCTCTCAACCCAGTATCACTCCCCTGATGATGAATTGAGACTTTGTGGAGAGGTGATGGTGTCCCGAAGTCTTGGACGCGACTCTAGGGAGGACGTCACGAGGATGACAATCAGGATGATGACCCAAACGCCGATTAAACCATCCATCACCGTCAGGGGAATCTCAGGTCGCGTCTTTTGACCGCAAAAGGAACAGTAAACCCAGCCACCCCGGCTTTCTCGGATGCAGGGGAGGCTATGGAGTTGGGTCATCTCTTTATAAGGACAAATCATCATCATGAGTTTTGGTTAGGGTGAATTTGTTGTGTTTGTTAACTTTTAGAAGAAAAAACCCACCCAGTTCAATGAGGTGGGTTTTGCCACGATTGACCGCTATTCACAGGGAATAATCAGCATCGTGTTGTTGCTAAGGATTTCCAGGGCGATCGCACTCTCTCCCAGGTCTTTCCCCATGCGATAAGACCCCCGCAGCATCGCATTAAGCTGTCGTTGCAACACCTCAGCCGTCATATAGGATTTCACCAAAACAATCGGCTCCTCGACCCAAGTTTGAGTAGCAGGATTCCACCAATTGCCCTCAGAAAAAGTGGTATTGTAGCCCCCAGCTTGTTGGGTTAAGCCCGTGAGAAAGCCTTTCGCCTGGGCGTATTTGTGGGCGGGGATATGCCAGCGAACGGCATAGGGTAAGCGGTCTAGGGCGATTGGCGAGGGGGCGATCGCACTCTCAATTAACGGAGAAATGCTGTTTTGGGGAATCATGAAATTGGGCATCACATTGGGGAGGATTTCAGAAATATGTTCCATGACATTGCCTTGAATTCGATAGTTCTAGTTTGGCAATTCAAATCCAAAATGACCAGCTATTTTGTCGTTTACTCTTAATAGTTTGTCCCCAAAAGTCGCATCATGTCGCACGATGTCTCAGGATGTCGCAAAATGTCTATTCATCTGTTTTGAACCCTAGACGATACCCCAAAAAAGTAGTTAGCATCAGTCCAGACCTAAAGCAAATCAGCTACAGTATGGATAGATTCAAGCTCACTCTTGTTGACATGATGGAGATTCCTCAGGCCTACGAAGCCGAGTTTTTAGGTGATATTGCTGAGAAACTTGACCTCTCCCCCCTAACCCGCTGTATTTTTACCGAGCGATTATCCCAGCAGAATCTCGATGCCAATTGGACTGACATCGTCGAATCCTGCCAGCCTCGGCTGACGCCAGACCAAGCCAGGAAAGATAACTGGAGTCGGCAGATTCTGCCCAAATTGAGAGAACTGGGATTTGACCACGAGGCTAACGCCAAAAAACTGTGGCAGGCCGTGCGTCCCTGGTTAGTACAGACTCACTATCATCCTTGGCTGTGGGACAAACTCAGCCAGATATCACAGAAGACGCAACAGATGGGAATTAAAGCCGCCAAGTCTCCCGACCATTTAGGGATGCTTCCCAAAAGAAACGACTATCTCACCACCGTTCCCCTGGGGAGTCAAGTCATCTTTGAACTGCAACTGCCAGACTCGGCCCATCTGACCTTACTGGAACGGGAACCCAATGGAACTGTGGTCTGCTTATGTCCCTCTCCCTTCGCCCAAACCAGTCAGTTCCAACCGCAACAAGCCACCACCATCCGCCTACCCCAAGCCTCAGCCCCTCAACCGGCGTTTGTGTTAACGGAACCGGGCAAAGAACAGTTAATTGCCTTGTTGACTCCGAAAATGCCCCCCTTCCAATGGTTAGAACAGAGTCGGTTTGAGGCGATGGCGTTACAGGTGTCGCAGTTGCAGGAGATGTTCGAGTATGTGAGGAATCAGAACAGCCCCCAGGTGCGGTTACTCTCCACCGCCTATGAGGTGGTTTGAGCGAGTTCGGTT
>SIHH01000100.1 GCA_004299065.1 Phormidium sp. SL48-SHIP | reverse complement strand
AACGGCGAATCTCGGGGCGCAAAATCCTTCCTCAGAGACGGTTTTGTCACAGTTTTGCGTGCTACGCTCGTCGATAAAACGGTGTTTTAACGACCTCAGCCGGATGCCGTTTGCCTCGGATTTCCACCTCTAGCCCTTGTCCTGGATGAGTCAAATGGGGGGGAACATAACCTAAGGCAATGTTCACGCCTAGGGTAGGTGAGGGGGCGCCGGAGGTGACCTGTCCCACAGGGGTTCCTTCTTGGAAGAGGGGATAGTCATGACGGGCAATTGAGCGCCCGAGCATGGCAATCCCCACCAGTTGGCGAGACCGTCCCTGGGCCGCCTGTTGTTCTAAGATCGGACGACCGATAAAGTCCCCTTTGCGCTCGAGATGAACTAGCCAGTCTAATCCCGCTTCTAAAGGGGTCGTTTTCTCGTCCATATCCTGTCCATAGAGGGGGAGAGCGGCTTCTAAGCGCAACGTGTCCCGAGCGCCGAGTCCGCAGGGAACCACCTCTTGTTCGAGGAGGTAATCCCATAGGCTTAACCCGGCTTCAGGAGGGAGCATGATTTCAAAGCCATCTTCTCCGGTGTAGCCAGTGCGGGCGATGAAGGCGGGATGTCCGAAAATCGAGGTCTGACAATGGTTGAAAAAGGAAAGTTGAGCCAGGTGGGTATCAACGAGAGGCTGAAGGACCGATTCGGCCAGTTGACCTTGTAGGGCCAGGAGAACTTGGGTTTCGCTGCGATCGCTCAGGTGAGTTCTCTCGGGTAAATGAGCTTGAATCCAGTCGTGATCTCGCTCTCGGGTGGCGGCGTTGACGATTAAAACCACTTCATCGTCAGCTTGACGATAGACAATGAGGTCATCGAGAATGCCCCCCTCGGGGTTCAACAGCAGGGTATAGCGGGCTTTACCGGGCTTGAGACGGCTTAAATCTGAGGGAACGAGGGGATCTAAGGTTTCCAAGGGATTGCCGCCGCTGAGGAGGAATTTGCCCATGTGAGAGATATCAAAGACTCCCACCTGTTGGCGGACGGCCTGATGTTCCTGGCGAATCCCCTGGAATTGTCGGGGCATCTCCCAGCCGGAAAAGGGGGTCAGTTTAGCCCCGAGATCGCGGTAACGGGGAAAAAGGGGAGAACGGCGCAGTGGGGGTGGCATTGGGGAGACAGTCACGGCTCAAGTTCCGGTTCAAGTTGACGATTGTTCACAAAGTCGGGGATCGCAGTCCATCGGTTTCTAAGATACGATACAACGAGGGAGCCGCAATGGTAAGACGTACCAGTAAGTATTTATGACTATGATGACGACTGCGACTTTTGCCGAGTCTTCACAAGGCGAAACGGTGGCACAGGGTGGAATGGGTGTTGGCAACCCCCTCAGTATTGCCCCGATGATGGATCGAACCGATCGCCACTTTCGCTTTTTTATTCGGCAAATCGCACGCCGCCCCTTGTTATATACAGAGATGTTAACAACTGGGGCAATTTTGCATGGAAAACGGGCAAAACTGCTGGGGTTTTCTCCTCAAGAAAAACCCCTCGCCCTACAAATTGGTGGGGATAATCCCCGAGAACTGGCCGAATGCGCCCGTATTGCTCAGGATTTGGGCTATGACGAGGTGAATTTGAATGTGGGTTGTCCGAGCGATCGCGTCCAAAATGGTAATTTTGGGGCTTGCTTGATGCAAGAACCCGAGCGAGTCGCCCAGGCCGTCGCGGCGATGACGCGGGCGGTGAAGATTCCGGTGACGGTGAAGCATCGCATTGGTGTCGATGAGTGCGATCGCTATGAGGATATGGCGGAGTTTGTGCGGATTGTCTCGGAGGCGGGATGTCAACGCTTTACCGTCCATGCTCGCAAAGCCTGGTTAAAAGGACTCAGTCCCAAGGAAAATCGCACGGTTCCCCCCCTACGCTATGAGGAGGTCTATCGTCTGAAACGGGATTTCCCTCACCTGTTTATTGAAATCAATGGCGGTTTTAAGACTCTCAGCCAGATTCGCGACCAATATCAATCTGTGGACGCGGTGATGGTGGGCCGGGCCGCTTATGACAATCCTTTTCTACTGGCGACGGTGGATCGGGATATCTATGGCGATCAGCATCCGCTTCCCACTCGCTCCCAGGTCGTTGAGGGGATGCTCGGCTATTGCGATCGCTGGGTGGCTCATGGCTACAAACTCCACAGCATCTCCCGTCATATGTTGCAGTTGTTTACCGGACAACCGGGAACCAAAGCCTGGAAACGCTATCTCAGCGAACACGCGCATATCCCCGGTGCCGGGGCTGAGGTGTTAACCGCAGCCCTTGCCCAAGTTCCCAATGCTGAGTCAGCACAGACTCACTCCGTTACCTCCTAGGGGGATTAGGCGTTTTGTAGGACTTTCAGGGATTCGTTGATATGTCCTTGGAAGTCCAGTTGCGAGTTAAAGATATGACGTACGACTCCCTCTTTGTCGATGACATAGGTGACGCGACCAGGGAGGATAAATAGGGTCGCCGGAACGCCATAGAGTTGGCGAACTTGGTTTCCTTGATCACTTAGGAGGGTGAAGGGGAGGTTGTGTTTCTCGGCGAACTGTTTATGGGAGGAGACGGAATCGCCGCTAATCCCGATGACTTCGGCTCCCGCATCGCTAAAGGTGGTATAGCTATCTCGGAAGGCGCAGGATTCGGCGGTACAGCCGGGAGTATCGTCTTTGGGGTAGAAATACAGCACCACGGCTTTGTTACCCTTAAAGTCGCTGAGGCTGACGGACTCGCCATCTTGGTTTTTTAGGGTAAAGTTGGGGGCGCGATCGCCGACGTTAATCGTTGTCATGGTTTACTGCAAAAATCGTGATATTTATTCACGGTAACAGCTTTTTAAAGCCTGGGCTTCACCCAACTGCGTCTGAGAGCAACATCGAGACCCAGTCCGGCCAGGCCAAACAGTCCTAAACTCTCAAAGAGGGATAATAGGGCGATCGCCCCCACCTCATCGGGAATCTGTAGCCCTTCGAGTTGCGCCAACCCCCGCACTAAGCCAAACGCTCCCACAACCCCCGATTTCAGATGGGGGTTCGCGTCTCCCCGCACCGCATAGCGATAGGTGACTCCAAAGAGAAAACCACTGACCGCCACGATCGCCAGACGCAACCCCAGTTCAACGAGTCGCGAACTCAGATACAGGGCCACGCCACTATCAGCAATGACGACAGTTAGGGCGCTCAACACCCCGGCTTTTAAGGATTCAAGACGATCTTGGTCGGTCATAGAGCCGTTGATAGATTGACGTGGATCTTGACAGTTGATGAGGACCAACCACCGTGACCTTACGGAGGTCGAACAATGGACAGTCAACCCGTCAAATCGAGAGTACAACAGGGTTTCCTCGGGGTCAATACACCCGTTAGGAGCCACGGCTGGCGCTGTCCCCCTGCGATCAATCAGTAAAATTACGGAGACTTGCTGACGGCGAGAGAACATGACACACAACACCCTGCTGTTAGTAGTCATATTAAATAAGACGTTAATTTAATTTAAAATCCTTGTAAAACAAGGATTAAATAGAATCCAAACGTCACTTGCTAAATGTCTAAAATAATCGTCGCGATCGCCGCTTGACGTTTCCGCTCACCTTGGTTACACTTAGATGAGCCATGTCAGTATAAACACGCAACCGGCATCCATTAACCAATTTTAGGCAGCTCAGGCGAAGGTTCCATCGCAACCCACACAGGAGGGAATCGAGAGAGCCTCAGAGCCTCACCACACCGAGGAACGGGCAACCATCAGGAGACACTCATGAAACGTGTAACGACAGCAACCTCTCATCATTCCGGCTGGCTTTCTCTGTTTTGTATCAGTTTGTTGCTCAGCAGTTTTGTCGCACTACCGATGATCGAAGACTTAACCGGATCGCGCCAGACGGAGTCAGGCCAATCACAGCAGCTCGGGCGAACGAATCCTAGACGTTAGGTTCCTGGGCGATCGAGAGAAACTTGGTTAACAACTCGGTGTTCACCTGTGGCGGTTGATGGACGTCGGCCCGAGTCAAGTATTTGGAAGTGTCAATCCTTGGAGTTGAGGTTCTGTATCGGACAGAACCTCATTTTTGCGTGCGTAATGCCCACCATGAGACTGAGGAGACTTACTCTTCGTCGTCCTCGTCCTCGTCTTTCATCGGATAGACAAAGCCACGAGAGCGCCCCGTCAGCACAGACTTGCCCAACGATAGAGCTTTTTCTGCTTCGAGGGCGGCTTTTCGCTTCCAAACGGCATGACGCTGATTGCGCTTGGCTTTGGAGGTTTTCTTCTTAGGGACTGCCATAACGGTAACTCTTTTCGGTTTAAACGGTTGCCAAACCTTTCTATCTTAAAGCATAATGTCCCTTTCGGATGAAGTAATTTTCGCGGATCTAACACGACAACGGTTTCCTAGTCCTCACCTGCTATAGTGGTTCATCCTTCTGCATCTCAACCCCCCAAAGAAGCCGCTCTATCCCTCGATGGAGTTGCCTTTGCTTATCCGAATGTCCCCTACGTCCTCAATGAAATTACCCTGACCATCGAGCCAGGGGAACGGGTGGGGATGATTGGCCCCAATGGTGCCGGAAAAACAACCTTATTTCTGACCATCTGTGGCGTCTTGCGTCCGAGTTCAGGAGAGGTGAGTATCCTGGGAAAACCAGTCATTCCCGGACAATTTCGCCCGGAAGTGGGGTTAGTCTTTCAAAACCCCAACGATCAATTGTTTTCTCCCTCTGTTTGGGATGATGTAGCCTTTGGTGTCGAGAATCTCGGCTATAGCGATGCTGAGGTGGCCCATCAGGTGCATGAAACCTTAGACCAATTGGGGATTCTCGACTATCGCGATCGCCCCCCCCATCATCTATCTGGGGGACAAAAACGGATGGTGGCCATCGCGGGAGTGTTGGCGATGAAACCCGATGTCATCCTCTACGACGAACCCAGTGCGAACTTAGATTTGCGATCGCGCCGTCGTCTGATCGAGTTTCTGCAACAATCCCCACAAACCCTACTCGTGGCCAGCCATGATCTCGAATTGATCCTAGAACTGTGCGATCGCGTCCTCCTCTTAGATAAGGGCCAGCTCATCGCCGATGGTCCCCCGGCCGAGATCCTCGGCGATCGTACCCTCATGGAGTGCCACGGCCTAGAAACCCCCTCAGCACTGATACAGCCAATCTAGGGGGTCTATTCCCCATTCCCAGTTCCGGTGTTCCCTCTAACGATTTATCGTTAACAGAGGCTGACAAATGCGAATACGCTCATAAATCTCATCCAGCGCCTCTCCTGGCCGCGCCGGAGAGAGCCAATAGCCTTGAATCTCATCACAATCCAACTCAAACAACAACTGCATCTGTTCCGCCGTCTCCACCCCTTCAGCAACAATTTTCATCCCTAAGCCTCGCCCCAACGCCACAATCACCGACGCGATCGCGCGATCTTTCGATTGAGTCGTCACATCTCGAACAAAGGAGCGATCGATTTTCAGCGCATTCAGAGGAAAATTCTTGAGATAGGCCAACGAAGAATAGCCCATACCAAAATCATCGAGAGCAATCCTCACCCCCATCTCCCGCAACTCCTGAAGAATCACCTGAGTCAGTTCCACATTTTGGATGGCGACGGTTTCAGTAATCTCGACCTCCAAATACTGCGGCGACACCTGAGTCGTCTCCAACACCTGTCGCACCGTCTGCACCAAATTCGTCTGCAAAAACTGGCGGGCCGACAAATTCACCGCCACCGCCACCGGTGGAAAACCCTGTTCCTGCCAACGGCGAATTTGTCGACAGGCCTCATAGAGGACCCATTCACCAATCGGCACAATTAAACCATTCTCCTCCGCCAGCGCAATAAATTCCTGAGGAGACACCCGGCCCAGGCGGGGCGAGTTCCAACGAATCAACGCCTCTAACCCCGACAATTTGCCAGTTTTAATCGATAACTTCGGCTGATAGAACAGCACAAACTCCTGTCGTTCGACGGCCAGATGCAATTCCCGTTCCAACAACAACAGATCATAGGTCGGATGTTCCAAACCCCCTTGATAAAACTGAAAACTCCCTCGTCCCGTGTCCTTAGCTCGGTGCAGCGCGATATCGGCATGTTTCATTAAGCTTGCTGCATCTTCTCCATCCTGGGGATAACCGGCGATGCCAATACTGCCACTGACGTAACAGGAATAGGGTTCAATATCAAAGGGTAACCCCAGCACTCCCAGCAGTCGCTGCGCCAGTCGTTCACAGGTTAAGCGATCCACCGGATGCCGTAACAGCAGCGTAAACTCATCCCCACCCCAACGCGATAAACTCGCCTGTTCTGGGAGTTCGGCCAAGATACGACGACTGACTAACTGCAACACTTCATCACCGAGATCATGGCCAAGAGTGTCATTGATTTTTTTAAAACAGTCAATATCGATAAAAAATACTGCCAGAGACTGACTCTGTTCTCGCGCGTCTCGTAGGGCGTTGGTCAGTTGTTGGCGAAATAAGAGGCGGTTGGGCAATCCGGTTAACGTATCGTACAGGGCCTGATAGTCAGCCGCGCCAATGGTGCGAGCATTCCACCAAATCACCGCTCCTAAGACAAAGACGCTGGCAATACTTAACAGAACTAAGGCCACTTCTCCGTCGTAGAGGCCAGCTCGTTTTCCCAACAGCACTAAGCCACAGCCAAGGGTGGGTAGGATCAGGGTTAAGCCAATCAAACGGCGAATCGTTGCACCGCCGGCGAGTTCACTCACGGTGATTCCCATACCACCGCGATCGGGGTAGCGGCCGAGAACCCCCAGGGAGAGAAGGATAAAGCCAATACCGGTATGTAGGGCCATCTCGGTAAACTGTCCCAAACCGTAAAAAGCGGTAATACCAAACAGATAGCCGAGACAGCCGAGTAGGGCAATGAGAAAGGTGATAATTCCCCAGAGTTGGGCGGCTCGATAGCGACGGAAGGCTTGATACGTGAGGGCGATGCCGATGCTGCAAAAGGCGATCGCCGCATTTAAGGCCATGCGCCCTGGAACGTAGGTGCCGACCGGATTGGGATCATCGGGCCAAATCACCTGATCCAGTCCCAGTCTGAGGTCTAAGGCATATTCGAGGATGGTGATCGTCCCAAGGGCCAAAACTAGCCCAGCGCCAGTCATCGTCAGAACCTTGAGTTGACGATGACTGGCTAGCAGCGCTCCTGCGGCCAAGGTTAGGCCAATGGCGGTATTGACTTTCATGGTCACCCAGAAGGGGAGGATACTTTTAAACAAGCCAATATCAAATACCCAACCGAGTAAGACAAGACCTCCTAAGCCAATGACGGCATAAGCACAAATCCGTGACCAACGTTTGAGATTGGCTACATATTGCGGATTTTTGGGCGTCTCAATGGCTAAGTCAATGTGAGACTGAAGTTGCAGCCGTTTCAGGAAGGGGTAGCTAAAGAAAGATACGAACACCGGAGTACCTTGGTGACTAGCATTGACGCTGGAATTGGATTGGTAATCGCTTTGCGTTTTCGCCGTCATAGTGGCTTGACCATTTCTTCACCATACAATTCAGCCTAACTTGTCAAGGATACAAGAGCGATTTACCCACCGCATGAGAGTGAGGAATGTTCTCTCGTTTTCTACTGTCTCTTGGTCTCGACGATGGATGCCCCTGTAAGCGCCAATGATAATACCACGATCCTCCTGAGCTTGATGGGGTCTAGGTTGCGATCGCCACTCCTGATTTTTTCGACCTGATTCTCTCTCTATTTAAACATTGATCTCCCCTCGCCCCTGCTATCCCCGACCCAGAGGAAACTTAGGCAGATTTGCTTTAATCCCGACAAAAAGCATCGGGATTATTTGACGAGACTTGACCCCCATGTTACGATTTCGATTCAGGTTGAGTTAAGACAAATAGAGACCCCCCCATGACCCAAGCCATCGAACGCCTCAAACAAGCTTCCACCACCGCTTTCACCGGACTAAAATGCAAGGAATGCGGCACTGAATACGAAGCCACCGCTAAACATGTCTGTGAAGAGTGCTTCGGGCCGCTGGAAGTGAAATATGATTACGATGTCTTGCGCCAAACCGTCAGCCGGGAGACCATCGAAGCCGGACCCCATTCCATTTGGCGTTACAAACCCTTCCTCCCAGTCGCCACGGATACCCCCATTGACGTAGGAACGGGCATGACACCGTTAGTCGAAGCCCATCGTCTGGCTCGTCGCTTGGGACTGAAAAAGCTTTATATTAAAAATGACGCGGTCAATATGCCCACCCTAAGTTTCAAGGATCGGGTGGTCTCAGTCGCCTTGACTCGCGCTCGTGAACTGGGCTTCTCTACCGTATCTTGTGCCAGTACCGGCAATTTAGCCAACTCCACAGCGGCGATCGCCGCCCATGCGGGTCTCGATTGCTGTGTCTTTATCCCCGCAGACTTAGAAGCCGGTAAAATCCTGGGAACCCTCATCTATAACCCGACTCTGATGGCCGTCAAGGGCAACTATGACCAAGTGAACCGCCTCTGTTCAGAAGTGGCCAACACCCAAGGCTGGGGATTTGTCAACATCAACCTGCGCCCCTATTATTCTGAAGGCTCGAAAACCCTAGGCTTTGAAGTGGCCGAACAACTCGGCTGGCAACTCCCGGATCATATTGTCGCCCCCCTCGCCTCGGGATCTCTATTTACGAAAATCTATAAAGGCTTCCGCGAATTTGTCGAAACCGGTTTAGTCGACGACAAAGCGGTTCGCTTCAGTGGCGCCCAAGCCGAAGGCTGTTCTCCCATCGCCACAGCCTATAAAGAAAAACGGGACTTCATCGCCCCGGTGAAACCCAACACCATTGCTAAATCCATCGCCATTGGTAATCCCGCCGATGGAATTTACGCCGTGGACATTGCCAACCAAACCAATGGCACCATTGAATCGGTCACCGATGCTGAAATCATCGACGGGATGAAGTTGTTGGCAGAAACCGAAGGCATTTTCACCGAAACCGCCGGCGGAACGACCATCGCCACCCTGAAAAAACTGGTGGAAGCGGGCAAAATTGACCCTGATGAGGTAACGGTGGTTTATATCACGGGTAATGGCCTGAAAACCCAAGAGGCGGTTCAAGGCTATATTGGTGAACCCCTCACGATTGAGCCGAAACTGGATTCCTTTGAGCGAGCGTTGGAGCGTTCTCATACTCTCAATCGTCTGGAATGGCAGCAAGTTTTGGTTTAGTTTTGTGATTTTTTCCTTTGTTTTGAGTTATTTTGAGTTATTTTGAGTCCTTATGTCTGTCACCGTTTTGATTCCCACTCCACTGCAAAAGTTCACCGGCGATCGCGCCAAAATTGACTGTGACGCCGGCAGTATTTCCGAGTTAATTGAGGCTCTCGAAGGCTCTTGTCCAGGGATTAAAGCCCGTCTGTGTGATGAACAGGGCAAACCCCGCCGCTTCCTGAATTTCTACGTTAATAGCGAGGATATTCGCTTTCTGCAAAACACTGAAACCACGCTCAATGATGGTGATGAAGTGAGCATTGTTCCGGCGGTGGCTGGAGGTTGAGGGGTCGTGAATCCTTGAGTTTGAGATGTTGATCAAAAATCGGGGTGTACTGTTGTGAGTACACCCCGATTTTTAATGCGTTAAATCAACGGTTAACGAGCTTGACAATTAAGCAGGAATGGCCGTTTCTTCTAAGAGTCCATCGTAGATTTGCGTTAGATGGTGGGCCACCCCCTCCCAACTGAACTCTTCTAAAACCCGTTGGCGAGAGGCTTGGCCGAGTTTATCGCGCCATCGGGGATTCGAGAGAATGCGATCGCAGGCGGCGGCGAAGGCCACCTCATCCTTTGCGGGGGCTAACAATCCCGTTTTTTCGTGCAGGATTGAGTATTGTAAGCCACCGACCGCACTGGCCACGATAGGCGTGGCGCAGGCCATAGCCTCAATGGCCACTAAGCCAAAGGGTTCATAGTGACTCGGAACCACACAGACATCGGCTGCTGCATAGTAAGCACTCATCAAGTCATCCTCAATGCGGCCGGGGAACTCAACCTGGCCGTCGAGGCCGAGTTCTTGCGTCAAGGCGACGAGGCGATCGCGTTCATCACCATCTTGATGGCCCGAGCGCGCCCCACCGCCGATGACCACCTTAAAATTCGGATCATGGCGGAACTGCGATCGGCCAGCGGCCCGAATCAGGGTTTCAATGCCCTTACGAGCATCGAAGCGTCCCACATAAAAGAGGCGTTTTTGTTCCGGGGGAATCTCAAGTAACTCCCGGGCCGCCGAGCGAGAAATCGAACCAAACCGATGCACATCCGTACCACAGGGAACCACTTGGATGTTACCCAAGGGGGTCACCCGCCGCATATCCTCGACTTCCTGAGGACTCGTAGCAATAATGCAATCGGCCGTTTCAATGCAATGTTTTTCCGTGGCCAAACGGGTTTGGGCGATCGTGGGAATATCTTGCACAGACCGATATTTCACGGAGCCGAGAGAATGATGAGTATGAATCTGGGCCAGGGATTGAGTCTGTCTCAGTTGCAGTCCCACCCAAGCCGAGAGCCAGTAGTTGGTGTGAACCAGGTGATAGTGTCGACCTGAATCCCGTTGATAGCGATGGAAGGCCTGAACAAACTCAGGTAGATAGTCAAAAATTAGATCCCGATGAACAAAGCGTTCTGCCCCTGCCCTGAGGCGAATCGTGCGACAATTGGGTCCATGTTGGACCACATCGGCCTGGCTGGGGTTCGTGCGGCGGGTGAACATATCCACCTGCCAGCCTAAATCGGCTAAAGCTTCACCGACATGGCGAACATAGACATTTTGTCCTCCAGCTTCTTCCTTACCAATTTCGATCGCCGGATCGCCATGAACCGAGATTAAGGCAATAGACTGTAGAGAAGCCATAGATGGAATTCCTTGTAAAACGCGACAGCAACTCAGCCTTAAATTAGGGGTTGCAGGCCTGTTCAGAGAACATGACTGATGCATGATGAATCAGGCTGAGTCTAAGGGTTAGAGTTAGAGGGAAAGGTCAGTGGTTCGGGGTCAATTCTAAAGAGATTTCCGTCAGTGCGATCGCCGCAGGAGCGATCGCACCATCAATCCCACTGATTCTAGCATTTTCAGGTCTTTGAAACTGTTTTCAGAGAACCACCGAGAGAAGTGGCACGACCCCCCATTCCGACTAAACCAAAGCCAGAACCCGTCCCGTCAAACTAAAGGGACGAACCTCCGAGATTTCCACAGACACAGTTTTCCCTTTCAACTCCTCTAAATTCCCCTCAAAGAAGGTTAAGCGGTTGCCCCGTGTTCGTCCCATAACTTGAGTGGGATCTTTGGGGTTTTGTTCCTCAACTAACACTTCCTCAACACGATTAGCGTAACGTTGGGAGCGTTCAGCCGCTTTGAGGCTAACCAAGTGATTCAGCCGTTGTAGGCGGTCTTGTTTCACCTCATCACTCAGTTGATTCTCCCAGTCAGCGGCGGGGGTTCCCGGCCGGGGGGAGTAAGCGGCCGTATTGAGGATATCGAAACCAATATCGGCGGTTAAATCCAGGGTTTTTTGGAACTGTTCTTCCGTTTCGCCCGGGAAGCCGACAATGGCATCAGCACTAATAGCAGCATCGGGCATATACTGGCGAATTTTGTCGATAATGCGGCGATATTTCTCATGGGTATAGCCCCGGGCCATCGCTTTGAGAATATCGTTATCACCCGATTGGAAGGGAATATGGAAATGTTCGCAGACTTTGGGCAGTTCCTGACAAGCGCGAATTAGCCGTTCGGTGAAGTAGCGGGGGTGACTGGTGGCGAAGCGGATGCGTTCGATTCCCGGCACATCATGGACGAAGTACAACAAATCCGTCAGGGTATGGAGATGTCGTCCTTCGGGGGTACTACCGGGGAGATCTCGGCCATAGGCATCGATATTTTGCCCGAGGAGGGTCACTTCCTTATAGCCTTGTCGTCCGAGTTCCTCCATTTCGGCGCGAATCGCCTCGGGGGTGCGGGACTGTTCCACACCGCGCACATTGGGAACCACGCAATAGGTGCAGCGTTCGTTGCAGCCGTAAATCACATTCACCCAAGCACTCACGGCGCTATCGCGGCGAGGTTTGGTGATGTCCTCCATAATATGCACCGGTTCCGTGGCCACCACTTGGCTACCGGAGAAGACTTGTTCGAGGAGATCTCCGAGGCGATTGGCGTGTTGCGGTCCCATCACCAAGTCCAGTTCAGGAACCCGTCGCAGCAGGGATTCTCCTTCCTGCTGGGCCACGCAACCCGCGACAGCGAGGATGAGGTTGGGGTCATTTTGTTTGCGTTTGGCTTGACGGCCGAGGTAGGAATAGACCTTTTGTTCAGCGTTGTCGCGGATGGTGCAGGTGTTGTAGAGGACGAGGTCAGCGCTGTTGGGGTCGTCGGTGGATTGGAAATTCAGGGTTTCGAGAATCCCGGCCATCCGTTCCGAGTCAGCTTTGTTCATCTGACAGCCGAAGGTGGTGATGTGGTAACGACGAGGGGTAACGGTCATAGGTATCTGTTGGCGCTTAGATGTTCAGGACTGTTCAGGGAATCCCTATTTTAGCGAGTTGGGGGGGCGATCGCCCCTTGAACTTCCGCTGACCCCAGTTTCTGGGGCTAAGACTTACGTGCTATTACGGAGTTATTAGCCGTATTTTTACGGATACACGTCGATAGTCCGTTGAGCTTTATCAAATCTTTGCAATTAAATTCCGGAATCCTTAGGAAATCGCCAAGGCCTGGGTTATAAAGTGTAGAGGCATGGCTTTGCCCCAGCGCGATCAGCCATCCGGGTGTCATCCAGTCCGATTGAATACGATGTCTCTGCCGTAGACATCACGTGAGAGTTCATCACTCGTCTGGAAGCGTCTCCCCCATGAGGGAGCTTTTTTAGGCATTTCTTCAGTTGGCTCGACCTTAATCATTATTTTCTCAGACCGCCCAGGAGATTCCCCTTGAATCTAGGGAGCCAGCCTCAGCATAAACACCCAGCATCTTTTAGACCCATCATGAATCTGCACTACCCATATCGTCCCCTGCTTGTCCTTGACGCTGCCATTGAGGCACCTGAACAGTTACGCAAAGGGGCCATCGACGCGGCCCAAGTCCTACAACTTGATGCCCAGCGTCATGGACTTGAGCAGATTTCCGAGTATCTTGAGCAGCATCGGGGCATCACGAGCCTGCATCTGATGGCTCATGGACAGCCGGGGGGGGTGCAGTTGGGTCAGACCTGGTTAACCTCGCAGAACCTTGACCAATGGGGCGATCGCCTCCGTCAATGGTCCCAGTTCCTCTCTCCTCAAGGGTCCGTGGTTCTCTACGGCTGTCGCACCGGCGCCGGAACTCTGGGACAGACCTTTCTGACGCATCTCCATCGCCTGCTGGGGGTCACCCTTGCCGCATCGAGTCACGTCGTGGGTCAGGGACAGTGGCACTTTGACCGCATCCTCAGGTCAAAATC
>SIHH01000099.1:11408-13510 GCA_004299065.1 Phormidium sp. SL48-SHIP | reverse complement strand
CTCATCATACTGGGAACCGCTATCTTGTTCGAGACTATCAACCCCTTAACTTCAACCTCTCAGCAGTCGCAGGCCGCTCAACGTGACCATCACCGTGGAGCCTTCATGACCGAGGACACCAAACGGTAGGGTCATATTGCCGGCAAAATTCAGCACTAACAAAATCACCACAAAACTCAGAGCAAAGACAATGTTTTGCTTCACCACCCGCTGAGCTCGACGGCCTAAACGAATCGCTTGTTCTAATCGTTCCAGGCGATCGGCCATCAAGACAATGTCAGCGGTTTCTAACGCCACATCGCTACCGGCAGCACCCATGGCAATGCCGACGGTGGCCTGAGCCAAGGCCGGGGCATCATTGATACCATCGCCCACCATGCCGACGGTTTGATACTGTTGCTGGAGTTGACGAATCACCTCGACTTTATCTTCGGGTAACAGCTCGGCATAGACCTGATCGACGCCAACTTGCTGGGCAATGCCATGAGCCGTGCGCGGGTTATCTCCTGTGAGCATCACCACCTGCTCCACGCCGAGCTGTTTGAGATGAGCCACGGCTTGGGCGGCCGCCGGTCGAACGATGTCAGCCACAGCAATCAGCCCCAAAACTTCTCCGGCTTGAGCGACCCAGACCACGGTTTTGCCCTCGGATTCCCATTGCTGGCTTTGGCGGATTAGATCCTCAGAAATGTCTTTGACCTGGGTCTCAACGATAGCCGGTTTACCCACGACGGCTGGCTGACCCTCCAGGTCTGCGGTAATACCTAGACCTGCCTGGGCCTGGGCGTTGCTGGCGGTTGTCCAGGTCAGGTTTTGCTGACGGGCGGCCTGAACAATTGCGTCGCCAATGGGATGTTCGGATAGGCTTTCTAGGGCGGCGGCTACCTGCCAGAGTTGGTCGGAGTCGGGCTGAGTGGCGATCGCGTCCACGACCTGAAGATTCCCGGTGGTCAGGGTCCCGGTTTTATCAAAGGCGATGGCCCGGATGCGCCCAATTTGCTCTAACTGGGCTCCGTTTTTGAAAAGAATGCCTCGCCGCGCCCCGTTCGCAATGCCTGATAGCAGGGTGGGCATAATCGAGGCCATCAGGGCGCAGGGGGAGGCCACCACCAGAAAAATCAGCGCCCGATAAATGGTTTCTTCCCAGGACCAGCCCAGCAGCAAGGGCGGTAGTGTGCTTAGCAAAATTCCGGCGATGACAATCACCTTGGCGTAGCCCCGCTCAAACCGTTCAATAAACTGCTGGGAGGGCGGTGCTTCTGTCTGGGCCTGCTGCACCAGTTGGATGACTCGCTGAATTAAGCTGCTTTCGGGCGGCTGATGAATCCTTAGCCGCAGCGCTCCCTGGCCATTCAGGGTTCCGGCGAAGACGTCATCACCAACGGTTTTTTCGACGGGGACGGATTCTCCGGTAATGGAGGCTTGGTTCAGGGTACTGCTTCCTTCGACCACCTGGCCATCCGTCGGCACCAGTTCGCCGGGCTTGACCAAAATGCGATCGCCAATCTGGAGGCTCGTAATGGGAACCATCTGTTCGCGATCGCCCTCAAGCCGTCGGGCTGTATCTGCTGTTAACCCCATTAGTCCCTGGATACTGCGCTCGGTGCGCTGCATGGCATAGCCTTCGAGGGCGCCACTGATGGCGAAAATCAGAATTAGGACGGCTCCATCGACGAGTAGGTAATACTCCTGTTGCCACAGCCCCAGGCCGGCTGCCCCCAGGGCGGCGACGATCATCAGCAGGTCGACATCGAGTTCTTTGTCTTGCACCAGGGTGCTTAAGCCGTCCCTGGCACTGTCAAACCCGCCGATGATGTAGGCCGCCGTCAGGATGAACAAGGCTCCTCCTACCCAGCCGAGGTTGAGGGCCTGCCAGCCCAGGAAGACCAGGACGGCACAGGCGATCGCAGCGGTCGCCTCTCGATGGTCTTTCCATACCCTTAAGTCAAGGGGAGCCGCAAGAGCTTTTGAAACCATGGTCTGACGTATCCATAAGATTACCCTGACAGCTTAAACCTTGACATTAGTGTTAATGTCAAGGTTGTCAGTTAACTCAGAGACCGATATGACGACCAAACATCTGACGACCAAACATCTGACGA
>SIHH01000099.1:1565-11308 GCA_004299065.1 Phormidium sp. SL48-SHIP | reverse complement strand
TGACGACCAAACATCTGACGACCAAACATCTGACGATTAAAGAACTCACAGATGCGGTGGGCGCTGGCGTGACTCCCCGCATGGTGCGGCATTACCATACTCTGGGCCTGCTGCCTCAACCCCAGCGGTCTCAAGGCAACTATCGGCTGTATACCCAGCAGGATGTGCAGCGGCTTCAACGGGTGATGGCCCTGAAGCGGCAGGGATTTCAGTTGTCTCACATTCGCCAGCTCTTGGATACCCATCCTCAAACCCGCCTGGATTCAACCCTGATGACTCAATTGCAGCAGCAGTACCAGACTGTGATTCAGCAAATGACCCGACTGCGGCAAACGGCAGGGGCATTGGAGGGGTTGTTGGGACGCGATCGCAACTGCCAGAAGACCCAGGCCGAAGCCCTGGCGCAACTGAAACAGTTGGATGTGGAGGCTCAGGCCCAATTAGGACAACTCGATCCCTTCTGGAGTCAGCTCGATGCCGAGGCCACCACTCACCCGGAACGGTTTGAGGAGTCGCTACACCGCTTGTTGCCGGATCTGTCTCACTATTGCGAAATCACCGTTCACCTGCTGCATCAACTGGTGCTGGCCTGTGGTGATGTCAGTCTGGCCAGTTTGGTGCGCGTGCCTCAGGGGGCCGTCGCCGCCGCCCGAACGGCTCTCAAGGGCGGTTGTGCGATCGTCACCGATGTCCCCGCTGTCGCCGCCACGCTGGACCAGACGCGGCTGGCTCATCTGGGATGTTCCATTACCCCCCTGATTGATGACCCCCACCTTGCCGGAGTTGACGACGCTGAGCAGGCGTTTTGGGGGGATGACCTCTGGCTGCAACGGTTACAGGACACTCCGGCCGGCTCGATCCTCGTGATTGGCTATGCTCCTTCGGTCTTACTGAGGGCCTGCCAAGGGATTAAGCAAGGAAACCTGCAACCGGCCCTCGTCATTGGAATGCCCATTGGCTTTAGCCATGCGCCTGTGGCTAAGCGCCAGTTGATGGCTCTGCCCGTGCCTTATCTCACGATTCAGGGTAGCCTCGGGGGAGGACTCCTGGCGGCTGTCGCGCTCAATGCCTTGCTCGAAACCCTGATTGAGAAACCCGATTGCCACTGCTACCTCACTCGTCCTTAGCTTGGGCGATCGGGTTTGCCGAGGGCGATCGTCAACGTTACATCAACGTTACATCAACGTTACAGATGACGGTTGGCCAGGGAATCCGGGGCAGGGACGCCATCAATGAGGCCTTGCACCAAAAATAAGGAAATGGGGTCTCGGCTCATTTCTTGGGCGTAGGCTGCATTCAAGTACTGGGCAAACTCATCATCGCCGACGATATGGGTTTGCAAAAAGGCCAAACTCAAGGCTTTGACATAGCTTTGGGCCAAGTCTGGATTGGGGCCAATGATACTCGGGGGCAGGGCAACGCTATCCTGTGCCGAACTGCCGATGACTGAGAAATGAGTGGCTTGTTTGAGTAAGACGAAATACCGCTCGGGAACTTCTAACCAGGCAAAAGGGGGGATTTGTTCGGCGATGGGGGGCGCAACCGTATCGGCTCCCCCAGACACCATCATCACGGGTACGTCAATTTTGCCGTAGCCTTCTTGGCCAAACAAGGCACTGCCAATGGGATTGAGGGCAATCACTCCCTGAACTCGGGCATCACGAAAGTCTAACTGACTCTCTGAGATGGAATTGGCTAATTCCAAGGCTCGACATTGTAGAAATAGGGAGACGTTCCAGGATCGGTTTTGTTGAGTGATGCCACAGCGACGTTCGAGTTCGGGAAAGTTGATGGTGGCCCCGCCTAGGCTGAGGGCGGTGTAGCCGCCAAAGGACTGGCCAATCACGCCCACTCGGTCAAAGTTGAGGCGATCGCGCAGTTGGCGATCGGTGATGGCCTGTTTTTCTAGGCTATTGAGCGCAAAGCTGACATCGAGGGGGCGATCGATAAACTCCCGAGGACGGGCAATTTCCTGGGCGCGGCCTCGTAACAAGGCTTCCATATGTCTGGCACTACTGCCGGCATGTTCGGGAACGATCACGGCAAAGCCGTGGGAGGCTAAATGTTCGGCCAGATATTGGAAGGACTCTCGATTTGAGCCTAAGCCGTGGGAGATGACCACAATGGGGGCAGATTGAGCTGGTCGGGGGAGGTACAAATCAATCCCAAAGGAATATCCCCAAGGGGGGGTGCGATCGCCATCACGCAGGTTTAAGGAGGTCACGTCCCAGGAAGAGTCTCCCAACTCGCTCAAATTCTTCAAGGGACTGATTAACTCACCGTTGTCTTGGGCTTCTAACAACGACTGATTCTCAATCGTGGCTACGGCCTGGTTATTGTCTCGGATTAACCCCTGTAACTCCTGGGCCATACGCAGGGTTTGGTTAAAATCCAGCCGTACGGTCTCTGTGGGAAAATAGCGCAGTACATTGAGCAAGGTCAGGCCCTCTGCCTCATCAGCGGCGGCTAAAATCAAGGCTGAACGCAAGCCTAAATATCCCGATCGCCCCGATCCCAATTGAATCGCTTGACCGAGTCGCTGTAAGAGGGCTTCTCCTTGAGGGGTGTAGAGAAATTGGGAGATGGCCACGGCATCCACGTCAGCCCGCGCTAATAAGGCGTCACGGATGTTGACTCTCAGTTCAGGAGGGGCAAAGCGAATGTAGGGGGCTAAGTCCCGTCCGATCTCGCCGGTTCGGGCATAGGTTTCTAGGGCGTTGACGGAGATGGAGCGCTCAAATAGGCTATAGCTTGCTGTAATCTTGTCGGCCGTCAATCCGGGCAGGCTAACAGTGAGAACAAAACCACCGAGGACCAGTCCAGAGAACAGGAGGGACAAGCGGAAGCGTGAGCGTTGCATGAGGGTGATGGGACGAAGGGAGTGGGAGCTATTCGCCTTTAGCTTAGCGCAGAGCTACTGTCTGACAGCCTCAGGCACGGGATTTGCTAGAATGAGCCTTAACCCCTCCCGTTGTCCCCATGCGAATTGTCTCGGATTCTCTGCTCTTTCGTTGCTTTGTGGTGGTGGTGGGCTTAACCCTAGTTATTTGGATCTTGCGAGGTCTGACGGTGTTGAGCTTTATGCCGGGCTTGGTTCTCTGGCTTGGGATTTTCCTGTCGATCGCCTTGGGGCTACTGACGGCCTGGCAAAGCTCAAAACGCTGGTAATTTGCTAGGATTTAAAGCATAGACTCGTTAGCAATCTGTTGACTCTGCCGACTACTGCCATATTTCTGACATTATGACCTCCTATGTAACCTCGGCTGCGAAAGCTGAAATTAATGAATTACGTCGTCTTCGAGGACTGTTACCCCCGGAACTGCAAAGTTGGGTAACGGTTGAGAAAACGACGGAAATTGACCCTCCCTTGCTTCGTTGTGAGGAGTTGAGCCGGGATGAGGTTGAAATTGCCATCGATTTGGTGAAGTGGGAAAATTTGGCCCTGGACCAGCGCAATTTGCTGTTCTGGCATGAGGTGGCTCGCATCCAAAACGATACGATTCCGCGTGAAGGCTGGGAAATGGCAGCGCTAGCGATTGGTTTGGGCGGCGCTGTGGGCGAACTCTGGGTTCAAGATGGTGTTCTACTGCTGTTGGCGTTAGGACTCTGTGGTGTGTCGGGGTATCGTCTCTATCAGAAGAATAACAGCGACAAGGCTCTGCAAGAGTTGTTGGAGGCTGATGAGAAGGCGATCGCCCTCGCCAGTCGTTTTGGCTATACGCTCCCCAATGCCTATAAGAGTTTGGGCAGTGCTTTAAAAACCTTGATTGAGCAAACGCCTAAGAAACGGCTTCGTAAACAGTATGAAACTCGCCTAGAGGCGCTTCGCCGCAGTGCGTCTAAGGCCAAATCTCAATCGAAGGCGAAACGCAGCAGCCGCGATGTGACTCAAACCAGTCCCTATCAGCTTTAATCGCTACGTTCGCAAGTTCAGAGGATTGGGGTCTCGATTGGGGGTCGCCCCGCTGACCCCTTCCCCTCGGGTTGATGGAGAGGAAGGGCAACGAACGTTCCAGGGTTTGGGAAACCTTGACCGTCCTAGGTCTTGTCGAGCATCAATCAGAAGCTGAATAATCGTCTAGGAGTGATTGATCTAGGAGGCTTTGGACATTTCGTTGGCGCGAACGGCTCCGTTTTCTCCGGATTTGCGGGGTTGAATCACACCATAGCCTCCATGGTTGCGTTCATAGATGACGTTGATTTCTCCACTGTCGCGGTTGCGGAACACATAGAAATCGTGGTCAACCAGTTGCAGTTGTTCCAAGGCTTCGTCGGCGGTCATCGGCGGCATGGCAAAATATTTGGTACGCACCACTTCAGGGGGAAGTTCCACGGCGCGATCGCCGATTAAGTCTTCCGTCACGCCATCGGAGTTGGATACCACGTCCGCCAAAACCTCGGTGGTTTTGCCTTGAGTGTGCAACTTGCGATTGCGTTTTTCTTTGTACTTGCGCAACTGGCGAGCAATCTTGTCAGCGACTAAATCAATGCTGGCATACATCGACTCGCTTCCTTCTTGAGCGCGAATGACGGTTCCATTGGCGTAGATCGTCACCTCGGCTGACTGATTTGCGGCAATGCGAGGATTACGAGCGACGGACAAATGAACATCAACTTCGGTCGTCAACGTTTCAAAATGACTCACCGCTTTCTCGATCTTTTCATCGACATACTCGCGAATCGCGTCGGTGATTTCGAAATTCTTGCCTTGGATAACTAATTTCATGTCGTAAAGTTCCCGCTCGATAACCGATTTTCTAAAAAGCAAGGGGCGATCGCCCTCCGTGACCGAATATCCAAGTGGTTGCTGAAAGTCCAGCGGGGCGGGGATTGCCGCCTTCATGAGTCAGTACTCTGCTTGGAGGGTTATCTGGGGAGGGTGAATCTGTCCCGTTGCTTTCCTTACCCTTATTGTATTGTGAATCGTCGGGAGGCTGAACGTCCCTTTAAAATCCTTTGCAATCCTTGACAATTCGTGATTGGATTTACCGATTTTAGCCACGATTCTTGCTGAAAACCCCTTGCTTTTTTTGATGATGTTTAGTACCACCTCACGGCAACGAGTTCATATTCTCTGGTTCCAAGGCTTGATCCCTTATTCAATTGCATGGGAACTTCAGCGGTCGTTATTTGAAGCCCGCCGCGATAATCCTCAACTCGAGGATGTTTTATTGTTGTTGGAGCATCCCCCTGTCTATACCTTAGGACGAGGAGCGGATGCGAAGTTCTTACAGTTTAACCCTGAATGCTCAGACCGGGAAGTCTATCGAATTGAACGGGGGGGAGAAGTCACGTACCATTGTCCAGGGCAACTGGTGGGCTATCCCATCCTCAACCTGAAGCGACATCAACCGGATTTGCATGAGTACTTACGCCAGCTCGAAGCCAGTCTCATTCTGGCCTTGGCTCAGTTTAAGCTGCAAGGGGAACGGGTGGCCGGCCTGACCGGAGTCTGGCTGGAGGGCCAGAAAGTGGCGGCCATCGGCATTCAGGTAAGTCGTTGGATCACCTGTCATGGCTTCGCCCTCAATGTTTGCCCCGATTTACAAGGATTTCGCGATATCGTCCCTTGTGGCATCAGCGATCGCCCTGTGGGCAGTCTACAGCAGTGGTTACCAGATCTCACTGTCCCGGACGTGGTTCCCGCTATCATTGAGGCCTTTAGCGAAACCTTTCGCCTCGACGCTCAACTCAACTCAATAGACGGAGACATTCCCGAGGATCTCTGGCAGCGTCTTTTAGCCGGCCAAGCCGACTCAGAAACGTTAACAAAGACTCAAGCCTCCTAGCGATATCCTGACCCGTGCCGGTGAGGCCATCACAGCATAGCTTACAACAATTGCAAAGTTTAGGCGATCGTTTTACAAGGCACTCAAAACTCAGACTAGGATCACAGTAGAGCGATCGCCGATCTCCTCACTCTAGCCAGTCTCAACCGAATGGCACAGGAGGGAGCCATAATTTGAACCAATTGGAACATTCCATTGCCCTGGCGATCGTCCCCCCGACATCATGATGCCCAAGATCATAGCCAAGATCATGGCCATGATCATGCCCAAGATAATGCCCAAAATCGAGCACAATCGAGCGATCGCTGAGATGTTAACGCTGCTGCTTGATGTTCCTTCCCTAAATTATGGACAGTTTCCATCCCCGTCTACCTCAGCAAAAACTCCCACTCGCAACCTTTGACAGCTTGCGAGTTTGGGTTGAACAAACCGCCCGAAATGATGACGAGGAGGCCATCGTCTTAACCGAACGTGCGGTACGGGTTCATTCCCTGCCTCATGTGGGTCAATTTACCCTCGGTGTCTCGCCCCAGTTTTGCGCCATTGTCTGGGCCAATCCCCAAGATGAAACCCCACTAACCGTTGGTTTTAGCTTGGAGCGTGATCAGCTGCAAACCTTCCTCGAAGACTGTCCTCTGAAAACGCCTCAGCGCAATCGAGCTTTGAAACGACTGCAAGGGTATCAACAGCAGCCAGACTATCACAGTCAAGTGACCCTCAACTTGGCCCAATTTATCAGCGATCGCAGTCCCTCAAGACCTGCCATGCCTTCCCCTCACACCGCCAAGCCAGCCACAACCCGTCAACCCGTTGAAGATGCTCTGCAACACCATCGACAGCAAGAGCAACTCCTCAACCAAGTGACAACCCAAACCTGTCAGAGTGTTGCCCTAGCCGTGTTGATCTCCAATACGGTCGCTCGCGTCCGTCGTTTTTTAGAACTCGATCGCCTCTGTATCTATCAATTTGACAACTACAATCAGGACGACCACACCGGCACTCCCCCCGGCCGCCGCCGAGATTGCATGACCTACGAAGCCCTACGCCATGAAGGCTTAACCTCGGTTCTTTCCCGTCAACAGAGCCAACATTGGCAGTTTCTTAATCAATTCCGCGATCGCTACGAAAGGGGAGACACCCTCATGTTTGGGTCTGAGGATTACGACTCCCAACTCCCCGAAAACAGCCAAACCTATCTACAAGAGTTAGGGATTCAAAGCCACCTGAGCGTTCCCATCCGAATTCAGGGCCATCTCTGGGGAATCTTGCTGGCCCATCAATGCGATCGCCCTCGCGTTTGGCAACCCCGAGAACAGGAATTTCTCGAACATATCGCCGATCATCTCAGTGTCGCCATCTATCAAGCTCAACTCTACGCCGAAGTTCAGCAACAAAAAGAAACCCTCGAACAGCGGGTTGAACAACGCACCCAAGACCTACGGGATGCTCTCGTCACGGCCCAGGTGGCGAACCAAACGCGCAGCGACTTTCTGGCCACCGTCAGCCATGAACTGCGAACCCCCCTCACCTGCATTATCGGGATGTCCTCGACCCTATTGCGTTGGTCTTTTGGCAATTTAACCCCCAAACAGCGGGACTATATCCAAAGTATCTATAACAGTGGCGAGCATTTGCTCGAACTGATCAACGACTTACTCGATTTATCCCAAAATGAGTCGGGTAAAACCGTCTTGAGTTTTTCCGAATTTTCCCTCACTCAATTGGCTCAAGAAATGTTTTGCATGATGGTGGATCGAGCCACCGTCAATGGGGTGCATCTAGCACTTGATCTTCAGTTACGGGAACATCAAGACCGTCTCTGTGCCGATCGCGATCGCCTACGGCAGATTCTCTTTAACCTCCTGAGCAATGCCATCAAATTCACCGCCACCGGCGGCCAGGCGTTATTACGAATTTATTGGCAAGACGATCGCACAGTGGTGTTTGAAGTGGCCGATACAGGAATTGGGATTCCTGAGGAGCAGCGATCGCTACTATTCCAAATGTTCCGTCAACTCGAGTCCACCTACACCCGTCAATATGGCGGAACCGGCCTGGGCCTAGCCCTCACCAAACAACTCGTCGAACTGCATGGCGGACTGATTAAAGTGGACTCCGAAGTGGGGGTTGGCTCCAAATTTACCGTACGCCTTCCCTGTCATCGCTCGACAGGGGGTGAGGTTCAGCCCACACCCCCTCCCCCGATTCCCCTTCCCCCCCGTAAGGGCCATGTGGTGCTTGTGGCGGATCAAGAAGACGAAGCCGTCCTCATCTGTGACCTCCTCACAGCGGCGGGCTATCATACCGTTTGGATGTTGGACGGATCGACGGCCCTAGAACAGATTAAGATGTTGAAACCCGTGGCGGTGATGATCGATCGCCAACTTCCGGGGATGGATGGCTGTGAACTGATCCGGCTGTTACGTCAACTTCCCAACACCGAATCCCTGAAAATTCTCCTCATGAGTGATCCACTCGACTCTGAGGAGTTAGCTGCCTGTCAAGAGCAGGGAGCGGATATCTGTTTAATCCATCCCATCGAACCCGAGCAGCTTCTCAATAGCATTATGACACTGTTCGCCAGCCAGCCAGCGATCTGAGTTATGTCCATCGTGTTAACCCAGCGACAGCATCCCGGTGCGAGTGCGGCGATCTCAGCCGATGACTCGGCCATCTTACAGTTGAGTTTAACGGCTCAAGACCGTCAACGTAGCCGTCATCGCTTTACCTGTGATTCCGGGGAGGTGGTGTTTCTGAGGTTGCCCCGTGGTACGGTTCTCCAGGATGGCGATCGCCTCCTCGATGAGACGCAACAGCACCAGGTGCAGATTCGCGCCAAACCCGAACCCGTCCTCACCGTGACCGCCTCTGAACCCCTGCATCTGTTGCGGGCCGCCTATCATTTGGGGAATCGTCATGTTCCCCTAGAGGTGACAGCGGAGTATTTGCGGTTATCTCCTGATCCGGTTTTAGCCGATTTGTTGCAGCATCTCGGCCTGACGGTGAGGTTACAAACCCTCCCCTTTCAGCCAGAAACGGGGGCTTATGATCATCATTCCTCCCATTCCCATGACCATTCTTAAGGTCTCTTTAAGGTTTGGACGAATAGAGATCGGCTGTTAGGGTAGAGGCAACTGTCTAAGCCAAAGGAGGGAATGTCTGTGCCACCGTTGCTTGTAACGGAGGTTTCCGGCGGAATACCAACATGAAAAAACGTTTTGCGCTCATGGGGATGCTGGCAACCACAAGCCTCGCCTTGTTCACCAGTCCGGCATTATCATTCGCCCAAGCCCGAGTTGGACAACTTGGGAACGGCGGACCCTTTCAAGAGCGATCGGGGCTATCCTCCTGGATTGCTCAAGCGAATTGGTCAACCTACCAGGGGGCGAATGGGCGGTATGAGGTTCAGTTTCCCCAACAACCTCGGCGACAAAGCATAACAATATCGATGGACTCGGAAAACATGGATCTGACTATGACCATGCTCATTCATGAGGATCCGGGCAATAACATCGTTCTCATGAGTGCTAGCGCCCCACTTGCCAGTCCCCCTGGAATGACCATCAACCCAGAACGTAGGTTGGATCGTGGCCGGGATGGGGCGGTGGCCTGGATGAATGCCACCATCCACCAAGAAGATCGCATCACCGTCCAAGGATTTCCCGCCCGTTCTTTGGTCGTGTCAACCCCCAATCAACTGCGCTTTCAGTATGTATTCATTATCGATGCCGATAACGCAATGCTCTATCAACTCATGGTCGGCGGGCTGAGTGTAGAACACCTTAATTCTCCCGATGCTCGACGGTTTTTTAACTCCTTTAATATCCGTTAGGCTTGCTTCAGCAGAGGCTTGACTCCCGTGGCCGGTATGCCAGTTGAGCCTGAAATGCTAGCACAGCGTTGCCCAGACCCCTAAAATAAAGGGAACCACCAGCCTGAGCAACAATCGACCAT
>SIHH01000099.1:0-1465 GCA_004299065.1 Phormidium sp. SL48-SHIP | reverse complement strand
GTTGCCCAGACCCCTAAAATAAAGGGAACCACCAGCCTGAGCAACAATCGACCATGGCACGAGATTTACGGGGATTCATCCAGCAACTCGAACAACGAGGCCAATTACGACGCATCAGCAGCCTCGTCGACTCCGATTTAGAAATTGCCGAGATTTCTAATCGCCTCTTACAAGCAGGTGGCCCCGCCTTGCTGTTTGAGAACGTTAAAGGGGCGAAATTCCCCGTGGCCATCAACCTGTTGGGAACCGAACAGCGGGTGTGTTGGGCCATGAATATGGAAAAACCCCAGGAATTGGAAGAATTGGGGCAAAAGTTAGGGATGTTGCAACAGCCGAAACCCCCGAAGAAGATTTCTCAGGCGGTGGATTTTGGCAAATTGCTGTTTGATGTGGTGAAAGCCAAGCCGGGCCGTAATTTCTTTCCTCCCTGTCAGGAGGTGGTGATTGAGGGAGACGAGTTAGATCTCAACAGTATTCCCATGATTCGTCCCTATTCCGGGGATGCAGGTAAGATTATCACCTTGGGTCTGGTGATTACCAAGGATTGCGAGACGGGAACGCCCAATGTGGGAGTGTATCGTCTGCAACTTCAATCCCCAACGACGATGACGGTGCATTGGTTGTCGGTGCGGGGTGGCGCTCGTCATCTACGCAAGGCGGCGGAACAGGGTAAGAAATTGGAGGTGGCGATCGCCCTAGGGGTTGATCCCTTGATTATTCTGGCGGCGGCGACTCCGATTCCGGTGGATTTATCAGAATGGCTCTTTGCAGGGCTATATGGGGGGTCTGGGGTCTCTCTAGCGAAATGTAAAACCGTGGATTTGGAGGTTCCAGCCCAGTCAGAGATTGTCTTAGAGGGAACCATTACCCCCGGTGAAGAACTCCCCGATGGCCCCTTTGGCGACCATATGGGCTATTACGGCGGCGTAGAAGATTCGCCCCTGGTGCGGTTCCACTGTATGACGCACCGCAAAGACCCGATTTATCTAACCACCTTTAGCGGTCGTCCGCCCAAGGAAGAAGCGATGATGGCGATCGCCCTCAACCGCATTTACACCCCCATTTTGCGGCAACAAGTCTCGGAAATTAAAGACTTTTTCCTCCCGATGGAGGCCTTGAGTTACAAGGCGGCGATTATCTCCATTGATAAGGCCTATCCAGGGCAAGCACGACGGGCGGCGTTAGCGTTTTGGAGTGCTTTACCTCAGTTCACCTATACCAAGTTTGTGATTGTGGTGGACAAGGAGATTAACATTCGCGATCCTCGCCAGGTGGTGTGGGCGATTACCTCGAAAGTTGATCCGGTTCGGGATGTGTTTATTCTGCCCAATACCCCCTTTGATAGTCTGGATTTCGCCAGTGAGAAGATTGGTTTAGGGGGACGTATGGGCATTGATGCGACGACGAAAGTGCCGCCGGAAACGGATCACGATTGGGGGGAACCGCTGGAGTCCGATGAAGATAC
>SIHH01000098.1 GCA_004299065.1 Phormidium sp. SL48-SHIP | reverse complement strand
GGAGTCGGAGAGGGCGTCGGAGTCGCATTCAAGTCCACCGACGGAGTGGCCGGAGTCTCCTCGGGTTCCGAAGTTGGCTGATCCGTCTGAGATTGATCCAAGTCCGGGGGAGTCGGCGAGTCTGGCTGACAGCCCGCAAGCAAGCCCAGTAGGACGAACCCGAGCAACGATGGCAATTTAGGGAAAAATTTCATTATGTAGCTAAGCCCGAATCTGCGAGAACGACTCTGACCGACGTCAGTCTCCCTGTATTATAGGCTCCCCGAACACCAGCTAAATCTGAGTTGCCCATAGAGCGACTGGACACCAACCCTTGCCAACCATTGCCAAAATGACATCCAATCTGCTAGGGCCGAACCATTGCTCATCATTAATCTTGCTCATCAATCTCGCTCAAACAACCTCAACCCCAATTAAGATTGAATAACACAGGGATCAAGCCCGACGACTTTATTTATAATGGTCAATAGTATTAAATTTCCAACCTCCACAGGACTCCTTGGCCTAGCCCCGTGTGTTGTGTCATCTACCCAGCGTATCAAACGCAAAACTTAGCATCATTCTTCAGTTGGCTTGCCAGTGTTAATGAGAGGAAGTGCCCCGTTCAATCCTATGAATTCACAAAAGACAACAGAAGATCTCAAACAGCGTCTTAATCGCGAAGTCTTGTTACAGCGAATGACGCAGCGAATCCGTAACTCTCTCGACCTGCAAGAGATCCTCGATGCAACAGCCGTCGAAACCCGACAGTTTTTAGGAGTTGATCGGGTAAAAATTTATCGCTTCAACGCCGACGGTAGCGGAACCGTCATTGCCGAGGACGTTCAAGACGATCGCCTACCTCGTCTATTAGGACTCACCTTTCCTGCCGATGATATCCCCCCCGAAGCCCGTGAGCGCTTTGTACGGCAACGAGTCCGCAGTATCGTCAACGTAAGAGACCGTTGCATCGGCATGAGTCCCGCCGACGATGCCTTTTTGCCTCGGGATTATAAAAAACTCGATCCCTGTCATGTCGAGTATCTTACCGCCATGGGCGTCGCCTCATCCCTCTGTTTGCCCATCATTCATCATGACCAACTCTGGGGACTTCTCGCCTCCCATCATGGAGACCCACGACAGTACGACCTGCCGACCCTGCAACTAATTCAGGCCGTCGTCGATCAAGTGTCCATCGCCATCTCCCAATCGGCCTTACTCGCTGAAGCCCATCAGCAACAGCAACGGGAAGCTGCCGTCAACCAAATTGTCAGCCTCCTGCACGCTCAGCCAACCATCGAATTTAGCACAGCCATCGACGCTGCCATTGAGTCCCTAGGGGGTCAAGGCGGTCAACTCTATATTCTGCGAGACTCGCCGCTGCGTTTATGTCGCGGTCGACAGCCGAGTTTTAGCGAATCCTCCTCTGACATTTCCCTCGAACAAGCCGTTGAGTCTTGGTGGCACGCCAGCTTCCCCAACCGAGATCTCCCCCTCTATCCCCTCCTAGAGACCGCGAATCTGGCCGAGGTGCCTCAATTACATCCGTTAGTCGAGGCCTTTAGCCAAGCCCAACTTAGGGGACTGTTGGCCCTCCCCTTACATCATCGGCAACAGTTTTTGGGCTACCTGATGGTGTTTCGCCAAGAAATTGACCTAGAGATTTGGTGGGCCGGTAAATTTGACACCAATCGACGGCAAGAACGCCCCCGTCAATCCTTTGAGGCTTGGAAACAACTCAATCGCGGCCAATCACTCCCCTGGAGTGACCAAGACCGACAACTGGCGCGGGAGTTGAGTGAGCGTTTCGCCTCCGCCGTTCAGCAATATCGGCTGTATCGGGAGGTGAACACTCTCAATGCGACCCTCGAACGCCAAGTTCAACAGCGAACCACCCAACTTCAGCAGTCCTTGCACCTCAGTCAAGCCATGGCTGAACTCGCCGATCAGATTCGCAGTAGCTTGGACTTAGATGAGATTTTACAAACCGTTGTCCACAAAGTGCGGAGTCTCTTGCAGGCCGATCGCGCCGTGGTGTATCAAGTCTTTGAAGGGGGAGAAGGACGCATTACCGTTGAAGATATCCAGGGGAATTGGCGCTCGGCTTGGGGCATTGAGACCCCACCGGGGTGCTTTCCCGAACATCTCGAACAGAAGTACAGCCAAAGCGGCCAAGC
This sequence comes from Phormidium sp. SL48-SHIP, assembly GCA_004299065.1. Taxonomy (GTDB): domain Bacteria; phylum Cyanobacteriota; class Cyanobacteriia; order Cyanobacteriales; family Geitlerinemataceae; genus Sodalinema. The sequence goes on along the minus strand of SIHH01000098.1, from coordinate 11,504 downwards.
TCGGGCTATGGACGACATTGAGACGGCCAACCTAACCCCCTGTCACCGAGAATTTTTGGAGAGTTTACAGATTCAGGCCAATCTGATCGTACCCATTCACTGCGATCGCCAACTCTGGGGCCTGATTATCGCCCACCAATGCGGCCACCCCCGTCACTGGAGCGATCGCGAAATTGAACAAGTCGAACAACTGGCCCGTCACGCCTCCATCGCCATCTCCCAGGCCGAACTCTTTGCCAAAAGTCAACGGGCCACCCGCACCGCCAACGCCAAAGCCGAACAACTCGAAAAAGCTCTCGAAGAACTCACCCAAACCCAAACCCAACTGATTCAAAGCGAGAAAATGTCCAGCTTGGGACAATTAGTGGCCGGTGTTGCCCATGAAATCAACAATCCCGTCAACTTTATCTACGGGAATCTCGTCCATACCAGTGAGTACACCCAAGATCTGCTAGATCTCTTAGATCTGTATCAGGAACATTATCCCCAACCCATTGAAGAGATTGGCGATCGCATCGAAGAAATTGACCTAGAATTTCTCGTCGATGACTTGCCCCGAATGCTCGGTTCGATGAAACTCGGCGCCGAGCGGATTCGCCAAATCGTCCTCTCCCTGCGTAATTTCTCCCGTCTCGATCAATCAGAACTCAAACCCGTTAACCTACACGATGGCATCGAAGGAACCCTAACCATCCTGCACCATCGCCTGAAAGCCAAAGCCGATCGCGCCGCCGTGAACGTGGTCAAAGACTATGGAGACTTGCCCCTAGTTGAATGTTACGCCGGTCAACTCAATCAGGTCTTTATGAATCTGATTAGCAACGCCATCGATGCCCTGCATCCCTTTGACAAAGAGAAAGCCGAACGTACCATTCGCATTCACACCGAACAAGTGGCCGAGAACCGAGTTGCCGTGATCATCGCCGATAATGGCTGTGGCATTCCCGAAACCGTGCGATCGCAGGTATTCGATCCCTTCTTCACCACCAAACCCGTCGGAATTGGCACCGGATTGGGCCTATCGATCAGTTACCAGATTGTCACCGAAAAACATCATGGTTCCTTTACCTGCATCTCGCAACTGGGGGTTGGGACTGAGTTTCGCCTAGAAATTCCCATTAACCAGTCCTCCACTCATCCTCAGCTACCCAACGAAAGTTCCACGGCGACAGCTAAGATATAAGCGAGTCTACGCGAGTCGAATCGAGTCCCCCCCCAGGCGATCATGTCCCAAACTTGGGTCCGGCTGCGCTTGCCAATACCGTAAGCGACCCCAAACGTTCCATGTTGAATCTCGATGAATGGGATGAAGTGCGATCGTGTTGCCAAAATGAGGCAGCATTTGAGCGCCTCAAACAAATTTTAGCTAGAGCTTCCACCAGCCCGCCGTCGGATGACTCCCCGGCCCTGGTGGAAGCTCGTTTGCAAATCGAACGGCAAAACGCCCTCGCCAACGCCATTGCTCGCATTCGCGAATCCCTGGAACTCCAAGAAATTTTTGACAGTACCACCCAAGAATTGCGCCAGTTACTCAGCGCTCACCGTATCGCCATTTATCGCTTCTATCCCGACTTTAGCGGTGAATTTGTCGCCGAATCCGTCGAACCGGGCCACCCAGCGATTATCAAACCCTCAGCCAACGCCTCGGAGAATCGCTCCAAACAGATTCTGCTCGGAACAGCTCCCACCCCTCAAAACTCCCCAGCCTATACCGTCCCATCATCGAGCAATGGACATCCCTACACCAGTTTGGCCGACCAGGATATCTTAGATAATCCCGGAACCATCCCCCTATCCGGGCGGGGGAAGTCCCCAGCCCAGGTGTTAGAAGAGCATGGTTCCCCAGACTCGGCCATCGTGCCGATTTTACAGGGACAAGTCCTCTGGGGCTTACTCTGCGCCAGCCATAATCAAGATCAGCCGCCTTGGAACATTGACGATATTGAACTGCTTGAGCGCGTCAGCATCAACCTCAGCGTCGCCTTAAAACAAGCTGAATTATTCCAACGCACTCAGCAACAAGCCCGAAAACTGGCCAAAGCCACCCGACGGGAGAAAACTCTGGCCGTCACCGTCGAAAAAATTCGGCGATCGCTCGATATTGATACCATCTTTAGCACCACCACCCACGAAGTTCGCCAACTTCTCGATGTCGATCGCGTGGCCGTCTATTACTTTAACCCCGACTGGACCGGCCAGTTTGTGGCCGAATCCGTCAGTCCCGGCTGGGTGCATTTATTGGAGTTACAAACCACAACCCCTGAACTGCAAACCAACCTGGCCCTATGTTCCCATATGCAGCAGCTCATTGAGGGGCAAAAACACGGCAAAAACCAAGCTCATTCCGACAAAATCCCCCAACGGCGAGTCTTTACCGTCGAAAACGTCGAGCGCAGCCACTTCGCCCCCGCCTATCAAGAGGTGTTGCAGCTCTATCAATGCCAAGCCTACGCCATTGTTCCCATCTATCAAAATCATCAACTTTGGGGACTTCTCGCCGCCTATCATAATGCTCACCCTCGGGCTTGGGATGCCTCAGATCTCGATTTGTTAGGCCAGATTAGTGAACATCTCGGAGTCGCCCTGCAACAAGCCGAACTCCTCGAACAAACCCGAATGCAAGCCCGTCGTTTGGCTCAAACGTTACAGGATTTACAGAAAACTCAAACCCAACTCATTCACAGTGAAAAGATGGCCGGTTTAGGGCAATTGGTGGCTGGAGTTGCCCATGAGATTAACAATCCTGTTAATTTTATTTATGGCAATCTCAGCTATGTTCGTGACTATACCCAGGATTTAATCGGCTTAATTGAACTGTATCAAGAGGAAGAGGCTCCCAACTCCGAGGCGATCGCCGAGTGCATTGAGGAGATTGATTTGCCCTTTATCCTCGAAGATCTCCCCAATCTCATTAACTCCATGAAAACGGGAACCGATCGCATTCGGAAAATTGTTCAATCATTACGGATCTTTTCCCGCCTCGATGAAGCCCAACGAAAAACCGTTGATATTCATGAAGGACTCGAAAGCGTCCTCTGGCTTCTCAAACACCGCTTAAAAACCGGAAATGGCGATGAAATAAAAGTCATTAAGAAATTTCAAAACCTCCCCAAAATCAATTGTTATCCCGCCGAACTGAATCAAGTCTTCATGAACTTGATCAATAACTCCTTAGATGCTTTAAATGATGAGCATAAATCGCGACAATGTTCAAGCGATAAAGAGGCCAAAAAACCGGCGATCGCCATCCTCACCCAGAAACTCAATGATGAGTTTATTGTGATCCGAATTGCCGACAACGGCATCGGTATCCCCGAACCCATCCGTCGCAGAATTTTTGACCCCTTCTTTACCACAAAATCCCCCGGAAAAGGAACCGGATTAGGACTTTCCGTGAGTTACCAAATCGTTGTCGAAAATCATGGCGGCGACTTAAGTGTTAAATCAAAACCCGGCGTCGGGACCGAATTTGTCATCGAAATACCCATTCATAGCGACAATGACGACATCATCAAAGCCTAGCCCCTCCGAAGACTAATCCTCTCGATACCCCAAGAGCGATCCCCGCTTAACACCTCTGTCGTCCTCTAATATCGACCTGAACCGCCTCCGTTCTCCGTCACAGCGGCCGACCGAATTGTCCCCAACTCACCTCTCTGTTACAATCAAGAGCTAAATCTGAAAAGACTATCAAACTTAGGCAAAAGTCAACGTAAATTCATCTAAATTTACGTAGGTTTGCGTAGGTTAACGTGAGTGGCCATAACCGTCAACCCACGTTAACCCAAGCGTCAAACTTGGAAATGAAACGGCATCAGGCGTTCGGAATCCGTCCCATCGCGGTTGGGGTTAGCCCTAACCCACGAGGCCAACCCTCCCATCGAAACCTGTCTCGTTCATTCCCTGGCGCAGAACCTAATGACCTTGCCTCTCCTCCGTGATCCCCTCCTTATGGATTATCTACAACCTCAAAAAATCTGGCAGCGTTGGCGACAACGACACCAATCCGGGTGGCGGCCCCGTAACCTACTGGTTTATGGTCTGTTTGGAACCCTAGCCGTCGGTGTTAGCCTCACGGCCTGGATCAGCTACAGACTGGTACGAGAGCTATTACTGACCAATATCAGCCAGGGAGCAATTAGCGAAGTCCGAGAAGGGGGACAAGAACTCGAAGACTGGTTTCAAACCCAGACCTTTTACCTAGAAGGTTTAGCCAATAACCCCACCATCGCTTCGGGAGACTGGGAGCAGATCCAACCCTATCTGGCCCGAGAAGTTGAACGCCTCGACAATTTCATTAGCTTGGCGATCGCCAACCGCGAGGGAGAATTTCGTAACCATCAACAGCAAACCGGACAAGTTGACGATCGCCAGCACTTCCAAACCGCCATGGAAGAAGGACGCATCAGCTTCAGCAACCCCATCATCGGCCGGGCCATTGGTGAACCGCTGATTGGCTTTACCCTTCCCCTAGCCACTGACCCCGACGCCCCCCAACCCTCAGCCGCCAGCGCCCTCATCGGTGGTATTAGTATCGATCAGTTCGTCCTCACCCTCAATCAAATCCAATACGGAGACGATAGTTACGCCCTAGCCTTCGACTCCAATAACCAGCCAGTCGCCAGCCCCGGATTTCAAAATCAGCTACCCGAATCCCTAAAACTTCAATCTCCAGATATTAGCCAAGACTTCGCCTCCCTGCTACTCCCGGATCTCAACCCGGACATCTTGCAAAAGGGAACCCTCAACGGTGAGGCCATCTATTTCGCCTATCACCCCATTCAAGCCCCCAACTGGACCGTCGTCTTAGTTATTCCCCAAGAGAACATCGAAAAACAACTCGAATCTCTCAACCTCCTGGCGGGAGTTCTCAGCGTGATCCTGGCCCTGGCCACCATTCTCGCCGGACGGCAAATCAACGACGCCGAACAGTCTCGCGCCCGGGCCGAACGAGAAGCCCTCCTCAATGGCCTCACCAGTCGCCTGCATACCTCCCTCGATCTCGATAAAACCCTACCGCCAACCCTCGAAGAACTCACCGATCTCCTCGTCTTCGATGCGATCGCCTTCGCCTGGTACGATCGCCGTCAGCAATCGCTCACCCTAGCCGACCGCCATCCCCAAAACAGCCAACTCTTCGCCGACAGCACTCATCTCGAAGCCGCCGAATCTCAAAAAGACCTCGACAGCCAACTCCGCAACGGCGAAACCGTGACCCTCATCCGTCACCCCCAAGCCGAATCCATTACCCTACATCGGGGCCATTACTCCGCCTTTCCCGTCATCAACCGCCTGGGAACCCCCGGTTATCTCCTCTGTCATCACGGTCTCCCCATCCCCATCAATAACAATGAAGAAGAGTTCATGCGGCGCGTCGTGGCTCAACTGTCCATCGCCCTCACCCAAGCTCATCTTCATGCCGAAAGCCAACGGGCCGTCATCTCCCTAGAACGGGAACAACAACAATTGCGACAAGTGGTCACCAACGCCCCCGTCGCCATGGCCATGTTTGACAGCCAAATGCGCTTCCTAGCCTTTAGCGAAAAGTGGGTCAGCGATTACCAGCTACAAGATCAAGATCTATTAGGGGAATGCCTCTACGACGTTCTCCAGGATCTCCCCGGCGATCGCCACCAGGCCCACCAAGAAGCCCTCGGAGGACAGGTGATCACCGAACCTGAACTCGTTTGGCAGCGTCAGGACGGAGATCTCCTCTATTTACGCTCGGCCATCCACCCCTGGTATAAGTCAGAAGGGGAAATTGGCGGTATTATTGCCGTCACCGATCGCATTGATGATTTGGTCAAAGCCCGACTCGAAGCCGAACGGGCCGCCCAATTCAAAGCCGAGTTTTTGGCCAACATGAGCCATGAAATTCGCACCCCCATGAATGGCGTGATGGGAATGACGAGTCTCCTCAGTCGCACCCAATTAACTCGACAACAGCGCGATTATGTCTCGACCATTTCCCGCAGCGCCCAACATCTGTTAACCCTCATTAACGATATTCTGGATTTCTCCAAGCTCGAAGCCGGGGAAATGGAACTCGATGCCATCGATTTTGACCTCGATCGCTGTATCGAGGATATTGTGGATGTCATGGCCACCCAAGTTGAAGATAAAGTGAGCCTGGAACTGGCCACCCTGATTGATCCCGATGTTCCCCGCCATCTACGAGGTGATCCCGCTCGCTTACGTCAGGTCTTGCTGAATTTAGTCAGTAATGCCATTAAGTTCACCGAACGAGGCGAAGTGGTGATTCAAGCGGCTCTGGAATCGGAACAGCATAACTCCGCCACCATTCGTTTTGCGGTGCGAGATACCGGCATGGGTATCCCCAAAAGCGCCCAGACGAAACTGTTTCAGTCCTTTTCTCAGGTGGATGCTTCAACGACCCGTCAGTATGGTGGAACTGGCTTAGGACTCGCCATTTCACAGCAATTAGTCCATCTGATGGAGGGCAAGATTGGCGTCGAAAGTGTTGAGGGAATTGGCTCGATCTTTTGGTTTACTGTCCCTCTGGAGTTAGCCGATTCAACCCCCTCTTCAGCCTTGCCGCAAATGCCTCTGAATATCAGTCGGCTGCGGTTGTTGGTGGCGGCTGAAAATGCGACCACTCGCCAATCAGTTCGTTATTTGGTGCAGTCTTGGGGAATTAGTCAAATTACCGAGGTGGGAACCGGTAGCAATGCCTTGGAAACCTTGAAAGAGTCGGCTGAGCGATCGCACCCCTATAATGTGCTGATTTTAGATCTGCAATTGTCTGACATAGACCGAGACAAGTTTCTGGCAGAAATTCGCGCCTATCCGCTGTTGCGAACCACGAAAATTGTGGTCATGAGTAACTTCAAAGATCGCGCCAGCGCTGAGACATTTTTAGAAGAAGGGGCTGCGGCTAGCTATTTTTTGAAACCGGTGCGAGCGTCACGGCTCTTTGATGCTCTAATTACGGCGGTTGCGCCGCAACTTCACTTAGAGCGAGATCCCGACAGTGATACGGAGTTCTTTGATCCAGACTTGCCTCTGCCCTCGAAACGCTTTTCGCATATCAAGTTATTGGTCGTCGAAGATCATCCTACCAATCAACAGGTGATTATGTCTCAATTACAAGAACTCGGTGCCGTTCAGATTGACTGTGCTAGTAATGGGCAAGAGGCCTTAAATCTTTGCCGTCAAACTCACTATGATTTAGTCTTAATGGACTGTCAAATGCCGATTCTCGATGGCTATGAAGCCACTCAAGAATTGCGCCGTCGAGAAGCCGACAGCGATCGCCATACCATTATCATTGCCCTCACCGCTCATGCCATGCCCACGGATCGAGAACAATGTCTTGAGGCGGGTATGGATGATTATATCCCCAAACCTGTCGATTGGGATGTCTTACTAGAGACCTTAGAACGTTGGACAACTCACCCGGCCACTGAGGGCGATCGTTCGTCAAACCCCACAAAATTTGCTACCATGAGCCACAATAGTGCCGACCTAAACCGTCCATCGCGCTCCTCATCACAGACCCGCGCTCCCTTGCCCCCATCTTCATCCGATTCCTCTGGCAATCCTCCCATCTCAAACCATGACTCAGATGAATCTAACCCCTGTTTAGAGCCAAGCCAGATGAGTCAGGATAGCCCTAAGCCACAAATCCCTTTAGATTTAGAGCGTTTAGTCCGAGTATCTCGGGGGAAAGTGTCACTGCAAAAGCGACTTTTGCAAGCCTTTGTTGATGCGACTCAAACAGACTTGGAAAATCTGAGAGCCATTGTTGATGACCAGGATGGCGATCGCATCACAGAAATTGCTCACCGCCTAAAAGGGGCCGCCGCTAATGTAGGTGCGACGGTTATGTCAGAGCAGTCAGCGGATTTAGAACAGGCTGCTAAAGAGCAGAACTTTGAGCAAGTCGAGTCTTATCTGCAGAGGCTTTTGGAGCAATGGCAACAGATTAAACAGTTTCTGGAAACATTGGAGTTATCATAACGTCAACTGGACTTGGAGGTGTTGCAGTTGAAAACTTGGCTCTCAATAGACCCCGACCCAGCTCAAGGATCGATAGGTCCCAAATCTCACTCACAAGCGGTCGAACAAGCAACTTGAACTCCTAAATATTATGGCAACCATCTTAGTTATTGATGACGAAGTAACCACACAAATGGTCTTACAAGATCTCCTCGAAAGTGAAGGACATCAGGTCATCATTGCCAACAATGGAAAACAAGGCTGGAAACAGGCTAGTCGAGAGCAACCCAACCTAATTATCTGCGATTGGATGATGCCGGAGATGAATGGCGTCGATCTCTGTCGTACTATTAAGGCAAAACCCGAACTCGAAACCACTTTTTTTATTCTTCTGACGGCCCGAGAACAGATCGATGACCGCGTCTGCGGCCTCAATGCTGGCGCCGACGACTTTATCTCTAAACCCATTGAAACCGAAGAACTCCTCGCGCGAGTTCGCTCAGGCTTGCGGTTGAATCATCTCAATCAACAGTTAACTCAGTCTCTACAAGACCTCAAAGACACCCAAGTTCAACTGGTTCAAAGTGAAAAAATGTCGAGTTTAGGACGCTTGGTGGCCGGTGTCGCCCATGAAATCAACAATCCGATTAGTTTTATCTATGGCAATCTCAGCCATATCAACGAATATACTCATGACTTGTCATCCCTGATTCAAAAAATTCGGGATGACGATAGTTTTTCTCGTCAAAACTTTCTGGAAGCCCTCGCAGAGATTGACTTTGATTTTGTCGCCGCCGACTTAGAAAAAATGCTCGGTTCGATGAAAGAAGGCTCCGAGCGCATCCGAGAAATTGTGATTGCCTTACGGGAGTTTTCCAGCCAGGAGCGCAGTGGGGTACATGATATTGACTTGCATCATGCCCTCGATTTAGCCTTATCCATGTTGGGGCCTCGTGTCCATCAAGCCGCTGGCCGAGCCTCGGGGCTGATCCTCGATAAGCAGTATGGTCAACTGCCCAAGATTAAAGGGGATATAGGTGTAATTAACCAGGCTTTGTTCAATCTTTTGGAAAATGCCCTCGATGCGATCGTGGCCCAATCTAAAATCGATCCCAATGAAGACTGGAGGCCGCAAATTTCCATCACCACTCGCAGCTTAGACGAGTGCTGGGTAGAAATCGAGATCACGGATAATGGCATCGGGATTGACCCAGCCTTAAATAGCAAAGTCTTTGACCCCTTCTTTACCACCAAACCCGTTGGCCAGGGCAAGGGCCTAGGACTCGCCGTCACCTATCAAATTGTCGTCCAACAACATAAGGGGCAACTCAGCTATGACTCTCAGGTTGATCAGGGGACTCGTTTCTTGATTCATCTCCCCATCAGCCAAGAGTCAGTCCAATGCCAAATTTCCCCAACCCCCTACACTGTGGCTAGTCCTAGGTTTGGGCAACAGGGACAACCGGCTCCCATGACTCGCTAGCCGGTTGGCCAACGCCCTAATCTAACTCAAAATCAGGCATTTCCCGTTGAGGGGCCGGGAGTGGCTCGGCAATGAGTTCTTCGATCGCCTCTTCTTCTTGTCGTTCGATGGGTTCTTCGATGGGTTCTTCGATTTCGACGGGGACTTTCTCCAAGGCCGGCAACGCGATCGGTTTGGCCGCCTGGGTTTCGACGGGAGAGGACACCAGAACCGGCAAGGGTTCAGCCTCATCGAGCCAGTAACTGGCCACGGGTAAGACATTTTCGAGGTCTTCGAGTAAGCGAGGAATCACCATCACCGCGTGAAGTTCGCCAATCCGTTCGGCTTCGTGCATTCCCGCTTCAATGGCCACGGCCACATTGGCCACAGTTCCTCGGACAATGGCGGTACAGAGTCCATCACCGATGGTTTCATAGGCCGCCAGTTGCACGTCGGCTGATTTCAACATGGCATCGGCGCCCCCCACCATCGCCGGAAAGCCTCGGGTTTCGAGGAGGCCGATGGCCCGGTTACTGAGGCGAGAATAGCCTCGTTGTTGGTTGCACAGTTCCACCAAACGGCTGCCGAGGGGGAAAATGACCTCTAGGTTGGGCATGGGGCGGGCAATGGTGGATTTGGAGATCAGTTGTCCGAACTGTTCGGCGGTTTTGGCCCCTTCTTCCACGGCGAGGCGCACATCGGGATAGCGCCCCCGTACGATCGCAGTACAATAGCCCGCGCCAATTTTTTCGTAACCCACCAAGATCACATCGGCCGATTTCACCATCATGTCAGCGGTACCGACGATCGCCGGGAAGCTACGAGTCGAAACCATGCCGAGGGCAGTATCTTGGTATTTGAGGCGTTGGCGCTGTTTGGGAAGGGACGTGGGAATGCGGCTTAGAGGAGTCTGAGACATGAAGATTTGGGTCTGGCAGAGGTGCGACGGGGGTAATTAGACAGGGATAATCAGGTCGACAAGGGTGGCAGGACCAGTCGTGAACTTTAGTGAAAATTGCTTAGGGGTAGTCTTTTGCCTTCAATCGTGCTTACGATGATTGTATCAAGAATGCTGGTTGACGATGACTGAACACAAACCTGAACCACTCAAATTAAGTGACGATGAGGTTCGCGAGATCTTGCGATCGCTGCGTCACAAGGAGGGAAACTGGATTGACTGGGGCAAACGCTGTAAGCAACTTCAGGATGCCGGCTATGCCGCTGAGGATATTTTCGAGGAGACGGGAATTGAGGCCCTGGTCCAGAATCAAGTCATTGTCGCCGCCCAGGTCTATGACAGCATTGTTGAAGGTCAGCCACCAGGGGAGGTGTTAGCCTACTGCGAAGGACCTCGCAGCGATGTCCTCTATGAACTTCGCATTCTCAATCAGCGTCAACGGCTCGAAGCGGCCATGCTGGCGGCCGAGAAACGCCTCGATGTCGATGGCGCTCATCGTCTGAGTCATGATGTCAAAGCCCTCGCCTGTTTAGCTCAGATTCCCGAAGGATTTAGCCGCCATCCTGGGGATGCGGTGGCCTATCAATGTTGGCGACAGGCCAAACGTCAACGGGATCTCTCGCAACGGGCGCGATTGATTGCCGAAGGATTGCGTTTTGTCGAAAGTGATACGGCCCGGCAGCAGTTGGAGGCTCTCTTACAGAATTTAGCCGCTCGGGCCCCTCGTCAAGCGCCCCTGTTGCCCTTATATCGCCCGGAAACTAGCGAGGAGTTGCCGCGCCTGTTGCCTCTGGCTGGGGAGATGCCCTTAACGGCTGCTGAGATTGAAGCCGTCGAGGCGATCGCCCCCGAAGAACCCTTCCAGATTACCCGTCTCCCGGCTGGATCGGCCTGTGTGCCGGTTCCCGGCTGGCAAGTGGTCTTGAAGGCTCAGGATCCTGTGGCGTTTTTGGTCTCTAGTGGTTGTTTGCCTAATTCTCCCGGTGGCGATCGCGAAACCGTCCTCGTTGCCATCGATCGCGCCCAACGAGACTGGGACGAAAACAGTTATTTTCTCGTCGAGGAGGAGCAACAGGTGCGTTTAGCTTGGTTTGCCGAACCCCCCAGCCTGACCATTTTGGGGCG
>SIHH01000097.1:10991-13686 GCA_004299065.1 Phormidium sp. SL48-SHIP | reverse complement strand
ACTTCTACCTTAAGGGGAATTGACAAAATACGAAGTCTATGTGGCATCAGGTAAACTCATCGGATAGACTAAGGGAATCATCCTACATCCATTAGGGACTCCCCATGAGCATCTCCCTTGTCAACGTTGTTAAATACTACAAAGACGAGCCGCACCAGGTTAAAGCCCTAAAACGATTACAAGCTCAAATCGAAGCCGTCCGCCCCGACTTACTCGCTGATAGCTCGGAGTTTATCCGCATTTGGCGTAACCAAGCCCAAGCCACCCCCGCAGCAGCCCAAGGACAACTGAAGCAGCAAATGTCCAACGTTGGACAAAGCTTTGCCAGCCAGGTGGCCTACGCCGGAGTCGCCACAAAACCGACCGTACCACCTCCCCCCCCGAAACCCGCCGTTCAGCCCGCTGCTGCCCCCCCGGCTCCAGTCGGCTATGTGCGCCCCGATGGCTCGGTTCGTTTGAAGGTTCCCTTTTTCACACAACTCGATAACACCAACAATCCTCATGGCTCCTGTAATGTGACCTCAGTGGCCATGTGTATGGCCTACTTTGGGCATCCCTCAATTAACGGGAATGGCGTTCAACTCGAAGATGAACTCTATCAGTTCATGCTCGATCGCGGGCTATCTCGTCACTCTCCCACGGATTTAGCCCAACTGCTCCAACTCTATGGCTACCAGGATGACTTCCAGCCCGATGCAAAATGGCAAGAGGTCAAAGATTGGTTGCAACAGGGGAAACCCTGTATTGTTCATGGCTGGTTTACCGCTTCGGGCCATATTGTGACGATTCTGGGTTACTGCGATCGCGGCTGGATTATCAACGATCCGTACGGTAAATGGACCCCCAACGGCTACGACACCAACAGCAGCGGGGCCGGGATTGTCTATGGTTACCAAGATATGAAAGATATCTGCGGGACCGATGGCGATTTGTGGATTCACTACGTTGATGGTAAACCCGGACAATCGCCACCCCTCCCCGATGGTACAACCCTGGCCGCCACCGCCAGTACCCCAAGTAGCTCCAGCCGCCCCGCTGAGTTAAAACTCCAAGATCTACTCGCCAATAACCAAACTCTCACACTCACCCAAGCGGCCAAAAACCGCGCTCTCATTAAACAAATTCAAGTGCGGTTGCGGGCGTTAAAAGTCCTTCATGACAAAGCTGATGGTCTTTATGGTCCCAATACCAAAAATGCGATCGAACGCTTTGCCCGGGCCTTTGAACTGCCCTTGGATCAAATTAGTCCAACCTTTGCCAAAAAACTCATTGAAGTCCAAGAAGTCCCGTTAATGAACGACACCAGTCGTTGGATTGACGTGCAAACGGCGGCTGAGTTGATGGGGGCTAAACTCTCCGATGTCGAAACCTATCTACCGCCATTGATTGAGAAACTCGAAGCCCGAGGTATCCTCAATCAACCGACCCTGGTGGCGGCTTTAGCGACGATCTCCGTTGAAACCGCTGGTTTCCAACCTATCAATGAATGGGGGGGGAATAGTTATTTCCATGAGATGTATGAGGGGCGATCGGATCTCGGGAACACCCAACCCGGAGATGGGGTTCGCTTCCACGGACGCGGCTTTGTCCAAATTACCGGCCGGGCCAACTATCAACATTACGGCGACAAACTCGGAGTTCCCTTAGTCGATAACCCAGAACTGGCCCTCGATCCGGATGTGGCGGCGGGGATTTTGGTGGAATACTTCTGGGAACGTTCGGTCGACCAACGAGCCTTAGCTCAAGATTGGCAGGGGGTTCGTCGTGCTGTCAATGGTGGCTTGAATGGCTGGGATCACTTCTGGCCGGTGGTTCAGAAACTGTTACCGGCGGTTAACCCAGGTTAAGCCCCCAATCTTGTCAATTGTTTGATGTTCCAATCGTTTGCTAAATGAGTCATGACCATTTCTTTAGTCAAGGTTGCTAAATACTATCAAGGCCATTCTCATCAAGATGCGGCGTTAGCCTATCTTGAACAAGAACTTAGCCAAACTCATCCTGAACTCCTCGAAGCCGCCTCCGATTTCGTCACCCTTTGGCGTAATCCTCCTCAACCTCCAGAAACGCAAACCCTCAGTCCCGGAACGCCTCAACAGACGAATTTAGCGGTTCCCTATTTATCGCAACTTGATAACGTCAATAATCCTCATGGATCTTGTAATGTGACCTGTGCGGCGATGTGTTTGGCCTATTTGGGACATCCTCCGCTTAATCAATGGGGCGATCAACTCGAAGATGAACTCTATCAATACTGTCTTGATAATGGCTTGTCTCGTCACTCTCCCGTGGATTTAGCGAAAGTGATTCGCGCCTATGGGTATCAGGATGATTTTCAACCGGATGCAAAATGGGGACAAGTTAAAGATTGGTTGGCCGCCGGAAATCCAGTGATTGTTCATGGTTGGTTCACGAAATCAGGACATATTATTGTTATTCGTGGTTACAACGATCGCGGCTGGATTGTCAATGATCCCTATGGTGAATGGTATGAATGGGGCTACGATACCGATCGCACAGGTGAAGGGTTGACCTATTCCTACGGCATGATGAGTCGCGTCTGTGGTACGGACGGCGATTTATGGATTCATTATGTTTCCAAGTAATCTAGCTGAACTATTCTTGTTTTCAGTAATGAATCCTAGTTCAGGGTCAATTGATGACCCAAAACACAAAACACAAAACACAAAACACAAAA
>SIHH01000097.1:0-10891 GCA_004299065.1 Phormidium sp. SL48-SHIP | reverse complement strand
AGTTCAGGGTCAATTGATGACCCAAAACACAAAACACAAAACACAAAACACAAAAGCCTTTGATAGTCCGTTTTTGGGTTGTTTGTCGGTTTTTGACTGTTGCTCATCGATAATTTATAACTAAGTTATTGATGGCTGTGTTAAACTCTTTTACAAACGCAAATTTTCCGGCTTTTTTCGGATAGCAAATGAGCCGAAGGGCAGTGATATCTACTGCCATCCAACATCAAACCAGCAAAATCAGATTTTGCTGTCAATAAAAATCAGGTGTATTGACCATGACAGATGCCTTTATTTCCTACTGCCGTCGTGACAAAGAGTTCGTGCAAAAACTCTACCAAGCCTTTTGTGATGCGAAGCGAGAGGTTTGGGTTGATTGGGAAAATATCCCCCTCAATTCAGATTGGCGAGATGAAATCTATCGAGGGATTGAAGCGGGGGACAACTTTGTGTTTGTTCTCAGTCCTGAATCGGTGAAATCTCAGGTATGCCGTGAAGAAGTCGATCATGCTGTAGCCAACAATAAACGCTTGGTTCCCATCGTTCACAAAGAAGTCTCCTATGATGAAGTTCACCCGGAACTTGCCAAGCTAAACTGGATTTTCTTCTATGATGATCCAGAAACCTTCGACACGGCGTTCCCGAAACTCCTATCGACGTTAGACACAGATTTAGACCATGTCAAAGCCCATACCCGGCTCCAAAAACGGGCGTTAGAATGGGACAACAAAAACCGCAATCCCAGTTATGCGTTACGGGGAGATGACCTCAAACAAGCTGAACAATGGCTGGGAATTGCTGAAACGAAAGACCCCAAACCCACCCCTCTGCAAACTCAATATGTGTTGGCCAGTGGTCAGGAACAATCCAAACGCCAGAAGGCGACCCTGACTGGGGTTGCAGCGGGCTTGGTGGTCACCTTGATTTTGGCTGTGGTGGCGGTAAAAGAACGGGCGGAAGCGGTGCAGCAGCGGAACCTGGCCCGAGAGCAAAATGTCCGCGCCTTGGTGGCGTTGTCTGAAGCTCGTAAGTTTACAGATGATGATTTAGAAGCCCTACAATTTGCGGTTCAAGCGGCCTCGAATTTAGATGGCGGTCAAAACTTCCCTGACCATCTGCAAGAGCAAACTTTTGAAACCTTGCGAGATGCTGTTTATAACGTCCAGGAGAAAAACCGCTTTAATGGCCATCAAGACCAAATCAATCGCATTAGCTATGCTCCCAATGGGGAGTTTATTGTCTCAGCCAGTGATGACAGCACTGTGCGGATTTGGAACATTGATGGGAGCGTCAAATATGTTTTGGAACATGATGATAATGTGCGACGGGTGGAGGTGTTTCCGGAGAGCGATCGCATCATTTCCACCTCCCAAGATGGAACCGCCAAAATTTGGGATGTTGAGAACGGTGAACTGCTGCACACCTTAAACCATGATGCCAGTGTACGAGCCGCCCGAGTTCACCCGAATGAGGATTATATCATCACGGGAGATATTGATGGGCGGGTTTGGGTCTGGGATAGCCAGGGGACCCTGCAAGCCTCCTTTATGGCTCATCAGGCCGATGTCAACGACATTGTCTTTAGTCCCGATGGCAACATGGTGTTTACGTCGAGTCATGATACGTTGGTCAAACAATGGTCGTTAGCGGAGTTATTAGGAACCCGCGCTGAAACCGAAGACGAGACAAGCGATGACGACTCGGAAGAGGAGGCGGTTATGACTGAAATCGTTGAGACTCCCGAGATGGTCCCCGAGATGGTCCCCGAGATGGTCAATGTGCGTGAGAATCCCCTGGCCCAAGATCAGCCTCTGGCCCCGATTCAGGTGTTTTCGGGCCATACTGATAAGGTCTGGGATATTGATGTCTCCCTCGATGGAAACTATATCGCCAGTGCGAGTTCTGACAACACGGTCATTATTTGGCAGTTGGATGGCCAGCCTTACCAAACCTTGCGCGCCCATAGTAACTGGGTTCGTAGTGTCAGCTTTGCCCCGGATGGTAAAACACTGGTGACGGGGAGTGATGATGACACGGTGCGACTGTGGAATCTTCAGGGGATTCTCTTAAGAACCTTTAGCGGTCATGATGCGAGTGTTCGTAGTGTGCAATTCTCCCCTGATGGCAATACCATCGCCTCTGGTAGTGATGATGCCACAGTGCGCTTGCGCAGTATTGAGGGGGCTGTCGTGGAAATTCTCCAAGGCCACCGCGCGGGGGTCAAGGGTGTCCGCTTTAGCCCCAACAATCTCATTGGTTCGGTCGCCGATACCACCCTGAATATCTGGCAGGGAGATGGGGCGCAGTTACTGCAAACCGTTGAGTATTCGACGGGAATGCGATCGTCTCACTTTACAACGGATGGCCGCTTTATTGTTACGGCCAGCTATGATGGCACTCTGCAACTGTGGGATTTACCCGCTTTACTCAATGGTGAGGGACGCGAGCCGCTACGGTTATTTGAGGGCCATGAGGCAACGGTGAAAAATTTTGCGGTGTCTGACAATGGTGAATTGATGGCTTCGGCGGGGGCTGAACGGCGTTTGATTCTCTGGCGCTTGAGTGACGGGGAGATTCTACAACAGTTTGATGAGGTGCATGAGTCGGAAGCGACGGATGTGGGATTTTTGCCCGATGATCAGGGTTTGGTCTCCGTTGGTGGTGGCGGACAGGTCAAAGTTTGGTCGCTTGAGGGCGAGTTGCTACAAGAATTTCAGGCTCATAATGGCTGGATTAATTCCTTAAGTTTGAGTGCGGATGGTCAGTATCTGGCAACCGCCAGTGGCGACAAAACGATTCGCGTCTGGAAATGGCAAGATGGCCAGTTTGAGACGACGCCGGTTGCTATTCTCGAAGGTCATACGGATTGGGTTTGGGATGTGGCGTTTAATCCAAACAGTCCAATGCTGGCCTCGGCGGGTAAGGATAATACGGTGCGTCTTTGGGATCTTGAGGGGAGTTTGCTGAAAACTCTGTCCGGACACCAAAATTGGGTTCGGGCCTTGGATTTCAGTACCGATGGTGATCAGTTAATTTCGGCGAGTGCCGATCGCACCTTGATTCTTTGGGACATCGATTCCCTAGAGGAGATGCGCGAGTCCATTGAAGAAGTGGAGGTGGGAGCGTTGATGAGCCTCGGCTGCAATTGGCTCGATGATTACTTGACGACGAATCCTACCATTGAGGAGAGCGATCGCTCCATGTGTCCGGGTGGGTAGACCTCGCCGCAAGCTAGATAAGGGAGAGATCTAAACGGCTGTGAGGGATTGGCGATGGCTTGAAGGCTTACAACAAAAACCGGTGATCGCCGTGATGCGTGCGCCCTCTCTTCGGTTGGGGGAACGCATGGCGGCGGCGGCCATCGCTGGGGGCCTGTCTTATCTGGAGGTCACGTGGACCAGCGATCGCCCAGGGGTTTTGGTTGAACGACTGCGGCGATCGTTCCCTCACGCTCAAATTGGGGCGGGAACCGTCATGACGAGGGCGGCCGTTGGCGAGGCGATCGCCGCCGGGGCGCAATTTCTCTTTAGTCCTCATTGGGATCTCAGTCTGTTGGAGATGGCGATCGCCGCTGGGGTTCCCATGATCCCCGGAGCCTTAACCCCGACGGAAATTATCCAGGCCTGGCAAGCCGGGGCCACGGCCGTTAAAGTGTTTCCCATCTCCGCTGTGGGGGGGGTTCAGTATGTACGGAGTCTCCAGGTTCCCCTGGGGGGGATTCCCCTGATTCCCACGGGAGGCGTCACCCAAGAAACGGCCCCAGCCTTTTTTGAGGCCGGGGCCGTGGCGGTGGGGGTGTCAACGGGACTGTTTGCGCCGTCGGATATCGCCGGTGAGAATTGGTCGTCCGTGGAGGCGCGATCGCGAGCCTGGGGAGAGATTCACTCGTGTTAAGCATTACTCCTGCGTTTGAGGCTCTTCGATGGCCATACGCAGGTTAAACTGACTGGTTTGCTCTTGAGGAAGGCGATCGGGATCGTTGAGTTGAATGGTCACCGAATCAAACATCAGTCCTTGATAATTCAAGGTTTCTAACAGTTCTGGAAGTTGTAATCCCGCTTGAGGCTCGGGAGTGGTGCGAATTTCCTCGAGTCGTAAGTCTTCAACCCGAGTACTGACATTGTCATCTAACTGTAACGGTTCGGCTTCATCGGCGCTGGCCTGAGGACTCGCGCCAATCAGTCCGAGGACAAGTATCGTGATGGCAAAAAAGCTGGGTTTCATAGGGGCCTCCTTAGGAATAGAACCGAGGCGCAACGACGCACTCTACCCTAGAGATCCAGTCGGCGATGTTGAAGCCTCGATGGGGGAGCGATATATCGTGAATGATGTTAGGGATTCGGAGATGGGTGATCTCATGGGGGTCTTGCTATCCCTAGGGTAACAAGGGATTTGGCTCGATGCCAATTTCAGAACCAGACTCAAGAGAGGATGTCAATGGTTCCGGTTTCACCATCAAGACGAACCCGTTGGCCATCTTTGAGGAGGGTGGTGGCGTTTGGTACATTCATTACCGCCGGAATGCCATATTCGCGGGCGACGATCGCCCCATGAGATAATCGACCCCCAACTTGAGAAATTAGGCCGCTGGCCCGAGCTAACAGGGGCATCCAGCCCGAGTCCGTGTAGGGGACGACTAAAATGGTCTGGGGCTGTAATTGCAAGGCATCGGCCAGTTGTCGCACGACTTTAACCTGGCCCTCGGCTTGGCCAGCACTGGCGCCAATCCCGGACAGCTGCGATCGCAAGCGTTGGCTGGAGGGACTTAAGAGGGTCATGGGAGGCTTACCATAACTGACATAGGGAATCTCGGGACGCTGGCGATCGCGCTCCCATTTGGCCCGCCGTTGGGCCACCAACTCGGGAACCAACTCGGCCAAACTGGGATTCTCGCCACTCACTAACCCTCGCACTTCGTGAAAGACTAAAAAGAAGATATCTCCCTGACTATGCAACTGACCCGATTCGATAAAGAGCTGTTCTAAGGTCAGAAAACTCCAACGCAACTGAGCCAACAAGCGACTATAGACCTCCGCGACTTTTCCTTTGAGGTTAAGCGCCCGTTGTACCACTCCAGCCTCTGATTTTGGGGTCTTAGAGCGCCGGGAACCCCCTAAATCATTGTTTTGCACCAATTGGGCAAATAGAGCGCGTACGGGGCGAGGGTCCTCGCGCCAGGTAGCCACCGCGATATCGGTTCCCACTTCACTGAGATAGCCGAACTGCTCTAAAAACGCATCAAAGGGCTGGAGAATTTGCTGGCCATCGTTGCTTTCTGCCAGATGGGTAAATAACTCAGCCACATCGAACCGGTCGTCAGGGAGCAAATGACGGGCGGATTCGGCGATGTTTTCCAGGGCGGCGAGGGCGGCGACTTCGGGCATGGCCCCATTGTCTAAACTGGCCTCATCAACCTTGAAAAGGGCTTTCTTGGCGGCAAAACCGAGGGGGGCGAGGATGTTGTAGTAGGTGACCACTTCTAAGCCCTCTAAGATGCGCCGAATCCGCTCAATTAGGGCTTCGGGAGACTGGAGAGGGAGCCGGCGATCGCCGCTAAAGCGACAGGCGGGATCGGTCTCTAAGGCCTCTAGGAGTGGCTGCAAGGTGTGACGATAATCGGCTTGGAAATCAGACTCTAACCGCCATTGACGACGAAGCAGTCGCAGCAAGCCGGGGACATTGCTGAGGGTGGCTCGCCAGGAGGGACGACTCATGGAGGCGCCCTCGGTTAAAAAGGCCAGACTCTCGGGCGGAAGTCCCATGCGTAGGAAGATATCCCCAAGCAGGGAGGCGTTGAAATAGGCGCTGGAATAGTGCAGGGTGGCGGTTTCGCTGAAATCTAAGCCCTCGGCGCGATCGCCGAGGACGAGGGTAAAAATTTCGCCCCACACGCCACAGGTGAGGGGGCGGTTAATGGACCAGGTGAGGGGACGAATAAAGCCGGGAATCACCTCGGCGGCAATTTGTCGCGTCCAGATGGGCAGTAGGGTGGTAATGGGGCGAGCTTGCAGGACCCAGAGGGTTTCCCCGTCATAACTCCATTCGATGTCCTGGGGGACGTTTTGCAGTCGTTGTTCTAATTCCCGGGCCAGGACGGCCACTCGTCGCAGTAGGGTGGTGGGAACATCCCCCTCGTCACCGCTGACCACGAGACGCTCATCTTGTCCGGTGGCCGGCGATCGCCAATCGAGTTCCCCGAAGTCCGAGGATACCTCGACCCGATAGCGTTCGGGGGTGACTTGGCCCGATACCACCTGAGCCGCATCCCCCGGTAAACATTCAATGGCGACACTATCGCCACAACGGGAGACGGGATCGCGACTAAAGGCTACCCCGGAAAAGACTCCCACCACCTGTTCTTGGACTAAGACCGCCATCGCTCCCCAAGATTCTCCCTCGCTCTCGTTGTCCGCTTGTCGTTCCTGGCGATATTGCAAGGCGGCGGGGTTGTCATAGGAGGCCAGACAGCGATCGAGGGCTTCTTCTAAGGCGGGACGACTGGTGAGGTTGGGGACGCTGTCATATTGTCCGGCGGCGGTGGCCTGTTGGCTATCTTCCCCGAGAGCCGATGAACGGGCAATTAGGGGCTGTTCTGGCTGAGGATCGAGAGCTTCGGCAAACAGTTGAGAATCGTCCCCCGGCAGAAATACCCAACCGGGAGGGACGGGATAACCCCAGAGTCGTAAACGGGAGAGGGTGGCGGCTTTGGGGCCGACTCGTTCTGGCGTGAGGGGGCGATCGAGACTCAATAATACGCGATCGGCTCGGAAGAACTGAAAGAGTTTACGGGTTTCGGGTTGTCCCCCGCGAACAGGTAAATCAAGATCGTCGGACATGGTTTGATAAATGATGTACAACACACAACTGAGTCCGAGAGTGGCGAGTAATCGCCCCGGACTATGGGGATAGAGCATCCAGGTGATGGCCGGAAGCAGGGCCAGGGAGAGGGTCTGCCCCGCCTGACGCTCGCGAATCAGGGTAAAACTGGCGCCACTGATTAGGGCAACGAAGAGGGCAATCCGCCAGTCATGGGTGACGATTCCCCAAACGGTGTTGGTGGTTCCGGCCCCTTGTTTAAAGCTATAACGTCCGAGGACTAATGCAATCAGGGCGACCAGTTCAAAACTGGGCAGTTGGGGCAGCATCCAGCGAGCCAGTAAGACCACCAGAATGCCTTTGCTGGCTTCTGAGAGAACGGCCAGGATACCCGCCACGGTTCCGCCGTGGTAGAAGGCGGCAGACACGCCCAGATTGCCGGTTCCTTGATGGGAGAGGTCTTCGTCGCTCACCCAACGGACGATCGCCGCCAGCATGGGGAGTCCTCCGAGGAGAACACTGGCGATGAGAACGAGACATCCGGCGAGGAAGGGAGGTAGGGACATAGGGGGGAAGAGGGCAGGAGGCAAGAGGCAAGAGGCAAGAGGCAAGAGGGAACACCGGAACCGGGGAAGAAAGGGCAAGGGGCAAGAACGGACCTGAGATGTCAGGAAAATCTGGCGTATGGTAAGGTAAACGGGGCGCTTAGCCCGATCGCAGTCATTGGCTCGATTCGCCGGTTGTCTCAGGGCTGTTTTTTAGACAGATGGGGCAATTAAAAGCATTCCATGACATCCTCTTGAGGGGATTCGTGGGAGAATAGCAGCTTAAAGTATTACGCACGTTGTGTTAACGAGGGGTTCTATGTCGGTCGATCTCTACAAACCCGGTTTAGAAGGTGTACCAGCCGCTAAGTCTAGTATTAGTTATATTGACGGAACGCAGGGCATCTTGGAGTATCGTGGTATCCGCATTGAGGATTTAGCCAAGCACAGTAGTTTTTTGGAGACGGCATACCTCTTGATTTGGGGACATCTGCCCAGTCAGACGGAACTCGAAGCCTTTGAACATGATATTCGCTACCATCGGCGGATTAAGTACCGGATTCGGGACATGATGAAATGTTTTCCTGAAAGCGGTCACCCGATGGACGCGCTACAAGCATCGGCGGCGGCGTTGGGGCTGTTCTATTCTCGGCGGGCGTTGGATGATCCCATTTATATCCGCAATGCGGTGATTCGTCTGCTGGCGAAGATTCCGACGATGGTGGCGGCGTTTCAGTTAATCCGCAAGGGAAATGATCCGGTTCAGCCTCGCGATGATCTCAGTTATGCGGCGAATTTCCTCTATATGCTGCGGGAACGGGAACCGGATCCGTTGGCGGCTCATGTGTTTGATATCTGTTTGATGCTGCACGCGGAACATTCGATTAACGCCTCGACGTTCTCGGCGATGGTGACGTCTTCGACGCTAACGGATCCTTATGCGGTGATCGCGTCGGCGGTGGGAACGCTCGGGGGACCGCTTCATGGTGGGGCGAATGAGGAAGTGATCGAAATGCTCGAAGAGATTGGGGCGGTGGAGAATGCGGCGCCCTATTTGGATGATTGTATTCGCCAGAAACGCAAGATTATGGGCTTTGGCCACCGCGTCTATAAGGTGAAAGACCCTCGGGCTAAGATTTTGCAGGATTTGGCGGAGCAACTGTTCGATCGCTTTGGCGGCGATCGCTATTATGAGATCGCGGTGGAGTTGGAACGGTTGGTTGAAGATCGCCTCGGTGACAAGGGAATTTACGCCAATGTGGATTTCTATTCGGGCCTGGTGTACCGCAAGTTGGGGATTCCTACGGATCTGTTTACGCCGTTGTTTGCGATCGCCCGTGTGGCGGGTTGGTTGGCTCACTGGAAGGAGCAATTGAACGAAAACCGCATTTTCCGCCCGACTCAGATTTATGTGGGAGAACGCGATCGCACGTTTGTTCCCCGAGAACAGCGGTAGGGGAGGGCGATCGCGAATGCAGTTACATTATCATGGTCGTTTTCCACGGCGACAACGGATTAAATTCAATCGCGTCAAAATCGGGGTCAGGCTCTTGGCCCTGATGACGCTGTTAGGGTTAGGTTGGGGAGGGTTCCGGCTCTATTTACGCTGGAGTCGGGTTCCCCAGGCGGTGTTAGTCCTCGGAGGCTCGCCGGATCGAGAGGTGTTCGCGGCCAATTTTGCTCGGACTCATCCTGAGTTACCGGTTTGGGTGTCGGGGGGAAGCAACCCGGAATATGCTGAATGGGTGTTTGCGGAGGCGGGGATTCCTCGCCAACGTTTCTATTTGAATTATGATGCGGTGGATACGGTGACGAATTTCACGACGTTGGTCGATGAGTTGCGATCGCGCGATATCCGCAGTATTTATCTGATTACGTCGGATTATCATATGCGTCGCGCTTCGGCGATTGGTGAGATTGTCCTGGGAAGCCGGGATATTAGTTTTCGCCCGGTTTCGATTCCCTCGGGATTGGCTCCTGAACCCCTAGATAAGTCGATTCGTGATGGGGTACGGGCGTTGGTTTGGCTGGCGACGGGCTATACGGGATCGACGTTACGCGATCGCCTGAATCCGTCACATTCTGTCTATTTGGAACCGAATCAGCGGCGGTACCCCTTGGAGACTTGGCCCGAGTTCTGAGGTGGGCGAGGGGGCCAGCCTGAGAGCTATGCTGATCGACAATCAATAGGACAACGATAGACTGTGGAACTTAAACAGGTCATTATTGCTCATAAGACGGGAGATTCATCGAGTCAACAGTGGGCTGAACGCTGTGCGAAGGAACTCGAAGCCCGAGGCTGTCATGTGCTTTTGGGACCAAGTGGTCCTAAGGATAATCCTTATCCGGTGTTTCTGGCCTCGTCAACTCAGAAGATTGATTTGGGAATTATTTTAGGCGGCGATGGAACGGCCCTGACGGCGGCCCGCCATTTAGCACCGGAGGGGATTCCGCTGTTGACGGTGAATGTGGGCGGACATTTGGGGTTTTTGACGGAACCGTTTGCTAGTTTCGAGGAGACGCAAGCGGTTTGGGATCGCTTACTTGAGGATCGCTTTGCGGTACAGTCGCGGATGATGTTGGAGGCGGCGTTGTTTGAGGGCGATCGCCTGAATCGAGAACCGGTGAGCGATCGCTATCTGGCGTTGAATGAGATGTGCATTAAGCCGGCGGCGGTGGATCGAATGTTGACTTCGATTTTGGAGATGGAAGTTGACGGGGAAATTGTCGATCAATATCAGGGGGATGGTTTGTTGGTGGCGACTCCCACGGGTTCAACCTGTTATACGGTGTCGGCGAATGGCCCGATTATGCACCCTGGGATGAATGCGATCGCCGTTACCCCCATTTGTCCCCTAAGTTTATCGAGTCGTCCACTGATTCTCCCGCCGGGGGTGGTCGTCAGTATTTGGCCCCTCGAAGATCGGGATTTAAATACGAAACTCTGGATGGATGGTGCGTTGGCGACGGCAATTTGGCCGGGACAACGAGTTGATGTCAAGATGGCAGATTGTCAGGCTAATTTTTTGATTTTAAGAGAGGATTATTCCTATTTCAAAACGCTACGAGAAAAACTCCTTTGGGCTGGAGCCAGGCTTCATTATGATAATAATCATCGCAGTTGAAAGGAATCGGTAACCGGACAAACATAGGGTCGCGCCCTTATAGACACCCTAGATAATAGAGAGAACGTTAGGCGAGATGGCGGAATTCAACGTTGTTGGTACTGGGGGAATATAAACAATAACTGGCTTGATTGGGAAGCCGTCCAACGCTGCCGACTCCGACGACCTTACGGGGTTTTAGAATTTGCGAAATTGGGGCTTGTTCACCCTCTAAGGTTGTTATTTGGGAGGCGATTTGTCCGGATTGAAAACAATACTCAAAGGCGAATCCTGAACGACCACAAAAAAGCTGCTTCGCATCGGCCCGGATGAGACGATCTAACAAGATGCTGGCGGGGGTTTCTGGGGTGAGTTCGTCATCACAACTGACGGTACTTCCATGAATGAGGAGATTGTCTAATTCTA
>SIHH01000096.1:10667-13718 GCA_004299065.1 Phormidium sp. SL48-SHIP | reverse complement strand
ATCTAAGAATCCCCCGACCGAGTTGCTTTAGCAATTAACGGCGGGGGTATGTCAAAATTGGTTGAGTTGGCAACAAGCATAGTGTTGCTGTTGTCCTGTCGCCCTCAGACGCTGCTTTGACTCACCCATGACTAACCCCGCTGACTTTGATCCGTCTGCGAATAGCACCACTGATGCGTCTCAGGAGCCGTCAACACCGGAGAGACCGGACGCACCGGAAATGCCGATTCCACCGCCCCCAAAAGCGCCCCCAGCACCCTCTACGAGTACGTCTGGAGATGAGGCTGAGGCTCCCGTCTCAGAGACACCGCTCCCGCAACGGCTCAAACAGTGGTTTGTCGGTGCATCGTCACGCTGGTTAGGGATTTCTCCGGATTATAAGAAGGGAAATCGTTGGTATCAATCGCAGCAATATGAGCAGGCGTTAACCTGCTATGAGGCAGCGTTGGCGGTTAATCCTCAGTTTCGTCCGGCGTGGGTGCGTTGCGGACAGGTGTTGGCGAAACTCGATCGCCTCCCTGAAGCCATCGCCGCTTATGATCAGGCGTTACGGCTCAATAGCCATGATCTCTGGGTGTGGTTGCTGCGGGGGCGATTGCTTTTGGAGCAACAACGCTATGATGAGGCGATCGCCGCTCTACAACGAGCCAGTCAACTCGATGGCGATCGCTATGAACCTTGGTATTATCAGGGGTTAGCTCTGGAGGCTCAGGGGAATCTGCAAGGGGCGATCGAGGCCTATGATCGGGCCACTCGCTGTAAGACGGATTTGCTGCCGGCTTGGTATCGTTATGGGGATTTATTGGCGGGCCGTCGTCAGTTCTCGGATGCGGCGATCGCCTACCGCAATGCGACTCGCTTTGCACCTGGGGATTGGACGCTATGGCTGAAACTCACGAACTGTCAGGAACAGAGTCAGGAGTATGAGAACGCCTTGTTGTCGCTCGAACAGGTGTTGCAATTGCAACCGGAACGACTGGAGTTTTGGCTGCAACGAGGACGGATTTTAGAAGCCTTGCAACGCTATACGGAGGCGATCGCCGCTTATGATCGGGCCTTGGGACAAGATCCCAATCAGGTTGAGGCCTGGATTCTCAAGGGAATGGCGATGCGACATCAATGGGGGGAGGCGGCCATCGCCTGTTTTGATCGGGCCTTGAGTTTACAGCCTCAGTCGGCTCAAGCCTGGTATGGGAAGGGGGTGGCGTTGTATGAAACGCAACAGTATCCTCAAGCGTTGAATGCGTATGATCATTCGACGCATTTGGATCCGGATTTTGCTCCGAGTTGGCTCGGTCGCGGTAAGATTCTCTATCATCTCAATCGCGATGCTGATGCGATCGTGGCGTTTGATAATGCGATTCAGATTGAGCCTCATTATGCTCAGGCTTGGTACTATCGTGGTGAGGTGTTGGCTAATTTGAAACGCTATGAGAATGCGATCGCCGCCTATGAGAAGGTGATTCAAATTGGGCCGCCGTTGGATATGTGGGTGTATCGGGCCTGGCTTAAGAAGGGGGAGGCGTTGGAATTGCTCAAACGGCCCAGCGAGGCGATCGCCGCTTACGCCAATGCACAAGGGGTACAGCCGATGCAAATGTCGGCTCGTTTGAAGCAAGGGGCCTGTTTGGAGAAGTTACAACGCTATGAGGAGGCCCTGTCGGTGTATGATTTGGCACTGGCGTTATGGGTGGATCATCTACCGTTATGGTTGAAACGGGGGAATGTTCTCTCTCGTTTACAACGCTATCGAGAGGCGTTGGCGACTTACGATCGCACGATTCAGCTACAACCGGGAAATTATGAGGCTTGGTTACGCCGCTGTGAGGTTCTCGAAAAACTTAAACGCACTCATGAGGCGTTACGTTCCTATGCGATCGCCGAAAAACTCAGTCCCGGTGATGCAACGTTACGTCAACGACGCGCGCAGATGGCTAGTCGGCTAGAGAAAGAGGGTAAACCCGAACGTTCGCAGGGGGATGAGTGAGATGACGGATCCCGCCGCACCCGTGAGGTTTCAACAGATTCGCTCGTCGCAAGATCCCGCTACAGCAGCGGCGTTGGCGATTTATGAGGAGGCGTTTCCCCTGAGTGAGCAGATTCCTCGTTCTCAGGTTGAGGAACGTATTGATCGCGGGATTTATGAACTTTGGGTTGGCCAACGGACCGAAGAGGTCATTTTTATGGCGATTTTATATACTCTCCGGGACAGTGATTTGGTGTTATTGGGATATATTGCGACCCAGAAAGCGGCTCGGAATCAGGGGATTGGGAGTCGCTTTTTTCAGCAAGTTCTGGCGGCGTTGCAGGAGCGCGATCGCTACCTCTTGTTGGAGGTGGAATCCCCCACTGAAGCCGATCCGATCACGCGACGCCGCTATGGGTTTTATCAACGACTTGGGGCGATGTTTCTCCAGGATGTACGCTATATTTTGCCGCCACTGTCGGGGGGAGAGCCGACGGAAATGTGTTTGGCGATCGCGCCAGGGTATAAAATGTCCTGTTTGGACGGCGATCGGGTTCGTCAACTGTTGTGTCAGTTGTTTCAGGAGGTGTATGATCGTCCTCTGAGTGATCCACTGTTACAAACCTGTTTGCAAGATGTCCCAGAAACGGTCTATTTGATTTGAGAATGGATCAAGTTATGGGTTTAAATAGTTTTGGTTTTCTAAATAGTTTTCAATGTTAATGATGACGTATTTAATACTAATTTTCAGAAGTCCTGCCCTAGATGTCTGTCGGGGAACTCACCCCTAATCCCGACCGTGGAGGGGATGGCTGTTCGCACTCCTCGGTGTCAGATGTATGGCAAGTATTTTGAAAAATGGTATTATCCAGTTTGATGGTTTTTGCTAGGCAATAGATAGTCAAAATAGTGATGGTTTGATTGTCGTTCATAACTAGAGTTTCTGCAAGATATTTCCTTGGTTCTGACTTTAGTTGGGAGGCAGAGCCTCTGAAAACGCATTCCTTGGCAGAGCCAAGGAACGAGGAGAGAGAAGACAGGAGAAGACAGGAGAAGACAGGAGAAGACGGTCATGTTCTTATTCC
>SIHH01000096.1:0-10567 GCA_004299065.1 Phormidium sp. SL48-SHIP | reverse complement strand
GAGAAGACAGGAGAAGACAGGAGAAGACAGGAGAAGACGGTCATGTTCTTATTCCTTATTCCTGTCTTGCCAACGTTTTTTCCAGCGACTGGTGGGTTCTAAATCTGATTCGGTTTGCTCTTGATGGCGGCGTTCTTGAATCAGATTGCGGGCATCATTCAGATTGGGATCTCGGTAGGGAATGGCGGCTCGGGTTTGTAAATGTTCCTGTTCTTGGGGGGATAATGGGGGTAAGGTGCGATCGCGACGCCAGGTGGCAACAGTTCCGGGACTTTTACGGCCGACGGGATGGGTTGAACCAATCTGTAATCCAACTTCTTGTAAGGCACTTCGTACAGCGGCGGAACAGGAATAGGTGGCTAAGTAGCCGTTGGGGGATAAACAATTTCCTACCCATTTTAGAAAGTCAACGGTCCATAATTCTGGACAGGTGGGAGGGGAAAAGGGATCGAGAAAAATGGCGTCGGCTTGGAAACCTTGTTGCTGAATT
Organism: Phormidium sp. SL48-SHIP; assembly: GCA_004299065.1. Taxonomy (GTDB): domain Bacteria; phylum Cyanobacteriota; class Cyanobacteriia; order Cyanobacteriales; family Geitlerinemataceae; genus Sodalinema. The sequence continues at coordinate 10,077 of SIHH01000096.1, read as the reverse complement.
TCTTGTAGGTGCGATCGCGCATCACCAAACACCAAATCGGCTTGTAATCGAGCATCTTCAAAATGATGCTGTTGCGAGAGATCTTCTAAACGCCAACGAACATTATTGGACCAATCATCGAGTAAGTCGTGATGTACGGCGGCTTTAGGAACGACGCGATCTAATTCCAATCCCACTAAGATAATTCGACAGCTAGGATTTGCATCCCAAATTGCTTCGATCGCAGCGGCACTATTATAGCCTAAGCCATAGCAGATATCGAGCAAATAAATCACCCCGGATAGCTGGGCCTGTTCCCGAAGATGGGTTGGCTGAACAAACTTTTGTTCGGCTTCTTGTTTCGCACCGTGGTGGGAATGAAATAACTCCCCAAATTCCTGAGAGAAAAAGGTGAATGACCCATCGTTGGTGGCCTGTGGGGTTAAGGTACGCACTAGGGGAACGCGAGGAAATTTGGGGGAAGACATGACATCTTAATGATGAAACGGCAATGATCGGCGTGAACGGTTACATGATACCACTTAAAAATTGCGCTTAAACAACTGTCGGGATTTTACAATACAGAATAATCAGCCAAGTTTTGAGCGAGATTAAACCTCGTCACGGTCGATGTTTTTCTCTTGAGGATTGAGGGTTGAATCTGAGCTGAATCGTGAACTCGGTTCCTTGGTCTGGAACCGACGAGCAGGTCAGTTCGCCGTCATGATATTTTCTAATAATCTGATAGCTCGTCGGGAGTCCCATACCCGTTCCGGTTCCTACGGGTTTGGTGGTAAAGAAGGGGTTGAAAATTTGGTCTTGGATTTGCCGAGTCATGCCAATTCCATTATCATGAATGGAGATTCTGACCTGGGTTGAGGTGATGGGTGCGGTTGTAATGGTGATGCAACCAACATAGTCGGATTGTTGCTCCCAGGGTAGCCTCTCTCGCCGCTGTTGAATAGCATCAATGGCATTGACTAACAGATTCATAAAAACTTGATTGAGTAAGCCACTGTAACATTCAATTGGCGGTAAGGCTGCATAGTGTTTAATGATTTCAATATCGGGTTCATCGCGACGGCCTTTCAGGCGATTTTGCAAAATCACTAGGGTACTATCGATGTTTTCATGTAAGTCTACGGCTTTGAGTTCGGCTTCGTCGAGTCGGGAGAAGGTTCGCAAGGATTTGACAATATCTCGGATGCGTGTGGCTCCATTCCGCATGGAGGTGATGAGTTGGTTAAAGTCGTCTTTGACAAAGTCGAGTTCGATATCTTCGATCAGTTTGGCGATCGCCTCGGATGGGGTAGGATATTCCTGTTGATAGGCTTGCACTAATTTCAGGAGGCTGTCTGCATATTCGGCGGTATATTGCAAGTTGCCGTAAATAAAGTTTACGGGATTGTTAATTTCATGGGCAATTCCGGCCACCAGTTGTCCTAAACTCGACATTTTCTCAGCTTGCACTAACTGAACCTGAGTTTCTTGTAACTGGCGATAAGCATGGCTGAGTGCTTCCCGTTTGGCTTTGGCTTCTTGATAGAGTTCTGCTTGCTGGATGGCGATGGCAATTTGGTCACTAATTTCATTGAGTAACTCCATTTCGTCCTCATCCCACTGTGCTTCATGACTGATGCGTGCCAGTTCAAAAATGCCCCAATAGCCATTAATACTACAAATTGGTAGGCAACAATAGCTATTAATTCCACTTTCACGACAGATGGCTTTTAAGCCTTCATCTTGACACTCTTCAACGGAGGTTAAATAATAGGGTTCATTGGCAATGATATGCTGATAGACACTGTTAAATCCGGGCAAAAAATGGGTACCAAGCCAATCTTTAACTTCGGGAACTTTCTCCTGAACTAAAATCTGTTGTTCAATGACCGGCTCTGAGGTCTCTGGATGACTCGCCTGATAACACCAACCAAAGGTACAAATATCGACATCAACGTCGGTAAAGATAGCTGTCACAGCATTCTGGACAATCACTTCTAAGTCTAAAGAATTCCGAATAGATTGAGTGATAGAACTTAAAATTTGGGTGCGCCGCAATAACTCTTGAACTTCGGTGGCTGCGGCTTGGCGTTCTGTAATATCTCGCGCAGCGGCGTAGATTAAGTCCTCTTCAGGAGCGGCCAACCATTCAATGTAACGATAGTCCCCGGCTCGGGTTCGATAGCGATTGACAAACTTAGAAATCGGCTCATGAGCGGCCAGGCGAGCCATCGTTTCGATGGTGATTCTGATATCATCGGGATGGACAAGATCAAGAATGTTAAGCCGTTCAAGTTCCTCAAGATCATAGCCGAGAACTCGTTGCCAACTGGGGTTGACTCGGCGAAATTTTCCTGTGAAATCGGCGATACAGAGTAAGTCGAGGGAAATGTTAAAGAAGCGCTCCAGTTCGACTTCGGCGGCTTTGCGATCGGAAATATCCAAAACAGTTCCGAAAAGTCGCACAATGCGTCCCTGAGAGATCTCCACTTCGACTCGACTGCTGACATAGCCAATTTCTCCATTAGCTTGGAGCAGGCGATGGTCAAAATGTTGGGCTTTTCCCTGGTTGCGTGCTAGGGCGATTTTGGCACAAAATTGGGCGCGATCTTGAGGATGAATGATACGAGTTAGCTCAGTAAAACTGGGTTCTCCTTGTTCGGGATGAAGTCCGAAGATATGAAACATCTCGTCTGACCAGATGACGGTGTCTGTGGCAATATCTAAAGACCAACTGCCAATATGACCAATCGCTTGGGCTTTTTGCAGTTCCTGAGTCAGTTGTCGTCGTTCTTGTTCGTCGGCTTTGCGATCGCGAATATCCCGCAGAATCGTTGAGAAAAATGGCTGTTCTCCGGGGTCTCCTGGATGGTATATGACTAACTGCTCAACGGGGATTTCTTGACCGTTGCTGAGAATTGCCGTTTCTCCACGCCAAATTCCTGAACGTTTGGCTTCGGGAATCCCTTGGTTGAGGAGCCGTTCTAAGGCCCAGGGAGGATGAAAATTAGAGATATGGTCGCTGTTTAAGGTTTCGTCATTAAAATAGCGTTGCCAGGATTGATTGACATAGAAAATATTGCCATCTGCATCGGCTGTTCCAATGAGATCGGAGGTGCGCTCAATGATATCAACGAGATGCTTTTGTCGAGCCGGTGAGCTACGTTTTTGAGGACGATGGGCTAAGATGGGTCGTAATACGGAAAGATGATGATGCGGGGTGACATGAGCGGTGGCGGCGTAGTCAACGGGACGAATTTCACCATCGGGACGGACGAGGCGAAATTCTCCCCGCGCGGTTCCTTGGCTGAGGAGATAGTCCCAGGCTTGCTGAAAATTGAATCCGGGTTCGGCAAAGTCGGCGATGCAGGTTTGCAAGAGTTGCGATCGCGGCAGTCCAAAAAGCTCACAGGCGGCGGCGTTGGCCTCGATATAGCATCCCTGGTCGTCGAGAACCACCATCGCATCGGGAGCGGCCTCAAACAGCGATCGCAGGTGAGCGAGGTCGAGGCGACTCGTCTCAACGTCTCGGTCATTCCTAGGGCGATCTTTGTCTGGAGGACAGTTCTCTTGGACGTTACCCGACATATGACGTTATCTTGACGAGATTGACGGTTAGCTGATCATTTTAACATGACGGTTGGCGGTTTATCTATCCTTGCGGATGCCGCTTTAACTGAATGTTTAAGGGTAACTCAATTATGAATTGAGTCCCTTCCCCGAGGGTCGATTGACATTTGAGTTTTCCCTGATGAGATTGGGTGATAATTTGATAGCTGGTGGGTAATCCCATGCCGGTTCCAGTTCCAACGGGTTTAGTGGTAAAAAAAGGATTGAAGATTTTTTCTTGGGTGCTGGCACTCATGCCACAGCCGTTGTCAGCAATGGTAATGGTAATGGTATTGGCAGAGGCGAGACGGGTGGTTAAGGTGACTTGACCTTGGTACTGTTCTAGTTGATCTGAATCTAGGTTTTTGCGTTTCACTTCGATCGCATCAATGGCATTCATGAGTAGATTCATAAACACCTGATTCAGTAAGCCGCTATAACAGGACACTTTAGGTAAGTTGCCATAGTGTTTGATGACCTGGATTTTTTGCGGGGAATTGTCCTGATGTAAGCGATTCCGCAGTAACACGAGGGTGCTATCGAGATTTTCATGCAGTTCTACATCTTTGAGACTTGATTCATCGAGACGGGAAAAGGTGCGTAGGGATTTGACAATATCACGGATTCGCGTTGCACCATATTTCATGGAGGTGATAATTTTAGGGAAATCATCAATGATAAATTCTAAGTCAATGGCTTCGCGGTAATTGCTAATCTCCTCGGGAGGATTAGGATAGGCTTGACTGTAGCGTTGACAGAGTTCAATTAAGCCTTGGGAATACTCGGCAGCATAGTCTAGGTTGCCATAAATGAAACTGACCGGATTGTTGATTTCATGGGCAATTCCTCCGACTAATTGTCCTAAGCTGGACATTTTTTCGGCTTGCAGTAACTGAATTTGGGTGTCTTGTAGTTGGCGGTAGGCTTGACTGAGTTCTTCGCTTTTACTTTGAGCCTCACGGTAGAGATCGGCTTGTTGGATGGCGATCGCCACTTGATTGGCAATTTCTTGTAATAGCCAAATATCGTCATCCTCCCATTCCTGGGTTTCACGAGTATAGCCTAAATGAAAGCCTCCGAGTCGTCCCCCACTGATCGAAATTGGAATGGCGCAGTAGGACTGGAGCGGGGAATTTTGAAATAAGGACTTCACTGATACATCATCGCAGGTTTGAATGGAGTTGATTAGATAGGGACGCTTTTCCATTAACGCGGCGTAAATTTTGGGGAAATCCTCTAAGCTGTACCGACCTAAAAAGCTCGGTACATCCTCGTCTTTTCGCTCATTTAAGACATAAAAATAATCTTTATTATTTTCTTTTTTAGATAAACCAAAACAGCAAAAACCGACTTCTAATTCATCAAAAATCGCGGCAACAGTACTCTCGATAATCCGGTCTAAGTCTAAAGAATCACGAATCTTGAGGCTGATTGAATTTAAAATTTGGGTGCGAACCAGAAGTTCTTGGCGTTCTCGTTCGGCTCGTTTGCGATCGCTGATATCTCGAATCAACGATAAGACTTCTGTATCCGTTGCTTTGACAAAGCGGGACTCAAAATGTTGATCCATTCCTGGAACGGGCAATTTATACTCAAAGATCTGTGGCTCTCCGCTCTTGAAGGTTTCATCAATGATACCTTTGACCACGGTAGCAAAGGCTTCGGGAAAAATATCTGCGATGTTTTTACCCACGAAGTTTTGAGGATCTTCAAATGCGGCTACATCTCGGGAGGGTTTATAGTCGAGAAAGACCGCCTCTCGGTTATAGCGAAACATCATATCGGGGATAGCATTGAGCAAGGCTCGAGTTTGTGCTTCTTCGTCTCGTAATTCTTCTTCAATTTTTTTTCGCTGCGTAATATCAATCACAACGCCAAAGAGTTTAACGGGATGATTGTTCTCTAATTCAACCTGAACCCGAGTATTGATATAGGCGATCTCTCCATTCGGACGGACAATACGAATGTCAAAGTCTTGGGGGATTCCAGTTTTCGCGTCGTTGGTGTATTTAAGGAAGCGGGGAATATCATCGGGATGGAACTGTTGCACATGTTCCTCAAAGGTGGGTTCTCCTTGACTGGGGTGCATCCCAAAGATGCGAAATACCTCGTCAGACCAAGTAATATCTTGTTTAGCAATATCAAATGACCAATTCCCCACATGGCCGAGAGCTTGAGCTTCTTTAAGTTGTTGCGTGAGCTGTTGTAGTTGTCGTTCTTTGGCCTGGCGATCGCGAATATCCCGGATAATCGTTGAGAAGTATTCTTCGTTTTCCGACTCCGACGTATGGTGCATAATCACCTGTTCTACAGGGATTTCTTCCCCAGTTGGGGTTAGGAGAGCGGTTTGGCCGTGCCAAATCCCTAGCCGATGCGCGTCAGGTAATCCTTCTTTGAAAATTAGCTCCAATACCCAGGCGGGACAGCTATCCTCTAACCGTTTTGGGATTTTGCCTAAATCATTATAAAAGTTTTGCCAGGTGCGATTGAGATAAAGAATGTTCCCGGCGGCGTCAGCGGTTCCGATGAAATCGGAGGTACTTTCTAAAATCGCCAACAACCGACGTTGATGAGATTCGAGGTCTTTCTGTCGGGTAATGTCACGAATATAGCCGTACCAAATGGTACTTCCATCGGGGAGATCTTTAGGAGTCGCATGACCGAGCAACCAGACGATATCACCTTTATTCTTAATGATGCGATATTCATAATACCAGGGAATCCCTTGCTCCCGAGAGCTGTGAATTGACTGCTCCATCCCCGCAACATCATCGGGGTGAATGATGTCAAAAATAACGCCAGCATCCTCTCTGACCGCTTCGGGACTGACGCCGTAAATCTCTCGTATACCTTCACTGGCATAGGGAAAATGATAGCTTCCATCGGGACGCATCCGAAACTGATAGATAATTCCAGGGATGTGGCGAGAAATCTGTTTTAGACAATTTTGCTCTGAGGGGACACTGGCCTCGACCTGTTCTATTGTTAATCGCGAGAGGAGTTGTTGCGTCGCCTTGAGTTGAGATTGGAGGGACGTTAATTCTTGGCGATGCCGTTGATCGTGATCTTGGAGTTTCTTTTGAAGCTGTTTAACCGTTTTTTGAGCCTGTTTGGTCTGAGTGACATCTCGCAGTGCTAAGACGTGATAAGAACCGGTGGCTTGATAGGTGATGGCATAGTCCACTTCCCGAATCTCGCGTTCCTGACAAATGATGCAGAATGAACCGCGAATTCTGCCTTGATCCTCTAATTTTTGTTGACATTCTGCGAAGTCAAATCCTGGTTCAGTGACACGATTGATCGATGAGTTGAGTAACTCAGCACGAGAACAGCAGAATAACTCGCAAGCCGCTTCATTCACATCGAGAAAGCTACCGTCGGAGTCTAAAATCACCATGGCATCTAAGGTCACCTCAAGAAGACCACGCCACTCGGATCGGGGTGGCATGAAGGACTTGACGGTAAATGGCTTCCCTCCTGAACCATCAAAGGAAGGATTTTGGGAAAACGCTCCGGGCATATGTCAACAGCAAAAGGGCTTGCGTTTCGACTATATCATAGGGATTTGGCGATCGCCGTTTTCGTAACTCGATGTTAAGTGATCCGGGGGATCGGGGTCTGCTTGTTGATTTATTAAGAGAACTTCACAAAGCTGCCAAATGTCCCGAGTTTTTACGGGATTTTGCCCCGGATTTTCAGGGTTCTTCACAATAAATTCACAGTGTGGAGGCGGGAGGCTTGCCGCTTTGGTACGAATTGACGGGGATGCGGCACAGTCGATTGTGACTTAGGGATGGGATTGGCTCTTGTTACCTAAAAGATGGCTCTCTGGGGAGAGTTGGAACATCGTCAAGGTGTTACGTCCAAAGTTGTGCAAGGCGATCGCGAACCTGGGTAAAGGTTTCAAAGGGTTCGTAGGTTACACCCCGTTGTGTAAGATAACCACAGAGGCGATCGCGAGCAAAGACCCGAGGGGCCGCCAGAGCCGCTTTGAGATCGGTAACGGAATCCCCAATGAGAATCCAATCGGGTTCTCCGTAATGCTCAATCACAGCCAGTTTATTGACCATTTCTCCCGCTCCCTCGAACTCCGAGTCAGGAGAACAGTAGGTTCCGTGGGTTTGCAGTTGCACCGCATGGATTCCCTGCACCCGCTGGCGTAACTCTCCCAACACCGCTTCAACCACCCCTTGAATCCCTCCCGACACCACCACTAAGGGAACATCTCGTTCATCGAGAAAATCGAGCAGTTCTACAAATCCTGGGCGAATTTGATAGGTAGCGGCCAGCTTGAGAATTTCTGGGTAATCGGCGGAGGGAATGGCTTCAAGCATCTGATGGACTCCCTCTTGTAGACTGAGGCTGAGGTCATAAATTTGCGGCAGAACGCGGCGGGCCACGTCTGGGGCAAATCGTTCAACGGTAGAGATAAAGGTATCTTCGAGGGTGATGGTTCCGTCGAAATCGCAAAAGATAATTGGAGACATGGGGGAAGAAGGCATGCGTGCAAGAGGCAACAGGCAAGAGGGGGCGAGAGTTTGTTAAACTGAGGGGGTTGTTGCCCGGTCAGTTTAAGGCAACTGTACAACAGATTCATCTGTGTTTTCCCTTCCTAGAGCCATTCATGAGCGACGACCTGCGAACCGAACTGCAAGAGGCGATCGACAATCGACGCACCTTTGCAATTATCTCCCACCCCGATGCCGGGAAAACCACGCTCACCGAGAAGGTGTTGCTATATGGGGGGGCGATTCATGAAGCGGGGGCCGTGAAGTCGCGGCGATCGCAGCGTCACGCCACGTCCGACTGGATGGCTATGGAACAACAGCGGGGAATTTCGATTACTTCAACGGTGTTGCAGTTTCTCTACAAAGATCATCATATTAATCTCCTTGATACTCCTGGACACCAAGACTTTGGCGAAGATACTTATCGCACTCTGACGGCGGCTGATAATGCGGTGATGTTGGAAGATGCGGCTAAGGGGTTGGAACCCCAGACTCGCAAGCTGTTTGAAGTCTGTCGGATGCGATCGCTGCCGATTTTTACTTTTATCAATAAAATGGATCGTCCCAGTCGCGATCCTCTCGAACTCCTCGATGAGATTGAACAGGAGTTGGGGTTAGCGACGTATCCGGTGACGTGGCCGATTGGCAGCGGCGATCGCTTCACTGGGGTGTATGATCGCCGCCAAGGCAAAGTTCACCTTTTCAAACGCACTGCTCACGGAACCAAAGCCGCCGAAGATACGATTTTTGAACTCGGAGATCCCCGTTTAGCGGACTTAATTGAACCGGAACTCTATCATCAACTCAAAGATGAAATTGAAATCCTCGATGAACTGGGAACCGAGTTTGATTTAGAGGCGATTCACAGCGGACAACTGACCCCGGTCTTTTTTGGCAGTGCGATGACCAATTTCGGGGTGCAGCTGTTCTTGGATGCTTTTGTGGACTATTCCTTGAAACCCTATCCTCGCCACAGTACCCGAGACGATATTGACCCCACTTATCCTGAGTTTACGGGGTTTGTCTTTAAGTTGCAGGCCAATATGGACCCCAAACACCGCGATCGCGTGGCGTTTGTGCGCGTCTGTAGTGGTAAATTCGAGAAAGACATGACGGTGCAACATGCCAGAACTGGAAAAACGGTGCGTTTGTCTCGTCCCCAAAAACTCTTTGCTCAAGGGCGAGAATCCCTTGATACGGCTTATCCTGGGGATGTGATTGGCCTCAATAATCCGGGAATGTTTGCCATTGGTGACACGATTTATAATGGCAAAAAATTGGAATATGAGGGGATTCCCTGTTTTTCTCCAGAAATTTTTGCGTATCTGCGGAATGTGAACCCGTCGAAGTTTAAGCAATTCCGTAAAGGGGTAGCGGAACTGCGGGAAGAGGGGGCCGTGCAAATTATGTATTCGGTGGATGAGTCGAAACGAGATCCCATCCTGGCGGCGGTGGGCCAACTGCAATTTGAGGTGGTTCAATTCCGCATGGAAACTGAGTATGGGGTGGATACTCGTTTGGAACTGTTACCCTTTACGGTGGCCCGTTGGGTTCAGGGAGGTTGGGAGGCCCTGGAGGAGGCTGGCCGCATTTTTAATACGGCGGCGGTGAAGGACAGTTGGGAGCGTCCGGTGTTGTTGTTCCGCAATGAGTGGAATGTGGCCCAGGTTCAGGCGGATCATCCTAAGTTACAGTTGAGTAATATCGCCCCGGTGGTGTCGGGGAAAGAGCCGATTGAACGCTGATGGAACGGGGTTTAGGAGCGATCGCCTAGGCCGGCTAGCGTCGATGCCGACAGAGCCAGATTAACCCTTGAGCGGCCCACCAGGCTAGCACCGCTGAAGCCATACTCAGCAAGACGGCGATCGCAAAGGGATGCCAAGTCTCCCCCCGCTGGGTTTGCCAGGGAAGGGTCATTGGTTCTTCAAAGATTAAGGGAGAGGTTGAGGCAACGATCGCCCCGGCGGCAATTCCTACGCCA
>SIHH01000095.1 GCA_004299065.1 Phormidium sp. SL48-SHIP | reverse complement strand
GGGAACAGGGAACAGGGAACAGGGAACAGGGAACAGGGAACAGGGAACAGGGAATAGGGAACAGGGAACAGAAAAGACGTAGGGGCGTACCTTACCTATCGGGGATTAACTGCGTTGATAGCGTAATCCGGGTAGGGCTGAGACAAACCCCATCAATTCTAACTGCAAGAGGGCGCTCGACACAGCGGCCGCTTCCGTACCTGACTTCTCCACAATCACATCAAACGCCGTGGCTTCTGGGGGAACCGCCGCGAAGACGTGAGCCAAATGGGCCGGAACCTCGGGTATCGGGGCGGGATCTGACTCTGGAGTGACAGATAGCTTGACAGATTCTTTGTCTTGTGATAAAGATTTCTCGGGTGAAGATTCAGGTCTGAGACGACCAGCGGGAACCGTTACCGTGGGCATCTCTTGTAGCGTTTGCAGCAGATTCTCCTCATCCATGACCAACTGCGCCCCTCGGGTGATCAGGCCCAAACAGCCTCGGGAGTTGGGATTATCCAGGGAACCGGGAACCACATAGACATCACGACAAAACTCGTTGGCGAGGTAAGCCGTAATCAAGGCCCCGGACTTCTGGGGGGCTTCCGTGACGAGAGTGGCGCGACTTAACCCGGCGATGATGCGGTTGCGTTGAGGAAACTGGAGGCGATCGGGTGGGGTTCCGGCGGGATACTCGCTGACGACTAATCCTTTTTCGACAATCTCCTCGTAAAGCGTCTGATTACGGCGGGGATAGACCACATCGACCCCGGTTCCCAACACCGCCACCGTGCGCCCTCCTGCGTCCAAACAGGTGCGGTGGGCTTCGGTGTCAATTCCGGCCGCGAGGCCTGAAACGATCGTATATCCCTGGTGCGTGAGGCGGCGACTGAGGCGGCGTGTCCATTTGATGCCATAGGGACTGGGGTGGCGCGTTCCCACAATGGCGATGGTGGGGGCGTTTCCCTCTATCTCTTCAGCATTGGGGAGGCCTCGGTAATAGAGAATGGCCGGCGGACTATGGATCTCTTGCAACAGACGGGGATATTCGGGGTCTGATAACGTCCAGAAGTGGGGATTGGCCTGGATATGGCTCTCATAAAGACGCTGGGGATCGAGCTGCGATCGCCGTCTAAGAATGTCCGCCGCCAATTGGGGACCAATCCCCTCAACAGCCCGTAACCCCGCCTCAGAGGCTTGCCAGGCGGCTTCTAAGGACCCAAACTCATCTTGCAAGCGACTCATTAGTACAGAACCAATGCGCTTAATTTGCGCCCAAGCCACCCAGTAGGGGCGATCGCGGTTAAAAGATGAGTCACTCATCACTCCAGAGTCCGCTTACCCCTCCTGGGAGGACATCGTCTCGTTGTTGCGATCGCGTAGATGCTCAAACACACTTTTGTCACCGATATCATCGGGAATCGCTTGAGGCAGTTTACGCAAGCTAAACACCAAAAACAAGATCGCCCACAATCCCAACATCACGGGTTTGCTTTCTTCAGGAAGCCAGCCGCTGAGATGACCTAACAGCAAAATCGGCACCAGAGGCGTGAGAAATTTGGTTTCTAAACGATTGAAACAAAAGGCTTCTTTGAAATAAATCCCCGTTAGGGCCACAAACATAAACCCCACACCCCAAAGGCTATTAGGATGTTCATACACCGTCAAGGCTAAAGGCGTCTCACTCGATAACACCAGATCCACCGCCGAGGCCACACCCACGAGCCAGCAGGCTTGTAAGAGACGATGCAAGGGGGCGAGATAGATATGAATCGTCAACAGACTCACCCCTAGGGCTAAACAAAAGCCAAAATAGAGCCAGGTGAGGATTGGTAACAGCCAATCACTGGCCCCGTATCCCAGGGTTAGGCCCGTTCCTACGGCAAAGCAGAGGGCCGCCACCGCTAAACCCGCACGATAAATCCGGACTTCCCGGCGATCGCTCTCGGTGATTTGATAACTTCCAAACTGTCCGAAGTACACGGGAGACTCCATCACGACATCACTCATAAACTCGGGTTCCTCTTTCTAGAATCAACAGCACATCCTCAACACATCCTCAACACATCCTCAACACAAAGGCGATTTAAGTCTGCTTGTCGAGGGATGCGACGAACTCCGCTTCTAACTGATCATAGGCTCGGATGCTGCGGCGTAACCACTCCAGTTTGAGGGCGGTATAGTCCGCCTCCGTCAGCCGCCAGGGCTGATTCCCTTGACGCAAGCGTTTACTGAGTTCATATAAACATAATGCCGCACTCACGGAGATGTTGAAACTCTCGCTAAAGCCATACATGGGAATTTTGACTCGCACATCGGCATGACTGAGGGCGTAAGTAGACAAGCCGCGCAGTTCTGATCCAAAGAGAACGGCGATTTTACCCTCGATGGGAACCTCATCGATAGGGATAGTCGGTTCGTGGGGAGTCGTCGCCAGCAGGGTGAATCCTTGCTCTTTGAGGCGATCGAGGCAAATGGCGGTATTATTAACGCCATAGTCGTCGTAGCGATGTAAACTCAGCCAGCGATCGGCCCCTAAACTCACTTGTTGGTTGGGATCAAATTCGGTATCTCGTTCGATGATATGAACATCCTGCACGCCAAACCCCTCACAACTGCGAAGCACAGCACTGGCATTATGGGGTTTATGAATCCCCTCTAAGACGACGGCGATTTGTCGCGTTCGTTTGGCTAACACGTCATCGAGGCGATCGACACGAGCCTCGGTCAGATATTGGCTGAGATAGGCGATAAGCTCTTGTTGGGTTTCTAGATCCATTGGGTAATTGTTAATCGTTTTCATCCCCCCCATCGTCGGGGTTAGGGGACAGGTTCCGCCAGCGAGGGGTGCGTTCCGGTAGGTAGGGGCGAAAAATTTTTCGCCCCCACGATTGCAAGCCAGAACGCACCCTACCCCGATTGCCTATTTGCCTCTTGCCTCTTGCCTCTTGCCTCTTGCCTTCTTCCCCCCCTACCCCTGCAACAAATGATGTTCGATCGCAAATCGGACCAATTCCGACCGATTACTGGTATCGGTTTTGCGTAGTAGGTTACTGACGTATTTTTCGATGGTTCGGGAACTCAGATAAAGACGATCGCCAATTTGATTATTCGACAAGCCTTGACTCAACAGATCGAGGACTTCCTGTTCTCGGTCCGTCAGGTCAATGTTAACATCGGGACCGTCTGGCACGGGCGCAGGGGCGGGGGCGGCCACGGCTGAGGCGTGACTCATCATGGTGTAGCGATCGAGGAAGTTGCGGACGACGGCGGCCAACTCCTCTAACTCGAAGGGTTTGGGCATATGCAGATCAATGCCGGCCTGATAGCCGCGAATGCGATCGCGAGTTTCGTTGCGGGCCGTCAGGAAAATCACCGGCAACAGGCGAAAGTTAGGCTGCTGGCGAATCTGTCGCACCAACTCATAGCCATCCATTTCCGGCATGATGGCATCGGTAATGAGTAAATGGGGTTGGTGGCGATCGAGTCGGGCTAGAGCGTCCCGTCCGTTGACGGCGGGAATGGCGGAGTACCCGGATAGTTCCAGATAATCGGTGATGGACAGACGAGTGGCTAAGTCATCCTCCACCACCAAGATTGTCAGAGGCATAGAAACCGTTAAAAGGCAGAAACCTGTAGGCTAGAGGGCCGGCCCAAGTTGCCAACGAGGGTCACTCCCCGTTGATTGGCATGAAGATGACGCAGGATCTTATAGATAATTTCCACCTGATCCGGCTGTCCGATCGCCGTCGCCAACTCCTCTAAGGACATGGGTTTATTGGCTTGTTTGAGAACCGCCATGGCCTCTTGTTGCAGGGACAACACCGCCGCCGCTGCTTTCTTGCCCGCTTCAACTCCCGGCTGATGATAGGCGTTGACGTTCACCAGAGAGGCATAGAAGCCCACAGCACGCTCATACAGGGCAATTAACATCCCCACCGAGAAGGGACTGACCTCGGGGACGGTGATAGTAATAGAGTCCCGTTCATTGTCAAAGAGGGCTTGGCGGGTTCCTTGCAAGAAGCCTGAGAGATAATCTCCTGAAGTCACCCCTGGATCGATTTCCGTCGATTCTCCCTGGCGATCGCCGAGGACTTCAATAAAGGTGACAAAGAAGTTGGCCACCCCTTCCCGCAACTGTTGCACATAGGCGTGTTGATCGGTCGATCCCTTGTTGCCATAGACCGCAATACCCTGATGGACAACATTACCATCAAGGTCTTTCTCTTTACCCAGAGATTCCATCACAAGCTGTTGCAGGTAGCGACTAAACAACAACAGAGAGTCTTTGTAGGGCAGAATCACCATATCTTTTTCGCCCCGGCCATTGGTGGCGGCGTACCACGCCAACGCTAACAAGGCCGCCGGATTTTGTTTGAGATCCTGCACCCGCGTCGCCTCATCCATGGCCTTGGCCCCGGCCAACATAGCCCGAATATCAATCCCCTGTAACGCCGCAGCGGGGAGTCCCACAGCCGACATTTCCGAGGTACGTCCTCCCACCCAGTCCGCCATCGGTAAACGACCTAACCAGCCTTCGCGTTGGGCTTGGTGATCGAGTTTACTGTCTACGCCGGTAATGGCCACGGCTTGTTTGGTAAAATCGAGTCCCGCCTTGTCGAAAGCCGCTTTGACCTCAATCATGCCATTGCGGGTTTCCGGGGTTCCGCCGGACTTGGAGATAATGAAGACCAGGGTGGTTGAGAGGCGATCGCCCAATTGCGCTAACCTGCGATCGATCCCCTGGGGATCACTGTTATCAATAAAATGAATATCTAACGGGGCATCGAGGGGGGCTAAGGCATCAGCCACAAATTCCGGACCGAGGGCCGAACCGCCAATGCCAACGGAGAGAATATCCGTGAAGCGATCGCCCGCCGGAGGATGGAGCGTCCCTGAATGGATCTTGGCCACCAAACTCTCGATTTGGTCAAGGGTGTCAATCACCTCCCGTTTGATGGTCTCCGTTGGTGCCAAATCTGGATCTCGTAGCCAGTAATGGCCCACCATTCGCTCTTCATCTGGGTTGGCGATCGCCCCGGCTTCGAGGTCTGCCATGGCTTGAAAAGCGGTCTCAAAGCGCGGAGTCAGGCGATCGACGAGGGCCTCATCAAAAGAGATACGGCTGATATCGACATAGACCCCTAGCTCTTCGTGATAATAGAGCCAGTCCCGATAGCGTTTCCAAAGCGTGGCAGCGTCCATCTGTTGCGTTTTACCTCTAGCCATACGGTCAACGTTATCCAGTCAAGTCTCGACTGGCAAGCATTTCAGAACAGCCTATCACGACAATTTGAGAGATTGATGAAAAAAGCTTCACAGAAAAGTAGAAATTGCAACTATCATAGAGTGAAGCGGTGGTACCTCCAAACAGTGCGTCTGATCAACTCCGATCAACAGCGTGCTGATCGAGATTGCCAACTCAGTCGCTGGGTCAAGTGTGGAACGTCACTGTACGGGGCTACATCCAACGGTGCTACATCAGTCATTGCTACATCAGTAATCACGGCAGCGCCTATCGGTTAACTGGCGGCGGAGATGAATTCTAGCGAGCTGAGACTCAATCGATCTATGAGCCGACAACACCCGCAACAGTCAACAGACCGGGGCGATCGCCAGTTCCCCTCAGTCTCGTCCCTCTGTTGACCGGTTGACGGGTCACCACCGAGTCCCCAACCCTTCAGCATCTCGATCACTGGTTCTCTCCCTCGCTACACGTAACCCACGTAACATATGACTTCATCTATGACATCTGTAACTCCCGAACAAACATCCCTTCCCCAGACCGATACCGATTCCCAGTCCACCATCGACGAAACGCCCGCCAACTTTGAGTCGTTTAATCTCCGACCCGAGATCCTAGAAGGCATCCAGGAAGCTGGATTCCGCGTCCCTAGCCCCATTCAGCAACAAGCGATCCCCGTGATCCTACAAGGACGCGATGCGATCGCCCGCGCTCAAACCGGAACCGGTAAAACCGCCGCCTTCGGATTGCCGGCCATGAATGCCGTCCATCGGGATAGTAGCGAAGGAGTACAAGTCCTGGTGATTGTCCCCACCCGTGAGTTGGCCTCCCAAGTTAGCGACGAACTCTATCGTCTCGGTCGCTGTGCCGGCATTCGCACCGTAGCCGTCTATGGCGGACAGTCCATCGAACGGCAAGTCTCCCTCATCCGTCGCGGCGCCCAAGTGGTCACCGCCACCCCCGGCCGTCTCCTCGACCACCTCAAATCCAAGCGCCTCAAAGACTTCTCTCCCTCGATTGTCATTCTCGACGAAGCCGATGAAATGCTGGACATGGGCTTCCTCGACGATATTGAGGAAATCTTCACCTATCTCCCCAAAGAGCGGCAAACCCTACTCTTCTCGGCAACCCTTCCCTCGGCCATTCGCCAGTTGTCGAAGAAGATTCTCACCGACCCCCTCTCGATTGATGTCACCCCCAAAGACTCGACCATCAACACCGACATCACTCAGCGCTACTATGTGCTAGAAGAGCGCGAACGGGAAGAAGCCCTCGTGCGCCTGATTGACACGGAAGCCCCCAACAAGGCGTTAATCTTCTGCCGCACCAAGAAAGAGACCGATATGCTCTGTACGACCCTGGTGTCGCGGGGCTATGCCGCCAGTTCCCTTCATGGGGATATGCAGCAACGACAGCGCAACGAAGCCATTGAGAGCTTCAAAAAAGGGCGAATTGACCTACTGATTGCCACCGACGTGGCGGCGCGGGGCTTAGATATCAACGATGTCACCCACGTCTTTAACTATCACATCCCCTTCGACTCCGACAGCTACGTTCACCGTATCGGCCGTACCGGACGAGCGGGCCGTAAAGGAACCGCCATCACCCTCGTCACTCCCCTAGAGTTCAAGAAACTCACCCGGATTATGCACGTTGCCGGTTCCCCGATGGTCTATGGGGAAGTTCCCACCATTGGCGAAGCCAAACAACAATATCAGGTGGAACTGGCCTCGAAGCTGCAACACCAGCATATTCAGGAAGAAGCCGCTGAGTTGCTGCGACGGCTCGAAGAAGATGTTGACATCAACCAAATTGCCTGTAAGGCTCTGTCAATGCTTCTCGAACAACAACCGGTGGGTGGCCCCAGTCGCATTGGTTTCAGTGTTCAGGAAGTCGAAAACCTCCTACACCGTTCCAAACGTCGCAAAGGTGGCCCTCGCAAACGCCGCAACAACAACTATCGTCCCCGGCGCACCAATCGCCGCTAACATCGGTTCAGGTCGTTGCGAGTTGACCGTTAGGTGACTCTTAAACACCCCTTAGGGCTGTCCATCACTATGTTGATGGGCAGCCCTAATTGATTGAATAAATTGATGGAACGAATGGAACGAGCTGACTCCCCGCTAAGCCGTTTGAAACGACAACTCTTTGAGTTGATGACAGCCATCGAGGCCCAGTTGCGGTTTCTGACGATAGCGGGGTTCAGGCGCCCAAACGGTAACCGTTTTGTCGAGGGAAATCAGATAGATATACTCCACATCGGGATCATAATCGACCCCCACCCGCAAATTGGAAAAGTCATCCTCGCAACTTTCAAAGCCAAAGCGGACGGTGACTTGAGCGAGTAAACATTCCGGGGTGTAACGGTGTTCCCCGGCGGTTTCTCGCTCATCCCAGAATTTAACCAAAAAGCGTTCGAGTTTCGGTAGAACCTTCTCAGGCGCACCGTTACGGCTAACGTAGAGAAGTCCGGGATTTTGTTCGACGAGGATATGACAGGTGATGCTCATTAAAAAAAGTCTCCTTGGCTGTGGTTTAGCCCCCCAAGGTTGGATAGGGCCAATGATTTCCGTCTTCTGTGAGGGGAAGCGGCGTTAAAACGACCGAGTTGGCGAGTTATTGAGGAAGTTTATATTGTCCAACAATACGTTTGGCAAACTCAGGAACATGATCGTCGAGTTTGTCGGGATAGTTGCGCTGGACATAGAGGTAATTGCGGGTAAAGTGAGAGTCGATGGAAAACCGGGCATATTCTAACCCTTTCGGACCGACGCGCTCAATGACAACTCCCATCAGTTGAGCGGCCCACATCGGCAGAGTCACCCCCTTATCATAGGCGGGAATACTCTGTTGGACGGCTTGACGGCGATCGCCCCGAGAGGAAACCGGCTGGGTGTCCAACTGAGACTGCACCAAATCTAACATTTCCTGGCCGGTGTCGTTGCGCACGAGAATCCATTGCCAGCCAAAGGGTGCGCCCATATAGCCCACCACTAAATCCGCCAGGCCATTGACATAGTCAAAACAACTCATACAGGAGGGCGCAAAGACATCTTTAAGTTCCTTAGTATTTAAACCAAAGAAGGGGACTTTCTCAATCGAGCCATCTTCATGTTTAAAATGCACCCGAAAGTCCTGCATAAACTCATAATGCACCACGGTTTCCGGGGAGCGACTGGTGGTTTCTAGGAATTTCTGTAACCCGGCGCGGGTGACGTTATCGACACAGGGAGTCCCCAAAACATAGAGTTTTTCCAGACCGAGTTTATCCTGAACAGCTCGTAGGGCTTGAATTTGGCAACCGACGCCAATCACTAGCAAGCGTTTAAGTCCCGATTGTTCCACCTGTTCGAGAACGGAGAGATTGGGGGAGAGGGTGGGTTTGTTGACTCGGGCGGCGAGAACCTCCTCGGGGGTGCGGGCAATAATGGGCATCGGTTGAAAGCGATCGTCGGGAGAGTTTTGGACGCAAACCACCCCTTCGACGTTGCCACTGTTCAACATTTCACAAGCAATGGTGCTGACAATTCCTGTCCATTGCGCGCCTTCAATGGGTTCAGTTTTGCGGGCGGCCATCATCGATTGGTGAACCCCAAAATAGGTTTCCGCTTCTTGATCGAGTTGTCGCGATCGCCCGTGAATTTGGTCTTCGAGTTCTGTAAATTGTTGGTGAATAAAGGCGCAGGCCTCTTTCACATAATGAATGTAATGAGTATCGCACAGGCCGCATTCACTACAAAGGGCTTTGGCGGGACGAGGGCCACCGGGTTTAAGTCCTTTGGCTTTGTAGTGGCGAGGTTGGGGGGAAGAAGCATCCGAAGGTGTGGGGGAGTTCACCGCAGTCATGGTTGTGTCTTGTCCGTATCTGAATAGCTTGGGAAACCGTCCTCTTTCACCATACCGCACCTCTGGGATCTTACTGCCGCTCGGGGTCGTCCGGGGTGGGTCGGAGTCAGCGTTTTGCCGAAAAATGCTGGGCTAAGGTGCGGGCCAGTTTGAGAGAATCATGACGAACCATGCCCGACTCACGATCTTCGCTCATGATATTGGCCAAAATAATGTGTCGTCCTAAGCGTTCGACGACATCGAGATCTAAGTCGACGGGATGGGATTGTTTTTGAGCATAGCGGATGAGCGATCGCGCTGAGGGCTTGCTTTTCTGAACTACCACCGCGTCAAACACCGGGCGATCGCCGCAGGCCCGGTCAATGGCTAGGATATGGTCAGAGACGGTATAACCGTCGGTTTCTCCCGGTTCCGTCATGATGTTACAGACATAAATCCGCAAGGCCGAGGAACGGGCGATGGCCTCAACAATATCAGGAACCAAGAGATTAGGAATCACACTGGTATATAAACTTCCTGGGCCAATCACGATGACTTCCGCTTCGGCGATGGCCTCAATCACCCGAGGAAGCGGGGGGGGTGTCTCAGGAACACAGCCAACCCGGACAATTTTACCCCGAGCCTCGGCAATCCTCGACTCTCCCTGAATGCGCCGGCCATCGGCCAACTCCGCCCAGAGCGTCACATCCGTCAACGTCGCCGGTAACACTTCCCCCCGTACCGCCAACACCTGGGAACTGGCCACCACCGCTTGCTCTAAATCCCCGGTAATATCGGCCATAGCCGCTAAAAACAGATTGCCAAAACTATGGCCACTTAGCCCCGTTCCCCCTTGAAAGCGATATTGAAATAACTCCGCTAAGAGGGTTTCCTCGTCCGCTAAGGCGGCTAAACAGTTACGAATGTCTCCGGGAGGCAAAACGCCAATTTCGCGCCGTAAACGCCCCGATGAGCCGCCATCATCGGCCACCGTCACCACCGCCGTAATGTTGGCACTGTAGGTCTTGATTCCCCGTAACAGAGTTGACAGGCCCGTTCCTCCTCCCAAGGCGACAATCTTCGGTCCGCGATGCAGTCGTCGCCGTTCCATGAGAGCATCGATTAACTCGCCATTGTCTTCAGGTTTGAGGGCATCGTGAATCGACCCCATCGTACGAGTTTGGCCCCACAGCAGCAGTAAAATACCGCTGATCACCACCAGCGGACCACTAATATAGTTGGGAACCCGCGTGGCGATCGTGGTTAGGGCGGTTTCGACAAACTGTAAGAGGTAATAGACGGGGGTGAGTTTCGTCCAAATGGCAATACCGAGTAAGGCTAACACCATCCCGGTCGCACTGACGACTAACCATCGCTTTAACGACAGCCCCGGAGAGAGCCATTTGAACCATTGCTTGGCACGATAGGGGGTTCGACTTCGGGACACTCGTTTCAAATCACGGATTGTCTGTTTCATGGCAGCGGTGACAAGCAAGGCATCATAGCAGGTTCAGGTTAAGTCGCGCTCAAGTATGGCAACATGATAGAGCAGTCGCGGGAAATGACGGAGTTCATGGCGCGTTTGGATCACAACTTGGATCACAACTTGGATCACAACGGTGGAGAGCATGGCGATCGCGACTCGGTTCAACGCGATCGCGATTGTCCTTCAGAACCCATCGTCGAACTCAAAGGGATCTCCAAATCCTTCGGGCATAACGTGATTCTCGATGAGGTAGACTTGACAATTTATCCCGGAGATGCGTTAGGGATTATCGGGCCATCAGGAACCGGTAAATCGACAATTCTACGGCTCATTGCGGGGTTACTTCCGCCAGATTCGGGAGAAATCTACATCAAGGGCCAATTACGCCAAGGCTTGATTGAGGATAACCGCGATCCCATTGGGATTGGTATGGTCTTTCAGCAGGCGGCCCTGTTTGACTCTCTCACCGTTGATGAAAATGTGGGCTTTTCTCTCTATCAACATTCCAAACTACCTCATAAACAGATTCGTCAGTTAGTCGAGGAGAGTTTAGAACGAGTGGGGTTGGGAGGAAGTGCTGATCTCTATCCGGCCCAACTGTCGGGGGGGATGCGTAAACGAGTTAGTTTCGCCCGCGCTATCATTGATCACCCCGATGATCCCAGCCATACCTCCGAGATCTTGCTTTATGATGAACCCACCGCCGGACTCGATCCCATCGCCTCGACGGTGATTGAAGATTTGATCCGGGATCTCCATGTCGGGCAGAAACACTACAGTTGTCGGACCTATGTCATGGTGACTCATCAAGAGAGTACCATTCGCCGCACCACGGATCGGGTAATTTTTTTATATCGCGGTAAAGTACAGTGGGAAGGTCATGTTCAGGAACTCGATGAAACGGATAATCCGTTGATTCGACAGTTTCGTACTGGTAGTATTGAGGGTCCGATTCAGGCGGCTGGATAGGTGCAGTGAATCGTTAATTGATCACCCATATAGGCGCAAGTCACGAGGAATTATTATGCGATCGCGGACGCTTCGAGAAGGCTCATTGGGCCTGTTTGTTATTCTGGGGTTAGGCCTGTTTGGATTGGTCTCTCTTTGGTTGCGAGGAGTGACCGTTGGACGAGACACCTACGAGTTTGTCGTTGAGTTTGAGGATGCGTTAGGAATGCAAGCGGGCGCACCGGTTCGCTATCGTGGCGTACGAGTTGGACGCTTGGTGGATGTGGTTCCTGGAACGAATGGTGTTGATGCGAGAGTCGAAATTCTTTCGGAGGATCTGAAAATTCCTCGTCCTCCCTATGTTGAAGCTAATCAAGTCGGTTTTATTGGGGAAACAACGATTGATATCCTCTCCCCGGATCAGCCCCTTCCTCAAGTCCGAGACTTAGCCGATCCCCTTGAGTCAAATTGTGATTCTCAGGTGATTATTTGTGATGGCGATCGCATCCTCGGTCGCGTGGGCATCAGTTTCGAGAAGTTAACTCGCGCCTCAACTCAATTTACGGAATCGTTTAGTGATCCTGAGTTCCTAGAAACGGTACAAGTTCTTCTAGAAAATACCGCCCAAGCCAGTGAAGATATTGCCGGGTTAGCTCGCAATGTCTCGGAAATGACCATCTTTTTTCAGGAAGAACTCGGGGTTTTATCGGACTCAGCCTTGATGACCACTCAGACGCTAACTCGCACTGCTGAGGAGTTTGGAGAGACAGCCGCTGGGTTTAATCAGACGGCGGTGGAACTCAACCGCCTCACGGTCACGGCTAATCAACTCCTCGAAGATAATCGAACCAGTTTGGTGACAACCCTCGACAATCTTAATATGATGAGTCGGGAGTTACGCTTGGCGGCGACGGGGTTAACGCCGCTGCTACAAGAGAGCGATCGCACCTTACGATTGGTCAATAGCAATTTATCTCAGTTGGAACAGGCCAATTTAATTGCCGATCTTGAGGTCTTAGTCAATAACGCCACGGTGTTATCGGAAAATGCCGCTGTTGCGTCACAAAATCTGCGAGATGTCTCGGAATCGGTCAATGATCCGGCTAACTTGTTGATGTTACAAGAAACCCTATCGTCGGCACGTTCAACCTTTGAGAATGTTGAAAAAATCACCTCTGATTTAGATGAGTTGACCGGAGACCCCCAACTGCGGGAAAATCTGCGACGGATTATCAATGGGTTGAGTGGTTTGGTGTCTCTAAGTGATCAACTCGAACAGGAAACCGAACTGGCCCAGGCGTTAGCGGTTCTCGATGAACAACGCAAACAACTCGAAGCCTCTCAAGCTGATCGGTCTCCAGCTGATCGGTCTCCAGCTGATCGGTCTCCAGCTGATCGGTTAGAAAAACGCCGTCTCCAATCGTCTCCCCCGCCCTCTCCTGAGCCGCCTGAGTCGTTTCAGCGCAAAGACCGGCTATGATTAAGGTTTAAGACCTTCTGATAATTGATCTTCGAGCTATGGCAGAACCGCAACAGGAATCCGATTGGGTTGAAATTGGCCGCATTGTCGCCCCTCAGGGGGTACATGGATTGATGCGTGTCTATCCTGACTCGGATTTCCCCGAACGCTTCCTCGAACCGGGTCCGCGTTGGTTAAAACGTCGCGGCGGCCAGCCTGAACCGGTGGAACTGCTAGGAGGGCGAGATATTCCCGGAAAAGGACTCTATGTGATTGAAATTGAGGGAATTGAGACGCGAGAGGCGGCGGAATCGTTGCGTAATGCGGTCTTAGTGGTTCCCCAGAGCGATCGCCCTGAACTTGAGGCCGGCGAGTTTCATGTTCGCGATTTGCTGGGGTTGGAGGTGTTTCATCACCAAACCGGGGAACGACTGGGGGTGACGATTGATATTTTTTCCGCCGGGAATGACTTGTTACAAGTTCAATTAGATGAAAATTTGGTATCACAAAAACCAGTAGAAGTCAAGAAAAAAAAGGCAAAGAAACGTCAAAAGCCTCCCGCCCCGCCGACGGTTTTTATTCCCTTTGTTGAAGCGATCGTTCCGGTGGTGGATTTGGTGAATCAACGGCTAGAAGTTGATCCTCCTGCTGGATTATTAGACTTATAGAGGCAAAATTGCACCAAATTTCTCATAAATTGCTAAATTGCCTTGAGATAAGCCGTCATTAAATATATTAAAAAAGATTACAACTACCTGTCCTAACTGAGATGTGATTTTATAGACTAATTAAATAACTCACATTAGAGGATCAGACCATGGGCTTATTTGATCGCG
>SIHH01000445.1 GCA_004299065.1 Phormidium sp. SL48-SHIP | reverse complement strand
AATGACGCTAATTCGCCAAGTTGAAATTCGGGGCTTTAAGTCCATTTACTCGGCCAACCTAGAACTGGGTCGAGTAAACTGCTTGATTGGTGCAAATGGGTCAGGAAAAAGTAACCTATTAGAAGCCTTAGGCGTGTTGGGAGCAGCCGCCAATGGAGTGGTCGATGATGAGAGTTTACTACGTCGGGGCGTACGTGCCGGCTTACCGCGACTCTATAAAAGTTCATTTGCCAGCGATCGCACTCCGGCTCATATTGCCATTAGTGTAACTGGCTCAAAAAACGAAACCTATCGCGTTTCGTTACTCAATCCTCTCGATTCTCCTGAACCAGCGTGGTCTTATAAAACTGAAGTTCTCAGTGATGGTGAGACTGAGATTCTTTCCCAGGGAGTCCGCAACAAGAAGAACCTCAATCCGAAAGCTGGTTTAGCCGCCTTGGAACTGGTGCATCTCAACCGCACAAATCTCGCCGCTCAACTGATGCAACGCCTGCAAGAGTTTGCGATTTATTGCCCAAATACCCCGACTTTACGCGGGATTTTACCGGATCAACAATCCCGGCTTCCAGTGGGTCTCAGTGGTGGACAATTGGCTGAGGGGTTTGCGAGCCTGCGTCACCATTTACAGAGTCAGGGGAATACGGGTGAGGAGATTCTGGATCAGGTGCTGGAGTTGATTGACTGGGTGCTTGATATTGAGACAACCACTTCTGGGAGCAATTTATTATCACCCAAGATCCCGCGCCTGAAGCGACTTTTGAAATTCAGCGATCGCTTCATGAACCCCAGCCGCAATGAACTGACCGCCTATGATGCCAGTGAGGGCGCACTTTATGTCATTTTCGCAGCCTTGCTGTGCCTGTTACCTCAAGCGCCTCGATTGCTGGCGATCGATAATTTAGATCAAGCTCTCAATCCTCGGCTACTGGTGCGGTTAATGTCTCGTCTTGCCGGCTGGCTGAGACACAATGAGGGCGATCGCCAACTGCTGTTAACAGCTCATAATCCTGCTGCTTTAGATGGATTAGATTTAACCGATCCCGAGGTGCGCCTCTTTGGGGTAGAGCGCAATAGTAATGGACAAACCTGTATCCGTCGTGTCACACTCACCCCTGAACTCACTGAACTTAATGAGCAATATCCTCTCTCACGCCTTTGGTTAATGGGTCATCTAGGAGCCGTTCCCAATGTCTGAACCCTTGAAAATCGGTCTAGTCGCTGAAGGGCCGACGGATTATGAAGTGATTCAGGCTGCACTCAAAGCGGTATTACCCGACCCCTTCATCATGACATCTATACAGCCTGAAGCCACTCGACCCCAACTTGGCAGCGGTTGGTGTGGCGTGCTGAAGTGGTGTCACACAGCGCAACAAAGGCATACAGGTTCACTGGATACCGATCCGACTCTGAGCGGTTTTGATCTACTGATCATTCATGTCGATGTCGATGTATCGAGTTTCCGATATGATGACTGTGGTGAGTCGGCCTTAAAAGCACAGGATAACAACTGGGAAACGCTTCCCTGTTCACAACCTTGTCCCCCCATCCTGGATACGGTAGATGCTCTGCTGAACGTCATCAAAAGCTGGTTGGGTCCGGTCACTCCCGGCGATCGCACCCTGTTCTGTCTCCCAGCTCAATCTTCCGGGACTTGGTTGGCCGCAGCCGTCCTCTCGTCCAATGATTCTCGCCTGACTAATGCTGAGTGTAATCCTAGGGTAGAGAAAAAACTAGAACAGTTACCTAAGAAACAACGTATTAGGAAAAATAAGCGTAGTTACCGAGTCAATGCCCCTAAAATCACTGAGAATTGGGAACAGGTTAAAAGAGTTTGTAGCCAAGCCGCTGATTTTGAGCAAGCCATAGGCAAAGCTGTTGATCCCTAAGACTCATCTGACTACGCTAGTCTTGTTGTCTGTCCCCAACTTTAACCCAAAAACCATACTCAAGTTCAAGAATGCCGGGGAACCAACAGACGACTCACAATCCGTCCATCCTCAAT
>SIHH01000444.1 GCA_004299065.1 Phormidium sp. SL48-SHIP | reverse complement strand
GTTCATTGACAGATAAATAGGGTGATGGATTGTATAAGAAAGATGTTAAGGGCAATCGGTGGATGCCTTGGCGTCAGGAGGCGATGAAGGACGTGGCAGGCTGCGATAAGTTCCGGTGAGGAGTCAAACATCCTTTGACCCGGAAATTTCCGAATGGGGCAACCCAGCTGGAGTAATGTCCAGTTATCTCTAAGCTGAATACATAGGCTTTGAGAGGCGAACTCGGGGAAGTGAAACATCTCAGTACCCGAAGGAGTAGAAATCAAAAGAGATTCCCCTAGTAGCGGCGAGCGAACGGGGATTAGCCCAAACCGGGTGGTTTCGACCATCCGGGGTTGTAGGACCTCAATAATTGATCCGTTATTAGATAGCAGAACATTCTGGCAAGGATGACCGCAGAGGGTGACAGTCCCGTATGCGAAATCGAAAACGGCAAGTGAGGCACCTGAGTAGGGCGGGACACGAGAAATCCCGTTTGAATCTGGGAGGACCATCTTCCAAGGCTAAATACTACCTGACGACCGATAGTGAACCAGTACCGTGAGGGAAAGGTGAAAAGAACCCCTGTTAGGGGAGTGCAATAGAACCTGAAACCGATTGCTTACAAGCAGTGGGAGCACCTTTTTGGTGTGACCGCGTGCCTTTTGCATAATGGGCCAGCGAGTTACGCTACAGTGCAAGGTTAAGCCGCGAGGTGTAGCCGAAGCGAAAGCGAGTCTGAATAGGGCGTTTAGTACTGTGGAGTAGACCCGAAGCCGGGTGATCTATCCATGAGCAGGCTGAAGCTTGAGTAAAATCAAGTGGAGGGCCGAACCAGTATCAGTTGAAAATGATTTGGATGACTTGTGGATAGGGGTGAAAGGCCAATCAAACCCGGTGATAGCTGGTTCTCTCCGAAATATATTGAGGTATAGCCTCAGGAGTTTACTTGCGGAGGTAGAGCACTGAAAGGGCTAGGGGGCTTACCCGCTTACCAAACCCTATCAAACTCCGAATGCCGTAAGTCCAATCCTGGGAGTCAGACTGCGGGTGAGAAGGTCCGTAGTCGAAAGGGAAACAGCCCAGACCGACAGCTAAGGTCCCTAAATCCATACTGAGTGGGAAAGGAAGTGAAGTCGCTTAGACAGCCAGGAGGTTGGCTTAGAAGCAGCCATCCTTTAAAGAAAGCGTAATAGCTCACTGGTCTAGCGACTTCGCGCCGAAAATGTAACGGGGCTAAGTATGGTGCCGAAGCTTCGGAATCGCGCTTGCGCGGTTGGTAGGAGAGCGTTCTCATATGGGATGAAGATCGATTGGAAAGTCGGTTGGACTTGTGAGAAGTGAATATGCTGGCATGAGTAACGATAAAACAGGTGAGAAACCTGTTCGCCGTAAACCCAAGGTTTCCTGGGTAAAGTTAATCTTCCCAGGGTTAGTCGGCCCCTAAGGCGAGGCTGAAAAGCGTAGTCGATGGGAAACGGGTTAATATTCCCGTACCCGCGTGATATTGTTTGAACGATGGGGGGACGCAGGAAGGTAGGTCATCCGGCTGTTGGAATAGCCGGTGCAAACTTGTAGGGATGAGTTCCAGGCAAATCCGGAACTCTCTATCCCGAGAAGTGATGCCGAGTCGTAAGACATAAGTGATTGATCCTATGCTGCCGAGAAAAGCCTCTAAGTGAGATGTCATGTGGACCGTACCGCAAACCAACACAGGTGGGTGGGGTGAGTAACCCAAGGCGCTTGAGAGAACTCTGGTTAAGGAACTCGGCAAAATGACCCCGTAACTTCGGGAGAAGGGGTGCCGCTTTTGGTGATCATATTTACTTTGTGAGCTGAAGGCGGTCGCAGATAAATGGCGGTGGCGACTGTTTACTAAAAACATAGGTCTCTGCGAAGTCGTAAGACGACGTATAGGGACTGACACCTGCCCGGTGCCGGAAGGTTAAGAGGAGGTGTTAGCGCAAGCGAAGCTCCGAATTGAAGCCCCGGTAAACGGCGGCCGTAACTATAACGGTCCTAAGG
>SIHH01000443.1 GCA_004299065.1 Phormidium sp. SL48-SHIP | reverse complement strand
CTAACAGAAACCCGGTGTCTGGTATTCGACCCGAGTCGTCAGAGTTTTTGATGCCCAGACCTGTCAACCCCCTATTACCTTAAGAAAACCTAAAGTTCTCATGTCCTGTTCATTCCTGGATTTTTCCGAAGAACGCGGCCCTTCGTACAAAACTTTACATTCACTCCTAGAGCGAGTCCGTTGTACCCTGAGAGGGGATGGCTCCCCCCTCCGAAGCCATGACGACAGATTTTCCCCTAACCCTTTAAACCCGTAACACCGACCCGCCTATGTTGTCCGTCGCTGACGCCGAACACCTCATTTTCGCAGCCGTTCATCCCCTCACCGACAGCGAGGGCGTTCGCCTCCCCGAAGCCACCGGGCGGATTCTGGCCACCGCCGTTCGCAGTCAACTAGACTTTCCCCATTGGGATAACTCCGCCATGGATGGCTATGCGGTTCGCTTTGAAGATGTCGCCGCCGCCTCGGGGGAAACCCCCGTCAGTTTACAGGTGATCGAAAATATCGCCGCCGGAACCCCACCCCAGCACACCCTAAAATTAGGGCAAGCCGCCCGCATCTTCACCGGGGCCATGGTTCCCCCAGGGGCGGATACCATTGTTATACAGGAGGCCACACGACGAGACGGCGATCGCGTTGACGTCTTACAGCCTCCCAAAGCCTGCGGAGAATTTGTCCGTCATCGCGGCCGCTTTTACCAAGCCGGAACCCCCCTTCTCAATGCAGGGATTCGCCTACAAGCAGCGGAAATTGCCGTCTTAGCGGCGGCCCAATGTAATGTGGTGAAGGTCATTCGCAAACCCCGTGTGGCAATTCTCTCGACAGGGAGTGAGTTAGTCGCCCCGAATCAGCCTCTCAAACCCGGACAAATTGTTGATTCTAATCAATACGCATTAGCGGCTTTTCTGCATCAATTAGATATTGAAGCCCTACGGTTGGGAATTGTGCCCGATACCCCGCAAAGCCTGCGTCAAACCATTCGTGAAGCCTTGCAATGGGGAGATGTGGTGATCTCCACGGGAGGGGTTTCTGTGGGCGATTATGATTACATTGAGGGGATTTTGCAAGACTTGGGGGGCGAAATTCAGGTGCAATCGGTGGCCATTAAGCCCGGTAAACCTTTGACCATGGCCCGTTTTCCGAAACTGCGATCGCTGTATTTTGGCCTACCAGGAAATCCAGTCTCAGCCTTAGTCACGGCCTGGCGATTTGTGCAACCGGCCTTACTCAAACTCTCAGGATTGAGTCACGGCTGGCACCCTCAATTTGTAGAAGCAACAACCGAGTTAGCCTTACCCGCCGCCCCCAGCCGAGAAACCTATATTTGGGGACAAGTGGCGATTCGCGACGGACAGTTCCACTTTAATTGTGCTGGGGGAAGTTTTAGTTCTGGAAATTTGGTGAATTTAGCCCAAACGAATGCCTGTGCCGTGATTCCGGTGGGAAGTCCTGGAATTGCGGCGGGGGAACGGCTGTCGGTGCTTCTGTTACAATCTTGAGAGCCTAACCGATCTATAGATAGCAATTGAGGGGGCGTTTGACCCGTGAATGACAATGTACGCTCTGCAAATGGCAGTTGCAAACCCCATGGATAGGAAAAAACAATCACGGTTTACACCATACTCAAAAAACAAGGAGATTCGATGGCAAACAAGATTGAAGACATTTACACTGATATTATTTCCAGCTTGCCTCCAACAGAACGGTTACAGTTAGCAACGCTTATTCTGAATGGACTCGCGAAACAACAAATACGTCGTGAGATAAATTTTGTTGATGATGTTGATGATAGCGATGTCTGGACCCAGGAGGATCAAGACGACTTAGCTCTATTTGCGTTTCAACATGGTGTTGCTTACTTTTCACAAGAGGAGGATGAAACGGAGTGAGTGTTAATTCGGGTGATATCGTGACTGTTGATTTTCCTGGAGTTACAGGAATCAAACGCCGTCCGGCTGTTGTTCTATCGTCGGCGACGTATCATGCCAACCGCCCGGATGTCATTA
>SIHH01000442.1 GCA_004299065.1 Phormidium sp. SL48-SHIP | reverse complement strand
GGGGTTGGCGGAGTTTTTCCGGGAGGCGATCGCGCCTCCGGATGTGATTGATTAGATGAGACTATTGGCGGTAAATCCTCGAATCGGCGGGCATTTATCGCCAATCCGGTTAAATGTCATAAACCTTTATGATTGATCCCTTGCTCAAATCTCGGGGACAATTTAGGATAGTAAAAGACTTAGTTCTCCGACTCAGAGAGATGACAAGTCCTGGTCGCTTGTCAGTTCGATATCGTCAACGTCCGTTGTCCTTCATTTATGGTGGACAGGAGGTTGTGTTTCTCATTGACTGGTGTCGTACCAGATTGACGTATTGGCCCCGAAAACCTTGTTAAATTCATCGTCCTCGTTAACCCCGAGTTCCCCTACCTCACTGTCTCAACGGAGGGAGATTGATGGCTCGACGCAAAGCATCCGCGATCGCTTTATTCACTATTATCAAGACCAGGGGTTCCAAACGCTCCCCCGAGCGCCGATGTTGCACCCGTCGATTCCCATGTCATTCGTCATGAGTGCCGGATTGGTGCAAGTGGAACTGTCTCTGTCACGGTTTCCTGATTACCAGGGTCAGCAGTTTGTGCTAGTCCAAGACTGTTTTCGCCATTTTGACTTAGACAGTATTGGTCGGGATGAGAGTCATCTGAGCCTGTTTGAGATGCCGGGAGCCTTTGTTTTCGGCCCCAACGCCAAAGCCGCTACGATTCGCCGTATGTGGACGTTGGCGACGCAGGAGTTAGGAATTAACCCCGAACGGTTATGGGTGTCCTATTTTGCGGGGGGAAACCTGGAAGGCAATGCCTTACCTGCTGACGAGGAGACGTATGAGGCTTGGCGTGAGTTGGGACTGGCCCCAGAGCGATTGGTGGGGTTAGGGGTTGAGGACAACTATTGGCAACAAAGTCGGGGGTTAGGGTTTACCGGTGACCATCCTCGCAAATGTGGCCCCAATACGGAGTTGTTTTACGATTTGGGAGCGCGTCCTGATTGTGATGCCACGTGTGGGCCGCAATGTCGCTGTGGCCGATTTCTGGAGTTTTCCAATTCCCTCTTTATTGATTCGGAACTGGAGGAAGACCATCATGAGATTATCCCCTTGGACAATCCGTTTACAGAGACGGTCATTGGCACTGAGCGGGTGGCGGTGATTTTACAGGGAGTCTCGTCAGTGTTTGAGACGGCTGACTCTCGTCCTCTGATTGGGTTGATTCGTCAGTATCGCCAGGCGCGACAGTTACCGGAGGGGATGGCTGAGGAAAGTGAACGGATTATTGCCGACCATCTCAAGGCCCTCTGGGTGCTGGTGGGGGACGGCGCACCGCCTCCAGGGAAGAATGGACGGGAACGGATTGTTAAGTTATTGATTCGGCGGGCGATCGCGCGTTTGATGGTCTTAGAGATTGAGGAAACCGCCTTTTTCCCAGTTTTCCTCTCCTCGCTGGTTCAACAGTGGCAAAAACGTCAGGGGTCTCGGGAGGGTCAGACGGCGTTAAGGGAGTCTAGGGTTGAGACGTTATTGAGGTATATTGAGGCGGAATCGGTGCGGTTTCACAAAACCGTTGAACGGGGTCATGACAAGCTTAGGCAGTTTATTGCCAATTGGGGTGAGGGATTGGATGATGAGACATCTTTGGAGGCAAACCTTATCGATATTGAGAAAAATTGGGGGTTGCCACGGCCTCTGATTGAACTGTCTCTTTGGAAGGCGAACATTCCCTTTAATCGCCAGAAGTATCAAGAAGCACTGCAAATTTGGAAATCTCAGTTACGCTAAATAAACCAATTGAATAGGTAAGCAAATTTAGAACTATGACTGCCTCTAATTCACCACAACCCCAATCAGAAAAAAGCTTGCAGACACGAGCTTTTGAAATTATTGCCAAATTAAACAAGAACCTGAAACAGCATCCTAATCAGGGTGATATTTTGCAATATGTATTATCTCATGTTTATGACCTAACCCAGTCTCCTTATATCTACTGTGTGCTAAAACATCGCTTACAAGATGAAC
>SIHH01000441.1 GCA_004299065.1 Phormidium sp. SL48-SHIP | reverse complement strand
ACCGAAACTGAACGACTCTCTCTCGTAGAGGGTTACTCCGCCATTAAGCGCCTCCTCATCTTGGGAACCCCAAACGGTGAGGGGAGGATTTATCGATGCACTCATCCGAGGATGAGATCATTTGGCCTCACCCTAATGATACAATACCAAACTTGGATTTGTTAAGCAGCCCCGACCCTTGAACCAGTTTTTTAAGTATCACATCCAGGCCATCTGCCCGGACACCGGAGCCAGAGCGGGGGTGTTTGAAACGCCTCACGGCATCGTTGAAACGCCACGCTTCATGCCGGTGGGAACCCTGGCTAATGTCAAAACCCTCACTCCAGCTCAGCTTCAGGGAACTGGCGCTCAGATGGTTCTGGCCAATACCTACCATCTCCATTTACAGCCGGGAGAAGATATTGTGGCTGAGGCGGGGGGGTTGCATCGGTTTATGGGCTGGGATGGTCCCATGTTAACCGATTCGGGGGGCTTTCAGGTGTTTAGCCTCAGCGAGATGCGCACGATTACCGAGGAGGGAGTGACGTTTCGCTCGCCTCGGGATGGGGCGCGGATTCATCTGACACCGGAACGCTCGATGGAGATTCAAAACGCTTTGGGAGCTGATGTGATCATGGCGTTTGATGAATGTCCTCCCTATCCCGCTAGTCGTGAGGCGGTGGAGTTGGCGACGGCGCGAACGGAACGGTGGTTGAAACGCTGTATCGACTACCATCAGAAGAGTCCTCAGGCGCAGCAGCAAGCTCTATTTGGCATTGTTCAGGGGGGCGTGTACACGGATATACGGGCTAAGGCGGCGGCGGCGCTGCAAAGGCTGGAATTGCCCGGATATGCCATTGGTGGGGTGAGTGTGGGGGAGCCGCCGGAGTTGATTGAGGCCATTGTCAAAGCGACGACGCCGCTACTTCCGCCTCATAAACCTCGCTATCTGATGGGGGTGGGAACTTATCGGGAGATGGCTGGGGCGATCGCCTCGGGGATTGATTTGTTTGATTGTGTGATCCCGACGCGCTTAGGCCGACATGGGGCGGCGTTTGTGCGCGGGGAACGCTGGAATCTGAAAAATGCCCGTTTTCGTCGAGATTATGGGCCGTTAGATGAGGATTGTCCGTGTTATGCCTGTGAGAACTTCTCGCGGGCCTATTTGTCTCATTTGGTGCGATCGCAGGAACTCCTGGCTTACACCCTCCTCTCGATTCACAACATCACTGAGTTAATTCGCTTCACCCAGCGGATTCGTCAATCGATTCTCGATGGCTGTTTTGCTCAGGACTTTGCCGCTTGGCTCAAACCAGCGCCCTAACGCTTTTCTTTCGATTTCGCTTAACTTAAGTTAACATTTTGAGTCAATCCAACGGCTTATGTTAATATTTGTTTGAATTATGAGAAAACTCGAGCGATAAAAGGATTTTAACTCAATGGACGCTGCTCTGTTCTTAGCCAAACTCCCGGAAGCCTATCAAGTCTTCGATCCCTTAGTGGATGTTCTGCCCCTGATTCCCCTGTTTTTCCTCTTACTGGCGTTTGTCTGGCAAGCTGCTGTGGGTTTCCGTTAAGTTTTCAGACTTTGGATTCGATAGATCGGCCTGTGTCGTTGACATGGGCTTTTTTATGGGGAACAGGGAAGAGGGGAGAGGGGAGAGGGGAGAGGGGAGAGGGAAGAGGGAATAGGGAACAGGGAACAGGGAACAGGGAACAGGGAATAGGGAATAGGGAACAGGGAACAGGGAACAGGGAACAGGGAACAGGGAATAGGGCGATCGTTGCAATTGGCCCCGAACTCTTTACCTTAATCCGCGAGAAGGCTCACGTTGTAATCTTTGATTCAACGTTGAGATGAATCGCGGCAACCACTGTAGTACAATGTGGTACAATCCCGTCAAATGGCTCAATGGTGTCATGCTGGTATTTGAGGCCAAGCTAAAAGGAGCCAAAGAGCAGTACGAGCGTCTGGACGAGGCGATTCGGACGGCTCGGTTTGTTCGTAACAGTTGCCTGAGATACTGGATGG
>SIHH01000440.1 GCA_004299065.1 Phormidium sp. SL48-SHIP | reverse complement strand
TAGGATAAATCCGATCGCAGAACAACAGCGTTCCCGCCGTCACACAAATCGGAACCGCTAATAGATTGACAAAGGGAAGACTCACCAAAACCAACGACACCACACTAAACGTTCCCGTCGCCGGAAGTCCCCCAAACACAATCTTGAGCTTATCGCGAAACCGTAACCGGCGACGTTCTAAAGGCGCATCCAAGAAATCCAGACAGACAATCAAAGCCGCGATCGCCACCCCACCAATACCCGCCACCAGAGTTCCCAAACCGGGAACCCCATTCACCAAAAACAACAGCATCCCTAACCCCAACGCCAACAGGAGTTTCTTCACCTCAAAGGCTAAGGCCCGCCAAATATCCTTAAAAATCACCAATACCCCCTGTTCATAGGTGGTGACTTTGCCCGTTTTCAGCTTCTCCAACTCCTCCGACAACTGCCCATACCAAGGAGACCCTAAAATGGCTCCAAATTGCACCAACAACAGCCCCGTTGCCACCAGTAATCCAACCACCAATAATGCCTGTAAGAACCATCCTAAAAGCTCCCCAGTCACATCAAGCCAACCCAACCAGGAGGGTAAATTGGCAATCCAAGTGGTGATCTGAGTATCCAAATCCGTCGCCAGATCCTCAACCCGCGTCAATCCCGGCCGCAACAAACCAATATAGAGTCCCACCCCAACCACAAGATTTAAGAGGATGGGAAAAAGAATATAGCCCCAGAGTCGACGGTGGCGAGAAACGAGGGCGATCGCCTTAAGAGGATACAAGGCCCCCGCAACGAAGCCCACAGGCAGATCCAGCAGCCGATAAAACCAATTGTCGCGGGATTTCTCCGTCATAACTCTCCTACACTCGCATCGTCCAACCGTGGCTATCTTCCCGTTTCCCCGTCTTAATCTCATCGAGATGTTTCAGCAACCGCGCCCCATATTGCTGATCTCCCGTCACCTCCAGATTCAATTCCACTCCATCAATAGCGATGGTTTCAATCTGGGCAATGGTCGCCGCTGTTCCCGCCCCAAAGGCTTCCTGTAAACGTCCTTGCTTGTGGGCCGCCAAAATCTCAGTCAAGGCAATCCGCCGTTCCTCGACCGGAACCCCCTGTTCTCGCAGCAGCGTAATAATACTATCGCGGGTAATTCCCGGTAAAATCGTCCCTCCCAGCGGCGGTGTCACCACCACTCCATCGATGACGAAAAAGACGTTCATCGTGCCGCACTCTTCAATATAGGTTTGATCCACCCCATCGAGCCAGAGGACATTATCATAGCCCTGTTGCTTGGCTTGGCGATCGGCTAAAAGACTGGCTGCATAGTTTCCGGCGGCTTTCGCTGCCCCGGTTCCCCCCGGAAAGGCCCGCACATACTCCCGCGTCACCGTCAGTTTCACCGGTTCAGCATAGTACGCCCCCACCGGACAACAGATAATCGCCAAGGTATAGCGTTGAGAAGGCCGCAAACCCACGGACTCATCGGTGGCGAAGTAAATGGGGCGAATATAGAGGGCGCTTCCGGGGCGGGTGGGAATCCAGTTGCGATCGAGACGCACTAACTCCTTGAGGCCATCCAGGAAAATCTCCTCGGGAATTGGAGGCATACAAAGTCGCGCCGCTGAACGATTGATACGCTCAAAATTGGCTTGGGGACGAAAGAGCAAGGCTTCTCCAGCGGGTCCCTGATAGGCTTTCATGCCTTCAAACACCGCTTGTCCGTAATGCAGGGCGGAAATGGATGGGGACATCTCCAATTTGCCGTAGGGGAGAATCGTCGCCGGGTTCCAGGTTCCCTCGTCGTAGGTGGCCACTAGCATATGGTCACTAAACAGGCGACCGAAGGGAACGTTGTTAATGTCCAGTCCCCGAAGTCGGGATTCTGATACGGGTTTAATCTCGATAGGATAGGTTTGCGCTGCCATAGTCTTTGAGTAAAACCTGCTGTTCCGTCCCGCCAACCGCGTTTGGGAGGACAAGTGATGTCTCTCTACGGTATCAAATGCCGGCCTAAAGTTGATCTTGTTTCTCAGGTTG
>SIHH01000094.1:6093-14010 GCA_004299065.1 Phormidium sp. SL48-SHIP | reverse complement strand
GGGAACAGGGAACGGGGAACAGGGAATAGGGGCAAGAGTTCCAAAAATGTAAAGAAATGTTGCGGTATATCCTCAGCCCTTGACATCGACTTGCAAAATGGTAACAATAGATACAGAAAGATAAATCGTTCATCTCTCCGCATCACAAAACTCTGAACGTGTTGGAGCCAAGTGAGGGGAGACGGAAGTAGGGACGACTCCCGAAGGAACGCGCCTCTTTGCACATTTCACGCTTTGGAGGCGGAAACCATGGAACTCACATATCGCGGCATTACCTACAACACCAGTCCCGTTCAAGTCGAAGAAAAAGCCCCCACGGAAGTGGTTGGTAAGTATCGTGGCTTAGACTGGCGCTTCTGCAACGTTCAACCGACGTTGACTCAACAACCGACTGTTGAACTGAAGTATCGGGGTGTCAGCTATCGTACCGACGAAACGGGTCAAGCGCAATCAGTCTCAGAGCGCTCTCGCCGTTTGATGATGAACAACACTCGTCGCAGCGAACGTCGTCATCTGAGCATGTTGAATCGCTCCTTCGCCGAGTTGGGTGCGTAGTCTCTGACGCTCACTCAGTCCCACTTAAAAGCCGCCAGCAGCAATGATAATATAGCTGGTTGATAAGAGAGCCGACCTGGAGATTCTGGGTCGGCTTGATGCTTTTTGAACGGGTTTGAAAATCGTAAAGAAATGTTGCGGTATATCCTCAGCCCTTGACATCGACTTGCAAAATGGTAACAATAGATACAGAAAGATAAATCGTTCATCTCTCCGCATCACAAAACTCTGAACGTGTTGGAGCCAAGTGAGGGGAGACGGAAGTAGGGACGACTCCCGAAGGAACGCGCCTCTTTGCACATTTCACGCTTTGGAGGCGGAAACCATGGAACTCACATATCGCGGCATTACCTACAACACCAGTCCCGTTCAAGTCGAAGAAAAAGCCCCCACGGAAGTGGTTGGTAAGTATCGTGGCTTAGACTGGCGCTTCTGCAACGTTCAACCGACGTTGACTCAACAACCGACTGTTGAACTGAAGTATCGGGGTGTCAGCTATCGTACCGACGAAACGGGTCAAGCGCAATCAGTCTCAGAGCGCTCTCGCCGTTTGATGATGAACAACACTCGTCGCAGCGAACGTCGTCATCTGAGCATGTTGAATCGCTCCTTCGCCGAGTTGGGTGCGTAGTCTCTGACGCTCACTCAGTCCCACTTAAAAGCCGCCAGCAGCAATGATAATATAGCTGGTTGATAAGAGAGCCGACCTGGAGATTCTGGGTCGGCTTGATGCTTTTTGAACGGGTTTGAACATGACTGGGGCTGTTACACAACTTTAACTTAAAAAATCAGAGACTCGACTGAGGTAACAATTGTTGTCGTTTGGGGGCCAGGCGATCGCAAATTGTGTAGAGTAGATCCAGAGAGACGAGCATCGAGCTGATCCGCTTCGAGACCTAGTCCTCGTTCCTCGGTCCATTCGTTGGAGGCTAGAATACACATCTCATTGTTGTTGGTTCTCAAGCGAGCTTCTCAAGAAAACTCGCCACAGCACCCAGCCCAAGACTCACTGATTTCACCTTCACTCACTCGACTCAATCCTGTCGTCTATTGACGATAACCGAGGTGGAATTGCCCGATTCTCTAGGCTGGGTGTTGTTTTTGATATTAGAAAATCGTTGAGATTTTGACCGAATTGAATTGTGTAACGTTTGGTTAAATACCCTTGCATCGGTTCGTGAGGTTCCCTATAGTAGTAACCAGAAGCCAAGAGAAGGCTTCACGACAGATAAGCACAGCGCAGTCCACATTAGTAAACGAGGTAAATACGCTGTTAACTCTAACATCTGTCCGACTCCAACACACAACGGCATCCGCCCAAGCGACTGACACTTCCTCCAATTAACTGACTGGGAGCAACACAGCGCAATAGTCTTCGAGCTACTGTCTTAGCTGCGTCTCCAGAGAGTCTCAACTGATATGAGGAAATCACTCGTCCGACTGGTCTGGGTGCCGTTGTTGTTTGCTGCGATCGCCACCGCAGAGACAACCTCCTCAGAAAACTCCTCAAAACAACCCTTCAAAAAAAATTCGATTTTTGTATCAACCGACGCCAAAGTCTGATATGATACTAAACCGTTGCCGAGATGAGGCGCTGCCATCATCCCTTTAGCAACATCCCCATCAGGGGCGGTTAGCTCAGCGGTAGAGCGCCTGCCTTACAAGCAGGATGTCACTGGTTCGATCCCAGTACCGCCCATATCTTCTAAATCCCAGTCTAAATCCAGGTTAGGCCGTTGCCGTTCCTGTAGCCGCCTGATCGGTTGTCCTAGGCTAGAATCCAGTCTAGGCGATCGCGCCCCAACCAGAACCGGATTCCCCCGCTCATCCACCGCTAACCGTTCCGCCTCCACAAATGGCGACGGCGAAATCGGTGCATGACCCTCGCGCCGACTGGCCGTGGCCGCCGTATCCGTCACCTCAGACAAAGACTCAGACAAAGACTCAGAGAACCCCTCGGGGAACGCCTGCCAATCTTCCCAGAGAACCTCTCCCCTCAGCGGTTCCCAGGGATGACGACGCAATCCCCGTCGTCCCGTGAGAACAAAACGACTCTCCCCCGTATCACAGGTCGAGAGAATCACCGGATTAGAAATCGGTCTGGGTAGAGACACCAAGGCCCCCGACAGATTGACCGTGGGGACATTGATACTGACCTCACCCGTAAACTCAGGACCGAGGAGAGAACTCGCGGTAATATCACTGTCTTCTGTGAGGGAATCGCGAAACGCAATACCAAACATCCCCTCCGCCGTAATGCGAACCTGTCCGCCGCGACCTTCGAGAGCGTTGGCGGTAATATCACTATTGCCCGAGGCGAGTAACGTGGCAATATCTAGGGTAATGTTGCCGCCGTCAGCGGTTCCGGCATTGGTATTGATGCTGCTGCCGTTGTCTAATTGGAGATGTTGCGATCGCACCTGAATATCTCCCCCAGGGCCAGAACTCGTCTGCGCACTAAACATACTCCCGCTATCTAACAGAATCTCACGAGCGGTCACATCCAACACCCCAGCCGCACCCGGACCGAAACTGCGGACATCGAACACGGCCTCGTTGCTAACGAGAATGCGATCGCTGCGAACGCGGATATCTCCACCCGACCCCGTCACATCTGAGCGAAAATCTCGCCGGCCTGACGTTGAGTTGAAGGCGCTAGTCGATCCCGTAATGGGTGATTGTCCAGATAGGTAAATCTCATGGGCCGTGATGCTGAGGGTTCCCCCATCAGCCGGTCCAAAGGTTTCCGTCGAGAAACCCGCTCCATCTTGGATCATGATACGAGGGCTGTTGATGATGACATCACCCGAGGGAAAGCGGCCCAAGGTGGCCGTACTAATGCCACTCCCGAAGGTTCCATCCTCAGATACTCCTATCAGTTCCAGGGATTCTCGGGCCTCAATAGTGATATTTCCTCCCAACCCGCCTTCTGTGACCAGCACATTGGCCAAAAAACCGCCGCTATTGGAGGAGATTGTGCCACCGGCGACCCCTCTCAGATGAGTCGTGACGAGATTAATATCCCCAGCAGTCCCGGTTCCGAAGACGGAGTTGCTGAAAATTCCCGTAGGAATGAAAGTATCAACACGGGTATTGCTAATCTCAATCGTATCGTTGGCCGTAATGCTAATCTGACCGCTGTTACCATCGCCAAAGGTCACTCCAGCAATAACTCCCCCATCACGAAGGCTTAAATTTTCGGTTTGGATGCCGATATCTCCCGCAACCCCCTGACTGTTGGCCAGGCTGAGGTTCAACATCCCCGATTCATGTAAATCCAGAGTTCGGGCCACCTCAATGGCGAGATCTCCGCCGAGGGCCGAGGCCCAAAGAACCTGATCGATGATTGAGCCATTTTGCAGCGTTAGATCACCATCGGTTATTAGGCGAATATCCCCAGCGCGACCGGATACCGCCCGAGAAAAGATCCCCGTGATGACATCGTTCGGTTGCAGGCCCGCACTGGCCATGGCCGCTAAATGCTGATTGAACTGGTCAAAGCCTCCCCCGGTCAGGGTAATTCCCTCCCTGGCCTCAATCGTGATTGCACCTCCCTGGCCTGGAGTTGTTCTCTGAGTGATTAGGGCCGAATTCTCCCTGAGGCGGACGTGTTGCGCCTGAATCCGCACCTCGGGGCCATTTTGCGAGAGGATACGGGACCCACTCTCTAGGTCAACGGCGTTTTGCATCTCAATGGCAATTACCCCAGTCCCCGGTGAACCCCGCTCTGAGACCCTCTCTGAGACACTTTCTGAGACCAACTGCGACCCCTCGCTCATCCGTAAGTCATGGCCAAGTAGGCGAATGTCCCCTCCCTCCAAGAACGCTTCTTGAGTTAATTCAATGGGGCCGAAAGCCGTCGCCGTCACAGCCGCAACCCGTCCTTGGCCATCGAGATTGACAAAAGTTCCGGGGCCAAAACTGCCCAATTCCAGAGTTTGGGGTGAATGCATCTGTCCCCCATTCACCTGTACAGCGCCCCCCAACAGGCTCAACTGTGCCGCCTCCAAACCTCGCACCACTCCCCGGTCATCCAGGGACCGAGAACGATTGACAATCGCCCCAGGAGTGTCCCCAAACTGGAGGCCAATGGGAACCGAGAGCGTCAAGAGGGGTGCATCTTGCGAGGAGGTTGTTCCCCAACGGCGACCATCAGCAAACTCAATCTCCGAGGCGGTTGTGGCCAAAAAACTCCCCCCTAGAGATAACCGGGCCGTTTCTCCAAAATGAATCCCATTGGGATTCAGGAAAATCAAATTGGCTGTTCCGTTGGCCCCGAGTTGTCCATCGAGGTGAGAGGGCATTGAGCCGGTGACGCGAGTAATAATGGTGGCAATGTTGGGATCATTATTGATCTGCACCTCAACGGATTCGGGAATGGAAAACTCCCGAAAACTGTGAAATAAGGTGTCATTGGCGACGGTTCCTCCGTCAATGCGAATCTGATTACCCTGACGTAGCGATCGCGATGGCTCAGATAAGGTCTGATCCGGCTCAATCTGGGCCAGGGTTGGCCCCATCTCCAGGAGACTGAGGGCCATCAGTCCCCCGAGAGTCCTAACACAATCTCCGATTGCGAGACATGGACTCTGGGAGAGACCCTGGGAGAGACCCTGGGAGAGACCCTGGGAGAGACTCTGGGAGAGGGCGAACCGCCGTTCGCCCCAACCGCCATCGGTATCACGATGTTTGAAACATGGAATCACGATCACCGACAACCCGATTGTGATGGCCAGGAGGGCGGTGTTGCACCAATCAGGACCGGCATTCCGGCCTCATTCACCAGCCAACCCTGGGCCTCAACCCATTGGGGGCTAGAGTTGGCAGCGGGGGCAGTTGCACGCTCTGAGGGCAATTCCGGTAAGGCGCGCCAATCTTGCCAGAGTCGTTGTCCCGTCAGGGGTTGGCGGGGGTTTGCTGGCTGGCCACCGCGTCCCGTGACCACGAAACGACTGTCCACGGCGTCACAACTCGACGCAATGAGGGGATTGGCAATGCGATCGGGGAGGTCCACTAAGGCGGCGGAGAGATTGACGTTGGGACTATTAATCTCGACCTCTCCACTAAACTCGGGACCGAGTTGGGAACTGGCTGTAATATCACTTTGCGGGGTGACAAATTCCCGAAATTCAGTGCCAAAGATGCCCTCAGCGGTGATGCTGACTCGACCGCCGCGACCTTCTAGGGCGTTGGCGGTAATGTCGCTATTGTCTAAGGCCACCAAGGTGTTGGTATCGAGGAGAATGTTGCCGCCATCAGCCGTCCCGGCATTAGTGTTGATACTACTACCATTGCGCAGTTGTAGGGTTTGCGATCGCACCTCAATGTTCCCCCCGGCCCCGGACACCGTTGCAGCATTGAAGCGACCGCCTTGATCCAAACGAATGTCCGAACCCTGAATCTCTAAGGTTCCGGCACTCCCGGACCCAAAACTCTGAACATCTAAAACCGCCCCATCACGCACCAGCAAGCGATTGACATTCAGCCGTAAATCGCCGCCATCTCCCGTCGCAATGCGGCCTAAATCCTCCCGGCCCGAGGACGCCGAGACTAGGGTGGGAAATCCGGTCAAGGCCGATCGCCCAAACATCTCCATTTCGTTGGCGATAATGGTCAAACTCCCTCCATCTCCCCCAGCGGTGGCGGCGGTGGAAATAATCCCCCCATCTCCCACTTCTAGGCGATCGGTCCGTAGGGTCAAATCCCCCGCCGGAAAGCTGGTAAAGCTCGTGGTTGACGGACCACTGGTAAACAGGCCTCCGGGAGCCGTCCCAATCACCTGAATCAACTCGCTGGCCTCAATGGTGACATTGCCACCGGGGCCGCCAAAGCCGACGAAAACCACACCGGAATTGGAGCCAATCACCCCTCCCCCTTCATTGAATAACTGACGGGTTTGCACGCGAACATCACCGGCGCTCCCAGACCCAAACACTGACCCGGTGAGAATTGCTGTCGCTAAGACCGCATCAGCTCGCGATTCGGTCAGTTCCAGCCGCTCTTGGGTGATCACCTCAAGGTCGCCGCCGTCACGACGACTGGTGGTTAAGGCAACGAGAAAGCTACTTTGACTCATGAAGAGATTTCTGGCCCTGACACTTAAATCGCCGCTGCTGGCCTGACTGCCATTCTCTGTGGTATTGACCACACCTGAGCCAACTAGCCGCATATCGCCACCGATGTTGACGCTAATATCGCCTCCCACGGCGCTATCAAAGGCTGAGGTTAAGATAAATGCTCCCTCGTTAGCTTCAAAGTCTCCTAAGGTCTCAACGCGGATATCGCCCCCTCGACCGCCTGCGGTGAGGGAAAATAGGCCGGTAATGCGCTGATTGGGGTTGACGCCGGTGGTGGTAATTTCGCCAACGAGGCCATTTAGAAGCGCAAAGCCAGGTCCTTGTAAGTCAATGGACTCACGGACTTGCAGATCGATGTCACCGCCGTCTCCGCTCCCGAGGGTTAACGATTGAATATAGCCAGCACCGGCCAGGCGGATGCGATCGCCGTTGATGAGGATATCGCCCCCTCGCCCTGAACCGAGATTATTACTTTCGACGGTGGAGAAGGGGAGTTGACTGCCGCCAATGACGATATCTTGGGCGTTGAGGCGAATGTCGCCCCCCTGGGGGATACCGGGGTTGATGGAGACGACGGTTGATCCTTCTAAAATTTCAAGTTGTCCGGCTTCGAGGGCGATCGCTCCCCCAGTGAGCGATTGAACCTCGGCCCCGTTGACTAAGGAGATGCGATCGCCGCGCAAGTTGACGACCCCGCCAGAAACTCCCCCGCCGTCGAAGCCAATCTCTCCGCCAACAAAGGTCAGTTCAGGGGCGCTCAGTCCCACCCTCTCCCCATCACCATTGAGGTGTTGGGAGCGATTGACAATAGGACCGGGGTTCTCGCCGAGTTGAACTCCCATCGGGGCCGAGACCAGAAGCAACGGGGGACGGTCTGGGGCGATCGCACTAAATTGGCCCTCCTCAAAGTCCAGGGACTCGGCGGTGGTGGCGAAGAATGAGCCTTGTAGGTTCAGTTGGGCGGTGTCGCCAAAGACAATGCCGTTAGGATTGATTAACACCAAATTGGCGATTCCCTCTACTCCCAAGGTTCCCGAAATGTCTGAGAGGCTGTTGCCGGTGACACGGGTGATAATATGCTCAACTCCCAGGGGATTACGAAACTCAACTGATTGCCCCATCTCTACATTAAACTCTTGAAAGCTATGGAAGAGATTGCCCCCGCGTTGCGCTCCCCCTTCAATGGATTGAGTGGAACCGTCGGGAATGACCTGAGAGGCTTCGTTGCCTAAACTGCGATCGGGAATGAGTTGTCCCTGGGCAACAGATGCGGTGATTAAAGGTG
>SIHH01000094.1:0-5993 GCA_004299065.1 Phormidium sp. SL48-SHIP | reverse complement strand
ATTAAAGGTGCAATCAGCGAGACGAAGGTACTAACCCTCAAACTCATCTGAATTAGGCCGGCCTCAAAACTAAGCGGGAACTGATGCAGTGTTCTCATTCAAGGAACCTCTATTTTAAGACACTTAAGCATACACACCTCAATGTTGCAAAACCGTTAAATATCAATCGCTTTGTCGATTATATTTGTCCTATTTGAATTGACTGTATTCGCGAGTTAGCGTTGAGTTGTGCCAAGTCCAGTTAACTGGATTCTCTGGCCCTGGAGGTCGGATTGATGTCATAGATACTCAACCCTGGCTTCATTGTATTATGACGATGTATTATGACGATCATGACCGTCCTCATCCCCTGATCAAACTTGACTCAAAAACCATCTTAACTCAGGGGAAGATCTGGTCCAACGGGAACAATTCCGGTGGGGTTGATGGCTTTATGGCTGCGATAATAATGGGCTTTGATATGCCCAAAATTACAAGTTTCGGGGATACCCGGATGGTGATAGATGCGTTTGACATAGTCCCAGAGTTGGGGATAGTCCCA
The DNA here is from genome assembly GCA_004299065.1 of Phormidium sp. SL48-SHIP. Lineage (GTDB taxonomy): Bacteria > Cyanobacteriota > Cyanobacteriia > Cyanobacteriales > Geitlerinemataceae > Sodalinema. Next base: position 5,452 of record SIHH01000094.1, on the reverse strand, counting down.
AATATGGCGGCGGTTGCATTTGAAATGACCATAGTAGACCGCATCAAAACGAATTAGGGTGGTAAACAGGCAAATGTCAGCTTCCGTGAGGCGATCGCCACAAAGGTAATCCTGTTCCTCTAACACCGCTTCCCAATGATCTAAGGCCGCGAATAGCTCATTGACCGCGTCCTCATAGGCGCCTTGAGTGGTAGCAAATCCGGCTCGATAGACGCCATTGTTAATGGGATCATAAATTGCGTCAATGGTTTGATCAACGCGCTCCTGGAGGTCTTGGGGACAGAAATTGCGATCGCCATCCTCAATGTTACCGCCAGGGAAAAATGCCTGATCAAGCATTCGTATAATCTCACGGGATTCGTTGTTGACAATGGTCTGCTGCTGTTTATCCCTTGACACTCCCGCCGTTAAATCAAAGATTATAACGGGGGATTCTTGCTTCATCAGGTTTGTCTAGCCCCAGAGCATTTTTGCCCCGAAACCCCGTCCAGATTCCCCTCCACAAGCATCTGTTTAACGTCCACTGACTGTCCGGCAGCAGACGGCAAAACTTGGGTTACGCTTCGGTTTCTCATTCTTAGACTATGCCGCCCCTGTAATCAGGTACTTCTTTTTGGTCGGACATTCTAGCTGGCGAGAACCACCAATCTTGCCTCTCGTGGCACACTTGGGTGCGTTGGCTCCGCGATTTTACCACATATTTTTAGTCAAAATTCATCTCACCGCTAAGCCTTCGGCTCTAACGGGAGTCTTCTTTTGACATTTAAGATAAAATGGGAACCGTAACTCGGCCCGTCATCTGAGGATCGACCTTGAGATACAGATCTCGAACATAGGTTGTTCCATTGACGGTATCGGGGATACAGCCAGGGGCCTCGGAGAAAAACCAGCCCTCGTCTCCCATGTAAGGATCGACCACCGAGAGGCTAATGGCTTGCTCTAAGCCCTTCAACGCCCGCATAATCAAGGTGCGATGAGCCCAGGGACAGGCGTAACTCACGTAGAGATGATACCGTCCCACCTCGGGGGGAAAACCTTGTTCTCCATCCTGGCTAATCCAGTTGCGAAAGCGAGTGGGGGGACGTAGGAATCGCCCTTGTTCGTCGTCTTGCTGACGCTTAGACGTCCATTGTCCATTCACTAATTGTCCCAAGGCCATGATTTTTACTCCGCAACAGTCTGATAGGAGATTCGCTGATACTACGAGATTACCCAGTATTAAGTTCCTTGAGCAACCGACGTCCGATGCTTGGATTGAGCAGGCGATCGCCCATCTCGATACTGTACTGCTCGATCACTCCCATTGTGAACGCAAGGCGGCGGCTAATGCGCTCAATTTAATGTGTCGCTATCCCTCCGATGGACCGCTGTTGCGGGAACTGACGCGGTTAGCGGAGGAGGAATTGGACCATTTCCGCCAGGTGAATGCCATTTTAGAGGAACGGGGGATTCCCTTAGCGCCGTTGAATGCGCCTCCCTATGCGTCGCAGTTAAAGCGACAATTGCGCCATAATGAGCCGGAGCGTAAACTGGATTTGTTGCTGGTGTCAGGGCTGATTGAGGCGCGATCGCATGAACGGTTAGGCCTGTTGGCGACTCATTTACCAGACCGGGAGTTGGCGGAATTTTACCGCAGTTTGATGGCGTCGGAAGCCCGTCACTATGGGATTTTCTGGATTTTAGCCAACAACGAGTTTCCCCTATATGTGGTCAATCGCCGCCTCAGAGAACTGGCTCAGGCGGAGTCGGCGATTTTAGCGACGTTGCACCCGCAACCACGCATTCACAGTTAGATGATTTTGGGCCGGTTAATTGCGCCGGTTAGTTGTGAGTCCATCCCCTCCCGAACCGCCTAAACCGGATTCTCTGGGAAAATTGACCCCAGAACAGGAGCGACAGGTACAGCATTGGCGACGGTTTGCACCCTCGAAGTCCTCCCGTCGTGGAGGGTTTCCCTGGCGTTTAGTGGCTTGGGGGTTGGGGATTTGGGCGAGTTTGCTGCTGGCGGCGATCGCGGCCTTTATCCTCCTGAGTCATCCTCGTTATGTGGGGGTGCGATCCGAGGAACCCCGCGATCGCCCTTCTCCCTGGCTCGGGGTGGTGGTTGTCGTCACTTGTATCAGCGGGAGTCTGTTACTGGGGCGTTGGTTGGAGAGACAACAGCGACGTTAGACTCCACAGAGACCTTAGACCCCATAGAGACCCAAGAGAGGACCACTCAAATGCTCGACGTTACCGACATCTCGATTAGAATTAGGTTAATCTATGCAAAGCTGCTGTTTAATTCTACCTTGAGCTAGGCGATCGCCATCATGAAGTTCCCGAATGCGGGCAATATTCTGACGACACTCATCCAGGGAGATGGCGTCGGAGGGTTAGCCCGCCGTGTTGAAGGCTTAGAAGCCCATCAATTTATTAGTTTGCTGGATTTCATCACCGCAGAATTTCAGCAGTATACTCGGGCGATCGAATTTCTCAATGATAGTACCTTAGAAACGATCCTCGAAGAACTCCTCGATGCGTTTACCCTCAAGATTGGGCAGATTTTAAAGGCCCAACGCACGACGATTTTTCTTCTCGATGGCGATCGTCAACAATTGTGGTCTAAAGTCACTCTCGCCGATGGAACCTCCAAGGAATTACGGCTTCCCTCCAATGTGGGGATTTTAGGTCAAGTCGCTAGCACCGGAAAAGGAGTCACCGTCGCGTCTCCCCAGGAACATCCTCTATTTAACAAAGAAGTGGATGAATTTTCCGGCGATCCGGTCCATAACTTGCTCTGCGCCCCCATTTTTAGCAGCAAAGACCGCCACCAAGTGATGGCGGTCGTTCAGCTCCTGAATCAGACGGATCACGAACAATTTACGCAAGATGATCTAACCACCTTTGACACATTCTCCGACACCATCGGCATTATTCTCGAAAGTTGTCAATCCTTTTATCGAGCCGCCCAAAATCAGCGTGGTGTCGCCGCTCTCCTCAATGCAACCACCTCTCTCGGGCAAAGTTTAGACCTAGAAACCACTTTACGAACAGTCATGGATCAGGCTCGGCAACTGCTGAAAGCCGACCGTAGCACCTTATTTCTTCTAGCTGAAGAAAGTCGCGAACTTTGGACTAAAATCGCCAAAGCTGACGGCAAAACCATGATGGAAATTCGCATTCCCAGTAACAAAGGAATTGCAGGATATGTCGCCTCTACGGGGAAACCCTTAAACATTTCTGATGCCTACGAAGACCCTCGTTTTGACCCCTCCACCGACAAAAAAACCGGCTACATTACCCGGAATATCCTTTGTATGCCCGTCTTCAATTCCGAAGGCGCACTCATCGGCGTTACACAACTCATTAATAAATATCAAGGTAGCTTTACTCAGTCTGATGAGTTTTTCATGGAAGCGTTTAATATCCAGGCAGGAATCGCCCTAGAAAATGCCCAACTCTTCCAAGATGTTAACGTTGAAAAACAATATCAAAAAGATATCCTGCAAAGTCTCTCCGATGCCGTTATTTCAACGGATATGCAGGGTAAAATTGTCACCATTAATGAAGCCGCATTAGAACTGTTAGGATGTCCTATCAAGTCTGATAGTGGCAAGTATCACCAAAAAGTTTGGGAAGAAAGCTTAATCGGCTGTTTTGTCTGGGAAGCCATCCCCATCGAAAGCCTAAAGTTTCGCCTCGAAGATAGTTTATCCCATGCCGCGCGTCATTATGTCCCCGAGCAAAATGTGGTGTTAGGGATTTATACTATTTCTGAAGCGAATATCCTGGATGAAACGGCAATTGAACCCGATATTGAAACCTTAGAAGAGGATATCGACAGCATCGAACTACCGCTGTATCTTTTGGCGACTCTGGAAACCGAAGAACCCGAAACCTATCGTATTTGGTATGGCAGTACCCTCAAGCATATCAAACATCCCACCCGGATTCCTAAAGCCAAAGTCTCTTCTGTTGAACGCAGTATCAATTTAACGGTAACGCCGTTAACAAACCCCGAGGGAGGTGTACGAGGGGGATTAGTGGTTCTCGAAGATATCAGCCGCGAGAAACGCATGAAAACGGCTATGTATCGTTACATGACTCCGAATGTCGCCGAACAGGTGATGGCGTTGGGGGAAGACGCCTTAATGGTGGGGGAACGCAAGGATGTCACGATTCTGTTTTCCGATATTCGCGGCTATACCACTATGACGGAAAACTTTGATGCGTCGGAGGTGGTGACGCTTCTCAATCAATACTTTGAGACGATGGTTGAGGCGGTGTTTAACTTTGAGGGAACCCTCGATAAGTTTATTGGGGATGCGTTAATGGCGGTATTTGGGGCGCCGCTTCCGTTAACGGAAAATCATGCTTGGATGGCGATTCGTTCGGCGTTGGATATGCGTCGCCGTTTGGAGGAGTTTAATGACCAGCGAATTATCGAAAATCAGCCTGAAATTCGCATTGGGATTGGGATTAGTTCTGGAGAAGTTGTGTCTGGAAATATTGGCTCCCAAAAACGCATGGATTACACGGTGATTGGTGATGGGGTGAATTTAAGCGCCCGTTTGGAAAGTCTAACCAAAGAATACGGCTGTGATATTATTTTGAGTGAGTACACCTATAATTTATGTGCCGATCGCGTCTGGGTTCGCGAGATTGATAAGATTCGCGTCAAGGGGAAGAAAACCGCGAGTAGTATTTATCAGTTGATTGATATTAAACAGAATGATTTAGATCGGGAAACAACCAAGTTTTTGCATTTATATAAAGTGGGGCGAGAAGACTATTTAGGGCGTAATTTTGAGCAGGCGATCGCCTGTTTTCAAGCCGCATTACAACTTCGCCCGGAGGATAAACCCTCGCAAATTCTCTTAGAAACATCGCAACAGTATCTTCTCGATGAACCCCCACCAGACTGGGATGGGGTGAGAACCATGACTCACAAATAGGTTCGGGTGGCTGGCTGAGTGACTTTACTATGGTATAGTCTGAAAATCTATCCATTGTCCAATTTCATTGGTAAAAAGTATTAAATGATACAGACATCTGGGCAATGGATCACCTTGCAGCCTAAAATCCCCTAAACTTCCCATGACACACCCCCTAAAATCTGAGTTCCCGGTTACCCCGATGACTCCCTCCAGCCATAACGAGGTGAGTTTAGAAATCATGAAGGGGAAAGCACATCATCTCCGAGGCGAGATTCAAGATGCACTCTACTGGTATCGCCAATCGGTTCTCAAGCATCCCACCTGTAGCCTCTCTTATTTTCATCTCGGTGAAGCCTTGTTAGCACTCAATAAGTTACCGGCAGCATTCAAGGCATATTGTAAGGGATTGGCTTGTCATTATACGATTCAGAAAATTGATTTCTCCCCCCCCCACAGGCGAATTCAAGGGTCAACAATTCAAGCCAATTAGAGAAGGTTTTAGAGTTATTAAAAAATCGATGTCGGCAGTTAAT
>SIHH01000439.1 GCA_004299065.1 Phormidium sp. SL48-SHIP | reverse complement strand
CAGGGAACAGGGAACAGGGAACAGGGGAAGAGAAGGCAAGAGGCATAACCCACCCTTAACCCCTCCCAAGAGGGGATGGCAAGAGGGAATAGGGAAAAACTCACCCCGTCCTCCGGGCACCCCTCCTGGGAGGGGATAGCAGGTGGCTTGCCCTGTTCCGACGGGGTTTGCGATCTTAAGATTGACTCGCTTCGAGCCAGGTTCTCAGAGTTGAGACAACTTGGGAAATCTCCAGTTCTTGTTTCTCCTGGGTGGCCCGTTGTACCACTTCAACCTTGCCGTTGGCGATCGCCCGCCCGGTAACCACGCGATAGGGAATCCCCATCAAATCGGCATCTTTGAACTTCACGCCGGCCCGTTCTTTGCGATCGTCTATGAGAGTTTCCACTCCGGCGGCGTTGAGTTCTTCGTATAGTTGTTCGGCCACCTGCATCTGTTCTTCGACATTGATATTGGGAACGGTAATGATGGCATGATAGGGGGCGATCGCCGGATTCCAAATAATGCCATCCTTATCATGAGACTGTTCCACGGCCGATTGGGCTAAACGAGATACCCCAATTCCATAACAGCCCATCACCAGGGGATTCCCTTTCCCGTTTTCAGCGGTAAACATTGCACCCAGGGCTTGGGAATACTTGGTTCCCAACTGGAAGATATGCCCTACTTCAATGCCTCGGGCGGTTTGTAGGGTGAACTCGGGGTTTTTGAGACAGCGATCGCCCGCCATAGCCTTATCTAAATCCAGCAGAGGCGGACAGGTAAAGGACTGGCCCCAATTGGCCCCCACCACGTGATAGCCCGTTTCATTAGCACCTGTCACGAAGTTTGTCAAGTCTTTTACGGTATTATCTCCTAAGCGTAAAAACTTAGGATGAACCTGTTTTTGGGGCTGAATCCAATCATCTCCTAAATCCGGGGCAATATAGCCGAGGGGGAGAGGTTTTGCCGCCCATTTTTGTTGCGCCTCGGCATCAGGAACCTCCAGAGACATCAGGGCGTTGGCTTTATAATCTCCAGCGCGGCGAGTCAGTTCATTTTGCAGTTTGACTTCATTGACATCGCGATCGCCGCGAAGACTCACCAAGACCAACACCGTAAGTCCCGTATCATAAACCGCCTGATAGAGAACATTTTTCACCACCTGAGTTGGCGAACAATTGAGCATCTCACAGACTGAGGCGATGGTGGCGGTGTCGGGGGTATCCCGTTTCTCGTAGCTGGTGAAAGCCGAGGGTTCAGCATCGGGGGGAAGCGAGACCGCTTTTTCCACGTTGGCGGCGTAACTTCCATCCTCGACATAGAGAACTTCATCTTCCCCAGCCTCCGCCAGAACCATAAATTCTTGGGAACCGGACCCACCAATGGCCCCAGAATCGGCTTCAACGGCTTGGAAGGCTAAGCCACAGCGGCGGATGATATTGCGATAGGCCTGGTCCATATCAGCGTAGGTTTGTTTGAGGCTGTCCTCGTCGGTATGGAAGGAATAGCCATCCTTCATAATGAACTCCCGGCCGCGCATCAAGCCGAAGCGGGGGCGAATTTCGTCCCGGAACTTGGTTTGAATTTGATAAAGATGGAGGGGAAGTTGGCGATAGGATTGGATACAGTCGCGGGCGATCGCGGTAATGACTTCTTCATGGGTGGGGCCGAGTCCCATATCCCGGCCTTGGCGATCGGTGAGGGCGAACATAATCCCTTCTGCCTTAGTATAGGTGTCCCAGCGTCCCGACTCTTGCCATAATTCGGAGGGTTGCAGTTGGGGAAGTAGACATTCCTGGGCGCCGGTGGCGTTCATCTCCTCGCGGACAATGGCGGACACTTTCTGCAAAACGCGCCACATCAGGGGGAGGTAGGCGTACACGCCACTGGCGACTCGTCGGATGTAACCGGCCCGCAACAGGAGTTTATGGCTGGGGATTTCTGCCTCGGCGGGGTCTTCGCGCAGGGTGACGAGGAGCATTTGGGACAGTCGCATGGGGTTTGGCTCAGCTTACTGATGGGCGTTTGTTATCTTACTACGGTTTTC
>SIHH01000438.1 GCA_004299065.1 Phormidium sp. SL48-SHIP | reverse complement strand
TGTTCCCTGTTCCCTTCTAATGCACAAACACATTCACCTGGCCCTGTTCACCAAGAACCAGACGTAAACGGAGAGGTTGCTCGTGAGGGGAGGTGAGGGGTTCTCCGAGATCAGGAATCTGACTTTGTTCCTGAAACTGGACCGCCGAGCGTCCCAAAGGAAACACCTGTGCCAGAGTTCCCGATTCATCCAGAACTAAGGTATATTCCAGGCTTTGAGTGAGTCCCTCCGGGGGCAGCCAGCGTTGTTGAAAATAGCGGCGTAACTCCGTCACTTGAGGTACAAAATCAAAGACCGTTTCTTGATCCTCTCCCACAGGAACCGGGCGCGTTAAGGGCGTGAAGGGTTCCGGTTGAGGGAATTGAGAGGGATCTAAGGAAGGAGCCGCCTCAGGTCCCGATAAGGGCTGTTCAAATAATAGATCTGGGGGAGTCGAAGGGGTGGCCGTGGATGAGTTGGGAGTGAAGGGGTTAGCGGAGGCCGACTCGCTGGGTGATCGGGGAGGCGGAGAGATTGGCCTTGGATTGTCCGGTTGTCGTTCCAGGGGAGTGACACGGGTTGGCGGGGCTTCGATCGCAGAACTCAGAGGCGGAAAAGAGGCGATCGCCGCTGGGGGAGGTGGCGGCGACACGACCTCCGGCGGTGCCAGATTGTCAGAGCTGACGAGGCCTTGACTACTCTGACTCAAGACCGCTATCCCGGAGGACGACAACGCCATCGAGGAGTCCTCTGGAGCCGTGGAGGCGTCCTCAGCCGAGCGGTTCTGGGCCAGGGGAGATAAGGCCGCCACCAAGCCTCCAGTGACCACGACTCCCACCAGGGGACTGAGCCAAACCGGAAGGCGATCGCCCCCTGGGGTTGGGGTTTGCCAAGTCTGCCAATCCGCCAAAAACCCCTCTAACGCCGAGAGGACATCAAACAGTTGCAGCGTTCCCAACTCAATGACGGGGCCACTGTCAGCCGTCGCCAGAGTTCCCAATACTAGGGTATGAGCCGCCAATCCCTGAGATTCTATATAGGTGGCGGCACGAGTTTGAGGCCGAGCAGCGATTGTGGTTCTTCGAGACTTCGCGATTGTGGTTCCCACCGGCGTCGCCATCGCACCCCGAGCTGATCCTCCATACAGGGACTGGGAAGGCTCCGATAACGCCGCAAGCTGGTGCGACGATTGACTTAAAAAATCCCGCACATAGCTGCGTACCGACTCACTCAGATGAAACAGTTGGGCCTGATCCCCGCGCACCACTTTCTGGTCCTCATCCCGTAAACGAGGGTCATCCAACAGCAACTCAAAACGCAGATGTGACAAACGGGGCCGGCTGGGAGAGGAGAAGAGCGATCGCCGCCCGACGATGGTTAATCGACAGGTGGGCGGTGTATAGGAGCGTTCTAGCGTGGTTGACCAAATGGTTCTGGACCCGTGACCCCTTGTCATAGCTTACCTCCAAGTATCGAATGATTGAGATGAGCGCCCCGTCCCGTTGGATGAGGCTGACTCCGACGATGGCTTCAAATTGAGTCCCCACGCCAAATGGCGATCGCCGTCAGCACTACTGTAGAACAACAAATCCACTAATAACTTAAGTGCCAGGGATTCCACCAACGCCAATTTCAGGGTTCCGAGCGATCGCAGCAGATAGCCCTGAGTAAACCGTTGTAAATACTCTCCCAGAAAGACCGCTTCTCGGGGAGGACGTTCTAACTGAGTATATTGCTCCAACAGCGCCACCGCACGACGAATCGTCTCCTGATGCTCCCGAGCCAAAGCACAAATCAGTTGACGCAAGGCTTGCATGGCCGGTTGTTGTTGAGAGACGGAGGCCGAGACTGGACATTTCCCCTGGCGTAGCTGTTCGAGGCTGAGGCGATCGCCTAAATCCTTCTCCAGTCCCCATTCCACCGCCGCCGCCCAAACTCCCTCATCCGATAGGTTGAGTAACGCTTGCAACGCCAGTAAGGTTAAATCTAAATGAGTGAGGGGATGGGGGGTTGGCACGAAAGGGAACAGGGGAGAAGAAGGCAAGAGGCAAGAGGCAAGAGGCAA
>SIHH01000093.1 GCA_004299065.1 Phormidium sp. SL48-SHIP | reverse complement strand
ATGTCCGCCGTTGCAGGTTTGCGAGCAGGGGCTGACGGCGATTCGGGAGTATTATCAGTCAATAGGGAACTAGCGAAGAAACGGTACTGCTGCGCATCATAGCCCATTCCCAATCAAAATAAACGGCGCCCAGTAATAGGGATGAGCCAACGTCCCCCCCGGCACCAACCGTTGCCCAGTGGTACTGCTAACCAACTCCACCATCGCCTCGCGCCGTCCTCCCACCGCCACAAAGTCATTAGTAATCAAGGCCCGTTGAGCCGCCTGCAACGCCTCCGTCTTGCTCATCCCTAGAGCCAGACCATCATAAAATGCCGTCATCAACACCTGAGTTCCCTGGTCACTCACCGCCCACAGAGAGGCAATCACCGCCTTGGCCCCCCGCCGCTGGAACTGATAGCCCAGCCCCAGAATTTGCTCGCCATTATTATCAAAGCCGCCCAACCCCGTCTCACAGGCACTCAACACCACTAGGTCAATGTGGGACAAGGACCAGCCGCCAATATCCCGCAGCGTCGGGGCATCGCCATTACCAAAGAGAATAAAAGAATCGCTTGGGTCACCGGGGACAAAGACCCCATGCGTGGCGAAATGGAGGATATTGGCACTGCCCAATTCCAGCAACACGGTATCCAGGTCAAAGGCTTCGTCAATCAGGGCAACCGTATCAGGCAACGCCGCCTCCAGCAGAGTCACCTCCTCCCCCGCATAGAGCAACCCGGGCAGAGTAAACGACCCGACAGAATGAACCGTCCCCACATCAGCAAACGCCCCCGCCAGGATACGGGGAGCCGCTTGGGGCGGGGTCGTCAACTCTTCTAGGGAGAGGGCGGTGATGTGGTTGATGCGGAACCGTTCCGTGAGCCATTGCTCCCCATCGTGTAGGGCAGCCAGGGGAATGTAACGCAGGGCTGCATCAGGAGCATAGAGCAGAGTCGTCACCCCCGCCGCTGCTAGGTCAGCTTCGAGGGGTTCCACCAGCCACCGGTAGAGTTGCTGGGCTGGGGTTTGGGCATCGCTGTGGGGGTTTTCTAAGGCTTGGCGAAAGGCGATGATGGCGGCATTCAGCTCAGTCCGCCCCACAGCGACGGTGCGGCGCAGGGGTTCAGTGTCGGCGGTGGTAATCACCAGTTCCAGGCGGTCTTCTAGGATGAGGGGATAGATGAGGGCGGCATCCAGGTTGTCCAGATTGTTACGCAGGGCTGAGAGTCCGTCTAGGTCAACGGTTTGTCGCAACACCCGAGGGCTGAGGGCAGCGACTAGGGTTTGGATTTCGGGAGCCTCAGCAAAGCTGTTGAACTGTTGGGCCAGGTCTTGCTCCAGGCGCACTAGGTCTTGCAGGCGTCGGCGTTCTGTGGGGGTGAGGTCACCGCTGCGTTGTCGCTGAGTGAGCCGTGCCCGTTCTTGGCCCAGGTCAATGGCGCTGGATTGTAATTGGTTGTATTGGTCGAGGATGCTTTGCTCGGGCCGCAGATAGTCTATACCGCTTGCGGTGCGGGCATTGCGTTGCACTTCTTGCAGGTAGTCGTCGAGTTCTTGGACTTTGAGCAGGTCGAGGACGCGCTGGGCTTCGAGGACGCGGTTTTGTTGGAGGAGGAGGTCGGCGAGGAGGCGGTAGCTGTCGGCGACGGTGTCGGTGAAGGATTGTTGCAGGTCCGTGTCGAGTCCGCGCAGGTCGCCGCGTATGGCTTCGCGGAGATCGACGCTGGCTTTAAGGAAGGTGATGGCGAGTTCGGGTTGGGCTTGGTCGTTGAGGAGTCTGCCGATGTTGCTGAGGAAGAGGGCTTCTGGGGTGCGCGCACCGAGTTCGTTGAACAGGGCGACGGCTTGACTGTATTGCTCTAGGGCGCGTTCGTACTGACCCAGGCTGTTGTAAGCATTGCCCAAATTGCCCAGGGCGTTACCTTCCCCTAAGCGATTGCTGATTTCGCGGGCGATCGCTAGGGCTTGTTCATGGAAGTCAATGGCGCGTTCGTACTGCTCCAGATCCAGGTAAGCATTGCCCAAATTGCCCAGGGTCAAACCTTCCTCAGCGCGATCGCCGATTTCGCCGAAGATCACTAGGGCCTGTTCATGGAAGTCAATAGCTCGTTCATACTGACCCAGTTTGCGGTAAGCATTACCCAAATTGCCTAGGGCGTTGCCTTCACCGGCGCGATCGCGTATATCGCGGAAGAGTACCAGGATTTGTTGATAGAAATCAATGGCGCGCTCGTACTGGCCCAGGCTGGAGTAGGCATTGCCCAAATTGCCCAGGACACGGCCTTCCCCAGGGCGATCGTCCAAGGCTCGGTAGAGTTCTAAAGCCCGTTCCCAAGAGTCCAGTGCTTCTCGAAACTGACTGCGGTTGAATTGCTGAATTCCCTGCTCTAGTAATTGGTCAGCTTCAGCCCTCGCACTTGCACGCTCCTGTCCCCGTTGATAGTCGTCAGGGCTAATGGCTGCCACCGTCAGCCGGTAGCGTCCCCGCCCCGAAGCGTCATGGGCATTAGCCATCACCGAATAGGAACCCGTTTGGGGAAGTTGAATAGAGATTAGAGAATTTAACCCTTCACCACCATCATCATCTTCTGCGACCCGCTCACCCTCAGGGCCAAACAGAATCAGATAGGCATCAAAGTCGTCACTATTGAGGCGAATTTCAAGGAACTGTCCCAGTTCTCCCTCAAAGGTGTGCAGGTCGTACAAACTGCCATCCTGTAAGACCTCATTACCGTCCTCTAGTTGCCCTTCGACCTCTAGTAAGGCTGCTGTTTCAGAGTGGGCAACGAGTTCGTTGAACAGAACGACGGCTTGACGGTATTGCTCTAGAGCGCGATCGTACTGGCCAAGGTTGCGGTAAGCCTCGCCCAAATTGTTCAGGGCGCGGCCTTCCCCGGCGCGATCGCCAATCTCGCGGGTGATCGCCAGGTATTGTTGATAGAAGTCAATGGCGCGCTCGTACTGCCCCAGATTGTTGTAAACATTGCCCAAATTGTTCAGGACGCCGCCTTCTCCCGTGCGATCGCCAATCTCGCGGGCGATCGCTAGAGATTGTTCATAGAAATCAATGGCGCGCTCGTACTGGCCCATACTGCTGTAAGCAATGCCCAAATTGCCCAGGGCGCGGCCTTCCCCAGGGCGATTCGCTGCTGCTCGGTAGAGTTCTAAAGCCCCTTCCCAAGAGACGATCGCTTCCCGAAACTGACTGCGATTAAATTCCTGAATTCCCAATTCGAGCAGGCGATTGGCTTCGCTAAGGCGGAGGTCAGCTTGGGCGAGGGTCAATTGAGAGGGGGACGACTCAATGTCCAAAGATGACGCCGTTGAGTTTTGTCCCAAGTCAGAGAGAGACCACAGTTCCCCCGAGATACCCTCGGTAGGAGTCCCGACATCTTGTCGTCCGGCAGCCATTACCCCTTCCATCACCGACAGCCACAGAGCCGTCACCACCATCGCACTCAATAACTTGCCCCCATTAGCCATTGTTGCTAGCTCCCTCGAATCACTCAGTGAATTTACTGATGCCTTGATAGCTTATATTTCTGGGTGGGATGGACTTATTCACAAATGCGCCACAAAGTCGGTCGAAAATCGCGACTCTCCCCTCCCGGCAGCCGAGAGAGGGTAATCCCATTTTTCGATATTGTAGGGGCGAAAAATTTTTCGCCCCTACTGCGATCGCATCGATCGCCAACAATTTCATCAATAGCACCCTCTTTTGCGATACACTGGAAGATCCTTGCTTCAGTGCCACTCAGTCATGAGTGAGACACCGAAGCCACTCCGACCACAAGGACTTCACAACGGCGAATGAAAGAGTTTATCTACGAAACCATGTACATCCTGCGCCCTGACATCGGCGAAGAGCGCACGGATGGGGAAATCGACAAATATCGCAATATTTTGCTCGAAAACGGCGCGGAAGACCTCGATGTCCAACATCGTGGCAAACGTCGCTTAGCCTACGACATCCTTAAACATCGGGATGGCGTCTATGTGCAAATGAACTACAAGGCTCCCGGCGCCTCCATCGCGGTCATGGAAAAAGCGATGAAATTCTCCGATGATGTCCTGCGCTATCTCACCATCAAGCAACCGGTGCAACAGCCGGATGCCGATGACGAAGACGGCGACGAAGAAGAGTAACACGATCGCAGAGAAACTTGACAGCCCCTACACCTATGGGTGATAATCAGGGGTTTAGTTTTGTGTCACTGCTCGGAACGGGTGATGAAAACGCCAAATCGACGCCAACTCGACCTAACCGGCGAATTTTGGCTACCCCTACGGCATAGTTTTGAGGACAGTTGAATGACTTACGCAATTATTGAAACCAGCGGAACCCAAATCATGGTAGAACCCGGTCGGTTCTACGATGTAAACCTACTCGATGCGGCTCCTGGAGACGAAATCACCATCGATAAGGTGCTGTTTATCCGCAATGAAGACGATGCTCACGTCGGTCAACCCTGGGTTGAAGGCGCAACGGTTCGGGGGACGGTGCTGCAACACCTCCGGGGTCGTAAGGTCATCGTCTACAAGATGCAGCCGAAGAAGAAAACCCGCAAAAAACGGGGACATCGCCAAGAACTCACCCGTTTTGCGATTTCGAGCATTTCGGTCAATGGTACGGTGTTAGCGGAAGCTGAAATCCCCGCTCCCCGTAGCTTAGATTTGGAACCGGCCACGACCGATGAACCGGCTGAGGTGGCTGAAATGGTCTCGGCTGAGGCAGAATAGAGGTTTGTGGGGGTAGCCGTCGTGTCTGCTTCGACTCCCCCTAGACGGTGAACTCACCGTTAGAACATCATTGAACGTAGCGTGGAGATTTTTAAATCATGGCTCACAAGAAAGGAACCGGTAGTACAAGAAACGGTCGCGACTCTAATTCTCAGCGATTGGGTGTGAAACGCTATGGCGGTGAAGTCGTCACGGCGGGAAATATCCTCGTTCGTCAGCGTGGTACTAAAATCCATCCTGGTATGAATGTCGGTTTGGGTAAGGATGACACTCTGTTTGCTCTGATTGACGGGATTGTCACCTTTGAGCATAAAACCCGCAGCCGTAAGAAGGTGAGCGTTTATGCTCCTTCTGATGCTTAGGGATAGACGGATTTGAGTCAGTCTATCCCCGGTACAATTCTGGCTCGGCTGGCTCTAGTCTAATTCAGCAGTGCGTTTTCTTTTGAGAACGTGCTGCTTGTTTTTTAGAAGGCCGATTCCCACAAGGAATGATGCGTTTGGACTGATTCGGGCAAGATTCCCGCAAGAATGATGCGTTCGGGCAAGTTGAATGGGAGCGGTCAAGGCCCAACCCGTTATCTACGCCCGGACGCATCCTACCGGCTTCTCCCCTGTTCCCTGTTCCCTGTTCCCTGTTCCCTTCCCCATGTCACTAAACGATCGCTAAGTTTGTATTTGCCGATACTAAAATTTGGCAAAGTTTGCTACAACTATTTCAGCTTGACCACAACACACCACAACGGTCCCATCTTTTTAAGACGGGGCAAGGAGATACCAAGCGCTATGGATTGCCGTCACATTCGCTTCTGCTCTCGTAAGTCGGAGATTGATTTCACGCAACTTAAGTCTTTATTTGAACTCTCAGCATTTTGGGCCGCCGATCGCAGTTTCGAGGACTGGAAAATCGCCATCGAGAATAGTGTCCCGACGATTACCGTCTGGGATGGCGATCGCCTGATTGGCTTCTCTCGCGCCACCTCCGATGGGGTCTTCCGGGCCACCATCTGGGATGTGGTGATTCACCCGGAATATCGCGGCGTGGGCCTCGGACGCAAGATGGTCGAAACGCTCTTGAGTCATCCCCACATGAGCCGGGTTGAACGAGTCTATCTCATGACCACTCACCAGCAGCGGTTCTACGAACGCATTGGCTTTGAGGAAAACCAAACCACCACGATGGTTCTACAAAACCAACTCATTCTGACTCAGTTTCCGGGGGTGGAGGAACCTGTTGTAGCCGGTATTGAAGCCGACTAAGCCAACCGGAATCGTCTTCGGGAGGCGGTTGGAGGATGTCTAACTGACCTCCCATGATGTCGAGCAGGGTATAGTCCACCAGCCAACTTAACCCGGCTGAGAGGTGGGGTAAGTCGGTGGCGGAAACGGGGATTTTTGGCTCGGGAGGGGGCGATCGCAACTGTTCGACGGGTTCGTTCCAAAGATCTAAAGGACAGGGAGAATCTAGCCAAATATAGACCTGATTCTGCCCTTCTACCGAGGACGACAGGCGTAAACTACCTTCACTCATCCGATCCACGACCGCCATGATTTGATGTAACAACACTTGCAGCAGAGGTTTGTAATCGGCCTGTACCCACAGATCCCCGGCCGGCATTTGTACCTCATAGTGATAGTTACGGTTCGCCACTTGCATGGCGGAGAGTTCCCGGACTTCCTCGAACACATCATAGAGGCGCACGGGTTCGACTTTCAGCGGCGATCGCCCCTGTTCGGCCCGGGCCACCTTGAGGACGATATCCAGCATCTCCACCATTTTTAGGGAATACTCATGAGCGCGACTGAGAAAATCTCGTTCTTCGTCTTGGTCTTCACATAAATCATTCAAAATGAGTTGATGGGTACCAATTAACCCACTCAGGGGCGATCGCAATTCATGGGATATCCGCGCCAAAAATCCCCCTTTAAAGCGACACATCTCTTGAGTCAGGTGAATTTGCAATGTTAGCTCTTCGAGACGCTGTAGCATCGACTGGCGCTCATCGTCGAGGCGATCGCATCGCTCAACCAACGCCGCCACTCGTTGACGAAGTTGGGGATCAGCAATTTGGGCTAACTCCGCCTCAGTTAGAGTGACATCATTCTTCTGAGACAAATCCGAGTGATCTAGGGTCATGCCAGTTTTTAAGCGTCTTCTCGATTAACCCCCAGCTTAACGGTCTCATCAGTGGATGGGTCAACCTCTACAACTCTACCGCTCCCTGTCGCAGAATCCGCCAATCACCGCCCGTCCATTGCACAACCGTCGAGGGGAGTCCTGACCCGATACGGTTCTGATAGACTTCTGGATCTAATACGCACAGGGAGGGAAAAGCCGCCGCAATGGCCGCCGCCTCTCGTAAAGGGGGTTCTCCAGAGCGATTAGCACTGGTAGTCGCGAGGGGGCCGGTGACGGATAATAGTCTCTGGGCGATCGCACAATCGGGAACCCGAATCCCCAAGGTCCCGGAACCTCTAGGATTCATCCCCGCTGGAACCTTGGCACTGGCCGGCAAAACTAGCGTCAACGCACCGGGCCAATGCTGGTTCACCATCTCTTGCCAAATTGCCTGTTCATCAGGGGTTCCCTCAACATAGTCCCAAAGATCGTCGGGACTCGCTCCCATCAAAATCAAAGGTTTATCGAGGCTACGTTGTTTGAGGTGATAAATCGCCTCCGTTTTTTGAGGGTCGACGGCCAAGGCCGGAACGGTATCCGTCGGGAAACTCACCACAGACCCAGCTTTGGCAGCATTAACAATGTCGTTGTAAGCGAAAAACATAGAGCAAGAAGGCAAAAGACTAAGAAGGCAAGAGGGGGGAACACCGGAACAGAAACAACATAGTATCCTAACAACGTAGTACCCTTGTGGTCGCCCTCTTGCGCCATTAATTGATTACCATTAATTGATTATTGGTGACGTTTTTTTGTCTGCGTTCGGACAAAGCGATCGTGACCGGCGAAATCTCGAATCACATGAGGCGTCTCATAGTTACCGTTGTCTTGCAAGAGTTGACAGACGGCGGGGGACTGACCACTCATGATTTCCACGAGCCAGACTCCTCCCGGTTGCAGATAGTCAGGAGCCGTTTGAACCAGATGACGCAGAGCCGTTAAGCCATCATCACCGCCATCGAGGGCGAGGTGGGGTTCGTGGCGGCTGACTTCCGGTTGCAGGTGAGGAATCTCGCCACTGGGGATATAGGGGGGATTAGATAGCATTCCTTCAAGGTGTCCTTGCTGTGCGGCTAGAGGTTCAAACCAACTGCCTTGATGGAATTGAATGCGATCGCCCAATCCATGACGCTCAGCATTGGTTCGGGCCAGATTTAGGGCCTCAGCACTACAGTCTACAGCACAGATTTTAGCCTTGGTAAGGGCTTGGGCGAGGCCAAGGGCGATCGCCCCGCTTCCCGTGCCTAAATCGACCCAAATTCCGGCGCTATCTGCCCCTTGGGTCTCCAGAACGATGTCAATCATGGCTTCCGTTTCTGGACGCGGAATGAGGACGGCTGGGGAAACCAGGAGATTGAAATTGCGCCAGGGAACTGAGCCGAGAAGATATTGTAGGGGAGTGCGATCGCGCAGACGTTTTGCCCAGAGTTGGCTCAGGTCTTCGAGAGAACGACTCAGTTCGAGGCGATCGCCCGGTTGTCCCAAGCGGAACTTGAGGCGATCTAACCTAGCTCCCTCATATAACAGCCAATCCACCTCAGCCGGGTCAATCTCCTGAGCCAAAGCACCGCTACGGGCCTGGTTGCGCCAGGCCCGTAACTCCGACACCGTTACCGCCACTGATCCTCTACGACTCGGATGCACCCCTTGAGATCTCACTCCCATACATCTTCTTAGTACGTCTCCCTAGATCGATCTAGTTCGACCCCGGAAGTGGAGGCGCACCGCTTCCCGGCTGAAGTTGGGGTTGTTGCTGCTGTTGCTGCTGTTGCATCTCCCGCATCATGTTCCCAACAAACTCCAAGGAATCACTATCAGGAACAAACATCAACTGTCCTACCGTTTCATTTTCCTCATTTCGCAACGTTTCCAAGACCCCCTCAAGTTGAACCACATCCGTTTCCACCGTTGACGCAAAATCGGGCTGTTGTTCCTCGAAGTGAGCGATAACATTATCCAAATCATCCCGACCAAAGAATAGAGGAATGACCGGCTCTCCGTTGACCTCAATGGTCATATACCCCTGCTCCGGGCCAGCCGTTGCCATAAACAGAGGCACTCCTGGATAGATATATTCTCCATTTTGTTGTACAAGTTCCCCTTCCCGACCACTATCGAGCAGCACGGAAACCGCCGATTCAATATCCTGACGAGTGGGAACATAGGAAAACTCAATCGGCGTATTTTGATCTCGGTTCCTCTGTTCAAGCTGATAAATTTCGGCCAAGGAAATCACCGTAACTTGAACCTCTCCAGCCATTTCCGGCTGCTCTTGCGTGAGGCGTTCAACAAAGCGATTGGCATCTTGAGGGTTCATGAACACCCCGGCCACCTCCGTCATTTCACCATCCCGTTCAGGATTGGAAATACTTGCAATCAGAGGCGAACCCTCGGCATCCGTAATCGCAAAAACCGGAACCGATGATAGCTTTTGCACAATTTCATCTTCAGACAAAGCGAATGCCGGATTAGGGGGGGTCATCGCGCCAAACAGCGTCCCTCCCATGAGTCCCAACATAGCGCCCCAGCGAATTAATGATTTCATAGAAACTCCTTGAAACTCCTTAGTCAATCGTTGCCGAATGTAGCCCATTATTTGATCTAAGGCCATAGACCCCTTGGCGATCGCCTTAAGCAGACAGTGTTTAGAATGCCACAAGGCCATCCGAGAGCATCGTCTTACCATCAGTTGGCCGATGTTGGGGCATTTCCAGAACCGGCTCCCGCGCGCGAATCCGCCACAACGGTCAATTCCTCAACACTTCCCGGTGCACCCATCGGTTGCGCCTCATCGCCATTAACGGCGATCATCACGCCTCCAGCATTCCCGGCAATCACCGTCAGTTCACGGTTAGCGCTCCAGGTATGAGTTCCCTGACTGAGCATCCCCTCAAAGGTCGTCTCGCCATCGGCGACCACCTGAATCCAGGACTCATCCGTGAGGGTGACCCCGACTTGTACCTGTTGAGAGGGATTATTACCCGAATCTGACGAACTCGCATTAGCCGTCACCGTTGAGGGGGTGATTTCAGGGGGGGAGACATCTCCAGACGCCGGCCGAGGGGTCAACTCATCGAGATGATCAGCCGTTTGCGACGGTGCGATGGAACTATCGGGACTGCGAGAATCCGAATTCACCGATTCCGACAGTCCTCGAACCGAGACAATCACCAGGAAAATATAAAGAAGATACAGGTGGAACGGACGCAGTTGTGTAATCGAGGAACCGCGCCAACTCGACTGGCTCGGAGTTGACTCGTTCCCCGTGGGAAATTCCCGAGCATAGGTCGAGCCATCTAAGCCAACATAATCGGCAAAACGTCGCAAAAATCCCTGAACATAGACCGGTTCAGGAAGCCTCGTCAGGTCACCGTCTTCAATAGCTCGTAGTAGGCGAGCCGGAATCAGGGTTTGTCGGGCGATCGTATCAATGGCCAAGGACTGCTCCTGACGAAGTTCCCGCAACTCGGCACCCATCGTCGCCAGGGTCCGCGCTTGGATTTGTACCAGGCTGAGCGTTTCCTTTTTCTGTTTTCGTTTGAACTGAATCCGCGAGAACTTCATCCGCTGTGCTCCTTGAGCTTCGATCGCACGCCTACTGATTTTAGGGTGAGTTGCGTTTGCCATGACTGTAAGGCATTAATTTCTGATGGGGTCAAGCAGCGATAACACCCAGGGGCTAAGGGATTCTCGGATTTAGGGTTCAATTGTACTGAGCCAATCTTCCTTCGGTGCAAGGTCTCAACCCGATGCCCAAGTTGTTCAGCAATACGACGAATCTGGCGATTGCGACCCTCAGTTAACACCACTTCAAGCTGAGTTCGCCGTTGGCCCTCTCGAAACGTCACTTGTACCTGAGCCGGTTGAGTTCGGCGTCCATTGAGGATGATCCCGTCTCGCCATTGTTGCAATCGTGCTTCTGACGGAGATCCTTGGACCCAGACCTGATAGGTCTTGGGTACATGATAGCGAGGATGTGTTAAAGCATAGGTCAGATGACCATCATTGGTCAGCAACAGCGCTCCCGTTGACTCGACATCCAGACGACCCACTGGGTGTAGTCCTTGTCCTTGGGCCAAGTGTCGCGGCAGAAGACTGAGTACCGTGGGTCGTCCATGGGTATCCCGACAGGTGCTGACGACACCCGCTGGTTTATTGAGGAGGATATACCATCGTTGTGGTTCTTGCTCAGGATTAACTACGCGACCATCCACGAGGATGCGATCGCGTTCAGGATGAGCTTTCGCCCCCAACTCGGCCGTGGTTCCGTTCAGGCTGACTCGTCCTTGACGAATCAGGTCTTCGGCACGGCGTCGGGAGGCGATGCCCCAATGAGATAAGAGTTTTTGTAGTCGTTCTTCCACGCGCGAACAGATGGCAGATGCCAAAGTGAAAGCTGGCTCCGGTGTAAGGGCCGGGTTGTTACACAAATCTTACATGGAAATCCCCCCATTGATAGTATGAATAGGGAAATCTCAAATTCAGGGTTTAATGATGAAAGTGGCGATCGCAGGCGGAACGGGTTTTGTCGGGCAACAGTTGGTACGACAGCTGACTCAGGATGGGGCTTCGGTAGTGGTGTTAACCCGCAATCAACAAAAGGGGAAACGACAATTTCCCGCCTCAGCGTTTCCAACGGTAGAGGTGATTGCCTATGAACCTCGTCAGTCTGGTCCCTGGCAGGAGTCCATTTCTGGCTGTACTGGGGTGGTCAATTTAGCGGGGGCGCCGATTGCTGATCACCGCTGGACGGCTGAATATAAACAGGAAATCCTCGAAAGTCGCACGCAAACCACCGAAAAACTCGTCGAGGCGATCGCCGCCGCCCCAGACAAGCCCCAAGTGCTGGTTAACGCCTCAGCCGTGGGCTATTACGGAACCAGTGAAACGGCAGTCTTTGATGAAACAAGCGCTCCAGGAGACGATTATTTAGCCCAAGTCTGTCAAGCCTGGGAAGCCGCCGCCAAAGAGGTCACCGCCGCCGGAACTCGTTTAGTGATTGCCCGCTTTGGCATTGTTCTCGGTCCCGATGGCGGAGCGCTCGGCAAAATGTTAACCCCATTTCAGTTGTTCGCCGGGGGGCCGATTGGGAGTGGGAAACAATGGGTGTCTTGGGTTCACCGTCAGGATGTGGTGCGATTCCTCAGCGAGGCCCTCTCCAATCCAGACTTGTCTGGAGTCTATAATGCTACCGCCCCCAACCCGGTACGGATGCAAACCCTCTGCCACGTCTTAGGTGAGGTCATGTCTCGTCCGTCCTGGCTACCGGTTCCTGAGTTTGCCTTGGAGTTACTTTTAGGCGAAGGTGCCATGGTGGTCTTGGATGGTCAACAGGTGTTACCCAAGCAAACCTTGGCGGCAGGGTTTGACTATCGCTTTGAAACCCTCAAACCCGCTTTAGAGGATGTTTTGGCTCGCCAGTAGGCAGATCGGAGATCCTGCAACCCACCCATGAAAAAGGCAACACCTGAGGAGGTGTTGCCGAAAAGATGTTTAGCTAAAGTTTTCTGTTTCAGAGTCCGGAACATCCAGAACCTTAGACCTTAACGGTTCTAGTCAACCAGGTCTTCGACGGATTCGAGATTGTCGGGATCAACATAATGGCAGCTCACGTCATCGAAGCAGATGAGTGCCCAGCCGGACTCGTCAACGCCCATAAGCTGATATTGTCCATCACGGACGAAGAACCCTTGGTGGTTACGGGTTTCGGGCTTAATGGAAACGTTGTTGTTAGTATTACTCATGTGATGTTTCTCCTTATAAAGTTGTGATTGGAATAGTTAATGTCTGACTTCACACAATCTTATCACTATCTTTTTGAGTTTTTTATAAAGTAATCTAAGGAATTGTGAAGCACCTGTTACAATCTCCGAGAGATTCTCAGGAACTAAATTAATCTGAAATCCAGTCTAGCTAAGACTTTCACGAGTTGAGAGGGGAAACTGGGATGGGTGAAATTAAAGGCGATCGCCCCCCATATCGAGATCAGACTCATCCAACCATCCCTCAGTTTTCCCCTCAATTTCTTAACAGAACGTTACAATTGAGCGGAATTTCTAAGCAAAGAGCCAATTTTGGACTCGTTTGAGATTTTCCCAGTCCGGTTTACGAGTGAGTCCATCTTGACAGTTGCGCTGAAGTTCCTCCCGCAACTCGTCTGAATAGGCCATCACCTCAAGAGCGCGATCGATATGCTCCCGAACCCCCTTCTTCTCGGTATCGAGCATCGCTAGGGCTAAGTTAACCTGGGCTTGAGGATCTTGGGGACTGAGTTTGACGGCTTTACTCGCGGCTTTATAGGCAGATTTCGGACGATCGCCAAGCAGATAAAGCCAGGCCAGACAAGTCCAGGCGGCGCTATTCTTGGGGGCGCGATCGCAGATATCCTTAAACACAGGGATCAGCTCATCAACCGACTCACCATTCTGATAGCGGGCGATGGCCTGTTCAAATTCCGTTTCGACAGGTGCATTCATAAGATACGAGACTCCAACAAGATAGGGGTGATCAGCCAAAGACGGGATCTCCAGCCATAAAAAGAGGGACGTCTTCTAAAAAACGCCCCTTCCTAAGATACGGGAAATTGAGAATCTTCTCGCTAGTTCCGGGAAACTACGCCGAGAACGAGCTACCACAACCACAGGTTTGAGTGGCGTTGGGGTTCGTGAAGGTGAAACCACCCCCAATCAAAGCGGTATTATAATCTAGCACTAAGCCATAGAGATATAAGAGGCTCTTGCGATCGCAGACCACCTGAAAGCCCTCATAATCATAGACTTCATCCTCTTCACGGACATTGCCCGCGTCTTCAAAGTCCATCGTATAGGACATTCCAGAACAACCGCCCTGACGAACGCCAACCCGCAAAAACAGGTCTTCTCCCTGCTGTTGACGCAACGCCATCACCTGCTTGAGCGCCGTTTCGGTCATCTGAATACCCCGTTGCGGAGCTTGAGTTGCTTGAGTCATCGGTATACAGAACTCCTAAACTGAGTTGAACAAGGGTAAAATAAACTCTTACCCCATGATAGTTAGATCTCGCCCGTGATTCTATTCTCGTTAAAAAAAAATAAATGGGCGATACTGGATTCGAACCAGTGACCCCTTCCGTGTGAAGGAAGTGCGCTACCACTGTGCTAATCGCCCATAGACTCCCATTATAGCCGAAGCCGCAAAGTTTGGCAAGAGGGGGAAGAAGGCAAGAGGCAAGAGGCAA
>SIHH01000437.1 GCA_004299065.1 Phormidium sp. SL48-SHIP | reverse complement strand
GTTTTGTTGCCCTCTATGACTCAGACGAGGGTAGTAACTTGACGATTACCCGTAGTTAGTAATCCCTCTAGGGGACGGAGAGGGTCGAGTTGTCGGGTCTTGGTCCTCTCCACTTAAACTAACCCGGCATTAACCCGAAAGGAGAAACCCGATGGCTGACCTTCAGCAATTTGCACCCAAAAACGATACCATCACCGTAGAACTTCCTCTTGAGAATGACGATGGCACCCCTATGACCATTGAAGTCTATGCACCCTATAGCAAGGAATACAAGTCCGTTGTTCACGAGCAAGCCAATTCTCGGATCAAGAAGATGCAGAAGAACCGCAAGGACTACCTCACGGCGGAAGAGCTTTATCAAGCCCAACTTGACCTTTACGTAAAGATTACGATAGATTGGGATATTACTTGGCAAGGTAAAAAACCCAAGTTCAAGAGAGACCTTGCTTATGAAATTTACGAAGGAGTGTTCTGGGTTAAAGACAAGATTCAGGAGGCTCTTGATGAATCGGTGGATTTTACGAGTCCCTGATCTGTAAACTTGAAGAATACGCTAAACATTCCTTTGAATTAAGTAAAACAGATCAAAATGGAACAACACTAAGAGAGCACCTAGAGTTACTTGAATCTAACACTGGTAAAAAACCAAAAGATTTGATACCACCAGAATTTCCGCAAGGTCTCGAAAACCTTTGGTCCTTTTTTATACAACTTAGCAACTCTAGGTCTTCTGGTATGAATGGACCAAGTTCCATATCTTTCCAAGAAATAGAGTCTTGGTCTAGGCTCACGGGTAATAGTCTGAGTTCTTGGGAAGTCGATGTGGTAGTAAGACTCGACAGGCTCTATCTTGAAACTATGAAAGGTTAAACATGGCAGATCAAAAAATCTCTGAACTTGTCCAAATTAACATCGGTGACCTAGCTGATGAAGACGAGTTCGTTATTGCAGATGCCTCAGCATCGGACAACAAGTCTATTACTTGGGGTGAGATGACTCAATCCTCCTCCACAGACACCACGGCGGGGCGGCTCATGGCGGTTGAGGCGTTCGGCCTCGGGGGGTACTCGAATGCCCCCAGCGGTGACGACATGAACAACGCAGACGTGAGCGGTTTCTGGACTCATGGCAGCACTTTCGACAACACCTTTGACAACGACACCGGCATCGTCCTGACCGCAGCGCGAAGCACCAGTCGTATGTGGCAGATCGGCGGGACCGATGACCCCGGCGACATGAGGATGTTCCTCCGAAACCGGGATTCCGGGGGGTGGTCCGGGTGGCAGGAGTTCTGGCACACCGGCAACCTCGAAGTTCAATCCGACCCTCTGGACGACACATCCGGGCGGGTGATGACGACCCGAGCGGCTGGCATCCTGCACAATAATCAGGGCTCCGAGGAGCCGGACGACGTTGAATCAACGCGGATTTTCCGGGGTGATGGCACTGCCAATGATTCGTTTTCGGGGCAGTTTACTGGCTGGTCGTTCGCGCGCGGCAATGGTGCGCGCAAAGTGCAGTTGGTCGTTGACCACAGCGCGGCGACGGGGGACGCAGGCACACGGTACTACGACGGCACCTCTTGGTCGGCGTTCAAGCGTTTCTGGCACGAGGGCAATACCACGGTGGACGGCTCGGGATTCCTTCTCGAAGCCTCACCCATCGTCCGGGTCTACACGGACAGCATCAGCGAGCCCAACCAGCCCGTCGGGGCCACGCTCACGCACTCGGAGACCGGCGTCTACGTCCTCTCTGGGGTGCCTCCGCTGGCGAGCGAGGGGTGGCAGGTCCGCACGCCTGAGGACCACAACGGCAACAAGGTCGTCGCCATCGACCCGCCGGAATATGACGCCGATGCCGGGACGCTCACCCTGCGGACCTACGATCTGCTGTGGCACGAGGGGCGTCTGGTGCCCGGTGATCCGATGGACGTACCCGACGAATATTTCGTGATGCTGCGCTTTCACGAGGAACCCGAGGAAGAACAAGATTAAATACAAAAGAGGGGTTACGAGTAGGTTTCCCCTCTTTTAACTTGAGACCGACTTAAACGAAGT
>SIHH01000092.1 GCA_004299065.1 Phormidium sp. SL48-SHIP | reverse complement strand
GATTCTGAGTTTGAGTTACAGTTTGACCTCGACGATGACGCCAGTGCCGAAGCGGCCCCCCCTGACGAGAGCCTTGATCTCGACCGCGTCGATCTCGACGACTGGGAGGGAGTTAACCCTGAAGACGATCAGTTTGAGGAACTCTCCTTAGATGATTTACTCGGCGAAAATTATGACGAAAGGGGGGATGAAGGGACTCCCACCCCGGCTCACCTGGACGCCAGAGCGGAGATAGAGCCATCTGAGGAGACTGACGTTGACCTTGAGGACTTCTTTGGCGATGAGGATTTAGCTGATTTAGCTGAGGACTCGACCGATGAACCAACGGACGCCGAGGCGGCACCTCCGGCTTCGATGGATATCGATACGGCGTCGCAGATTGGCCCCGAGATTGGCCCCGAGATTGGCCCCGAGATTGGCCCCGAGATCCAGCGCGATTTTCCTGAGTTGCAAGTGCTGTTGGCGATTGAGCCGCCGTTTTTGGCTGAGGATGGGTTAGATCAATTGGCAGCCTATTTAGATCAGGGGTATTCTCAGGAAGCCGCGACGGAGGCGGATGGGGCCGCCGATGAGTTTAAGGATCTAGAAGATCTCCTCGATCTCGATGGGAGCGGCCGTGCTGGAACGACGACAAACCCCCCGCAACCCGCCAGCAGCGCCCCGACGACCACGCCCACAACCGGTCGTCCCAGTGGGGGCGGAACGCGAGCGAAACGGACCACGCGCCCGGCGTTTGAACAGACGATGCGGGTTCCCATTAAACAACTGGATAATCTCAGTAATTTGGTTGGGGAATTGGTGGTGAACCGTAATAGCTTGGAACAGGATCAGGAGCGGTTACGGCAGTTTTTGGATAATTTGTTGCACCAAGTGAGTCAACTGACGGAAGTGGGGCAACGGATGCAGGATCTCTATGAACGCACCTTGCTGGAGATGGCCTTGTTAGCCAGTCGTCAGCACCGCAAGTCCTTGAGTGCGGCGGAGTCGCGGGCGCGAAATTCGAGTGATCCGGGTTTAGTGACCCAAGGACAGGTTCAGTCCCAGAATCAGCATGAAGATGGGGAGTATGATGCCTTGGAAATGGATCGCTTTACGGCCTTCCATGAACAGGCTCAAGATATTATTGAGCTGATTGTCAGGGTCCGGGAGTCGGCGTCAGATATTGAGTTCTTGGTGGATGAGAATGACCAAGTGACTCGCCAGTTGCGGCAGATTACGACGCAACTGCAAGAGGGCCTGACGCGATCGCGCATGGTTCCCTTTTCCAATGCTGCCGATCGCCTACCGCGAGGGGTCCGCGATAATGCCCTCAAGTTCGGGAAGCAGGTGGATTTACAGGTCGATGGTCGAGACACCTTGATTGACCGGATGATTCTGGAACATTTGACTGACCCCTTGACACATTTGGTCAATAATGCTATAGCCCACGGAATTGAAACGCCCGAAGAACGGCAAGCCAAGGGCAAACCGCCGACGGGTCAAATCACCATCAGCACCTTCCATCAAGGGAACCAAACGATTATTTCCATTGCCGATGATGGGGCGGGGATTGACACCGAAAAAGTTAAAAATAAGGCGATTCAAAAAGGACTCATTACCGCCGCTCAGGCTCAGTCCATGAGCAGATTAGATATTTACGATCTGTTGCTGTTACCTGGATTTAGTACCCGCGATAAAGCCGATGACCTAGCGGGACGGGGTGTAGGTATGGATGTGGTCAATACCAAACTCAACGAAATTCGCGGGGTTGTCAGTACCGATTCAACCCTCGGTAAAGGGACAACCTTTACCATTCGGCTACCGTTAACCCTGAGTATTTCTAAGGCCCTGTGTTGTATTAGCGATCGCGCCCCCATTGCCTTCCCGATGGATGGGGTTGGCGAAGTGTTGGATAACCTACCGATGGATCGCATTGTTAGCGAATCCGATGGCCGGGCCTTCGTGCAATGGCGCGATCGCCAGGTTCCCTATCAACCGCTACGGGAGTTGTTTACCTATAATCGCACCTCGCGGCGATCGCAGATGTACGGGGCCAATATGGAAGATGACACCATTTCCGTCGTCATTCTGCGATCGGCCGGCAGTTATCTGGCCATTTCCGTTGACCAAATTGTGGGCGAACAAGAAATCGTCATCAAACAACTCGAAGGCCCCATCCCCAAACCCACCGGGATTACTGGGGCGACGGTG
The DNA here is from genome assembly GCA_004299065.1 of Phormidium sp. SL48-SHIP. Classification (GTDB taxonomy): domain Bacteria; phylum Cyanobacteriota; class Cyanobacteriia; order Cyanobacteriales; family Geitlerinemataceae; genus Sodalinema. Next base: position 12,029 of record SIHH01000092.1, on the reverse strand, counting down.
ATGGGGGATGGACGTATTGTTCCCATCGCCGATGTTTTGGAGTTAATTGATCTGTCGATGGGCCGAGTTCGCCATGACTCGAGTAGTCTCCTCTGGAACGCCGAAGAGTTGGCGGCCCAGGAGACGGGCGCTGTCGAGGCGGAGAAAGCCGAACCTCTGGTGTTGATTGTGGACGACTCGATCACGGTGCGCGAGTTATTATCGATGACCTTCAAGAAGTCGGGGTATCGAGTCGAACAGGCGCGGGATGGACAGGAAGCCTGGGAGAAACTGCGATCGGGCTTACCCTGTGAACTGGTGTTCTGCGATATGGAAATGCCTCGTATGAACGGCATGGAATTGTTAGAGAGGATGTACCATGATGAGTATCTCTCCGATCTGCCGATTGCTATGTTGACGTCACGAACGGCGGAGAAAATGAAACGCAAGGCGGCCGATCTCGGGGCGCGAGGCTATTTCACGAAACCCTATTTGGAAGAAGTGCTACTCGATGCGGCGGCGCGAATGCTGAATGGTGAGGTGTTGATGAGTGCATCGGAACCCGTCAGCCGTGATTGATCTCCTCCCGCCGCGAATGGCGATCGCGATTCGCTACGGGAGTATGTCAATCTGGAGGGAGTATTACAGATTCTCGGAGAAACTTGCCGTGTCTTCAAGTAAACCGACCATTCTCGTCACGGGCGGAGCCGGATATATTGGCTCCCATGCGGTTCTGGCTCTCAAAGCCGCCGGCTATTCGGTTGTCATCCTCGATAACCTGGTGTATGGCCACCGGGATTTAGTTGACGAGGTTTTGGGGGTCGAGTTCATTCTCGGGGATACCTGCGATCGCCCCCTCCTCGATGACCTCTTTGCTCGTCATGACATTGCTGCTGTGATGCACTTTGCCGCTTATATCTTCGTGGGAGAGTCCGTCACAGACCCAGCTAAGTATTATCACAACAATGTGGTGGGAACTTTAACGCTCCTAGAGGCGATGCAGGCGGCGGGAGTCCAACGTTTTGTCTTCTCCTCGACCTGTGCCACCTATGGGATTCCTCAGTTTATGCCCTTAACGGAAGACCATCCCCAGGCTCCCATCAACCCCTATGGCTTTACGAAGTTGATGGTGGAACAAGTTTTGGCTGACTTTGACAGGGCCTATGGTCTGAAATCGGTCTGTTTCCGCTATTTTAATGCCGCTGGTGCTGATCCTCAGGGGCGACTGGGGGAAGATCATCATCCAGAAACGCACCTGATCCCCTTGGTGCTTCAGGCGGCGTTAGGACGGCGCGAGTCGATCGCCGTTTTTGGGACGGACTACGATACTCCCGACGGAACCTGTGTGCGCGACTATATCCATGTCTGCGATTTGGCACAGGCTCATATTTTGGGGCTGGAGTATTTACTCGATGGGGGCGACTCTCAGGCTTTTAATTTGGGCAATGGGAATGGCTTTTCGGTCAAAGATGTGATTGATGTGGCGAATGCGATTACGGGGCGCAAGATTCCCGTTCAGATTGGCGATCGCCGTGCTGGAGATTCTCCCATTTTGGTCGGGAGTAGTCAGAAGGCTCGTGACGGTTTGGGCTGGATTCCTGAGTATCGGGACTTAGGCGATATTGTTCGTCACGCCTGGCAATGGCATCAAAAACGTCATGGGTAGGAGTTCTGTGTGAGAGGTTCTCTGTTAGACGTTCTCTGAATCATCGCCTTCGAGGGGAATTTGGGGAACCGAAAAGACACGGCCACAGAGAATGCCAGGGTTCGACCTCGGTTGGGGGTTGGCGGGTTGGCAACATAAGGCCAGTTTGCGAATACCGGGCATGATGTCGGCGGCTTTGTCGAGCAGGCCATCGATGTTACGGCTGAGATATTCTATGTCATCATGGCTTCCGGCGACGATGAAGAAGGTTGGCTCTCCTAGGGGACTCGGGGCAAAGCCGAATTGACACTCGGCGAGGTGTTGGCCGATTGGGCCGTCAAAGGCCTCGCAGAAGTACCGTAGCAGCGTCCCATGTAGGGTTTGGGTCAGGGCGCGATCGTGGAAACTATAGGAACTCGATTCAGAACGCATGGTTGGGGTCCTCGGTTGGGTGAATTCGGATCATCCTGGATGATAGGTTGATGCCGTCAGGTGTTAGATGGAGACCTTATTGGTCAGACATCTGGTGTATACATCTAGTGTGCCTAAAAATAAGGATGGTTTCTATGATTAGGATCTATGACCTCACGCGATCGTTAACAGTTCCCGCAGCGATCGCTATCATGTTGGGGTGCGATCGCGATCAACATCCAGGCTGCGACGACGTCTGAGCAAGATCGGGTTTGATAGGATGGAACGGCATTGGACTGACAAGGCTCGTCTAGTGACGTCAACCCAGAAAAAGGATTATTGAAGGAGTTAAGCTCAATTATGCAGAAATCGGTTGTTTTTATTATTGGGATTGGTCGTTCTGGCTCGACGTTGATGGATTTAATGTTAGGGAGTCACCCACGAGCGTTCTCGTTGGGAGAAATTAGTAAGTTACCGGACTTTGTTAAACGCGGGAAGCGGCTCTGTATGTTGGAGGATAGCCACTTTTGGGAGGAACAGTTCACGGAGACGGAACGACAGGATTTAGCCCGAGGCATGAGTGGACACCGGCTGCATCGTCATATTCCCCTAAAGCTGGAACGCTGGGTGCGGGGTTGGCTGGGCAATGATGCGATTCTCAATCCCTATAGTCGCCTGTTTGAGAAGATTGATGCGGATGTTTTGATTGACTCAAGTAAGTATTTTTCTTGGCTCAATCAACGCTTAGCGGCGCGGGAGTTTCAGCAGCAGTGGTTACGGCCGTTTTTGATTCATATGGTTCGGGATGGACGAGCGGTGGTCAATTCCTATTTGCGGATTTATCCAGATAGGGGCATTGAGTGGTTAACGCAACATTGGTTAAATGAATTGGAGCAGAAAAAACAGCTTTATGATCGCCATCCAAGCGATCGCAAACTGACGGTTCATTATGAGGCGTTGGCCTCAGATCCCGAGGGGACACTCAAAGAGGTTTGTGATGCCATTGGTCTTGAGTTTACGCCGGATATGATTGAGTATTGGAAACATCCTCATCATCATGTGGCCGGGAGTCGTGGCACTAATTCGATGATTGCCAAGTATCGAGGCCAAAAAGCTCGACAACCGCTCGAAACGGCTCATGGTGACTATTATGACAAGATTGATTTCGAGATTAAGTTGGATCTGCGTTGGCGGGGGGAACTCTCGGCGGAAAATTTAGCGGTGTTTGAACGGATGGCCGGCGATCGCAATCGTCCTTTTGCCTGGCCCCGCGATGGGGAAACGGCTCCCTCTAGTGGATTAAGGGCGTAGACGCCTCGAAAACTGTTTGAGGCGATCGAGCCACTGACGGGGGATGGAGGGGGGTGGAGGGGCGATCGCCGGCCGTTCAGGAACCTCTTCGCCCAGATAGCGATAATGTTCCCAGATATCCCAATAGGGACAGCCAGGTTCAATCCGTACTCCGGCCCAATGGAGATATTGCAAGGGTTGTCCGGTTTTCGAGTCGATGAGGCGATCGCCCTCCCGATAGAAATGAGGACTTCTAGCCCAACTTCCGGCGGCTTTTTCAGGACGACGAACCAAGTTGAAACGTCGCTGAATCCGTTTCAGGACGAGATAGTTAAAAATTGGCTGATCCGTTGTTTTTTGAGAAAAATCGAAGTAATCGGGATGCTTCGCACAATCAGCAAACGTCTCGTAAAGGTCTTCTAGGGAAAATAACCCTTTTTTAGACGCCCACCAACCACTATTAAAGACATCTTGTAAATCTGCTTCTGTAAACACCCCATCCTCTAAAACTTTAGGGGTAAACACATTCGAGATACCATTGGTATATTGATAGTCGCAGCACAAAAAGTCGTGATTGTCAAGATAGCTGAGATTGTCAAAAATCTTTTCAAAAACAACAATATCAACATCAATATATAAAAAATTCTCAAACGGGCCAAACCAACAAGCTTGCTTACGCTGTTTGTTCGGGGTATTAAAAAAGCTACGACCAAAAATTTCGTGTAATTTGAGGCATAACTCATCAACAAACTGCAAATCCTCAAAGCGTTCAACCCCAAACGGCTGAGCCACCTCTAAGACGCGCTCATAGTTAGCATCAAAAGGAATTAGAATAATGGGAGTCTCTTGATCGTAATGGCGCAGACTCTTTAAGAAAGCGATCGTCTGCTCAATCACCTTATCATTGGCAACGATATAAATTCCATCGGTCATCGGTTTTTCCTCATCGATAGGAGCATACTGAGAGCAATCGAGAGTTGACAGTTAGTTGATAGTGAAACCTGCACCTAACAGCGATTTAACCGGACTTAAATCGCTGCTTGAACCTAAACGCCGCTCTACCACAAATCCGAGCGTAGATAAGCACCTTGCTGTTCGAGCCAATCGCGCCCGAGCTGGATGGTAATATCCGAATGGAGAACCCCCGTACTCTCAACGCGGACTTCCCCCAAACCTAGAGAACGATTGACGTCTAAGGCACTATCACGATCGCCCCCTTGGGCAATAATCCGCGTTTCCCGTAGAGGTTGTTGCCAATCCTGAGCCAGATAGACATTACGATACCCAGCATCCCACAGTTTATCAATCAGAGCATCCACCGCCTCCGGCTCTTCGGTACTATCTTGAATGGCAATCCGTAAATAGCGCGGATCAGCACGCCAGGCCTGAGTCGGTTCAGACGATCGCCCAAAATGCTCCGCCACCATATGATCAATTTGAGCATAATTGGGAATCCAATAACTCAACTCCGTCGGCGTCTCCGGGTTACGAAAGTCTCCCGGAAGCAATAGCATCTGGGCATTCTCGCGGCTCGTTTGACTCGCAAAATTGAGCAGGGCCACCAACTCCTCGACACTGAGATTGGTATCCACATAATCCTGAATCGTCGATAAAATGCGAGGCAGACGGACCAACGTGCGAGGACTCAACGCCTGCTCAATCAAGGCTCGCATCAGGATTTGCTGCCGTTGAATACGCCCAATATCGCCCATCCCATCATGGCGAAACGTCAAAAATTGTAACGCCTCATTCCCCGTTAACCGTTGTTCCCCGGCTTTGAGATCAATGTAAAGATGTTGGGTGTTATCGGTATATTGCATATCCTGGGGAACATTAACCCGCACTCCCCCCAACACATCAATGAGCTTTTCCACCCCTTGGATATTGACCCGGAGATAGCGATCGATGCCAACACCGCCGAGGAGATCACTCACGGTTCGAGCGCTTAACGCCGGTCCCCCATCCCGATTGGCTTCGTTAATTTTTTGGTCTCCATAACCGTCAATCCAAGTTAGGGTATCCCGAGGAATCGACAGTAGCGTTAAATTCTGCTCTTGGGGTTCAAAGCGAGCCAGCATCATGCTGTCGGAAAGTCCGTCGAGGGAGTTGACGAGGGGATCATGTCCCGAGGGCCTCAGAGATCCCCCCATATCAGAACTGAGGACTTTGGTACCGAGGATGAGAATGTTAACCGGACGGGTAAGTTCCGGAATCCGCATATTGGAGATGGCTAAATCCTCATCGCTGAAGATGCCGCGATCTTCGGGACGAATCCGGGTTTGCATCAACGGCGTACTCGATAGGGAGACGGCGAGCAAGGCCCCGGCTGTTGCCGAAAGCATAGCGACGCCACTGAGTCCCAAGCCTAACCAAAGCCAGCCGAACCCCGAACCTTTCAGTTTCCCCTGGGGTTTAGGGGGGTTCGAGGGGGACGGGGACATTCGCTCTTGATGATTCTGTGCTGACACGGAATTCCTCACACACACATAGATTGGACGAGTCGCGATGGTTTCGGGCGATGAACGGGTGATCGATGCTGTGGGACTGAATTAGGGGAGGCGATCGCTGAGGTTGCCAATTCCTGGTAACCATAAGGATTTTCCCTGAGACAAGCGCACCATTAGCCCAAAACACATCAAAAAATAGGTGGTTGTCCAGAGACTACCGCCAATGAGAACCGGTATGGAGCCAAGTTCTGTGGTTTGAGCGGCAGTGCCAAACAAAATGTAACCTGAAAGCCACAGGAACGCCAGGGTTATCGCTAAGCGGCTAATGGCCAACTCTTGAGCTGATCCCTGCTGACGATAGAGTCGCCACCAGGCCGGGAAGAAGCCAAAGACAGGAACGAGGGTGAAGTAAAACGAGACAGATTTCATAATCAGGAGACCCAAAGAACAGGAGGGATGGGGTTAGGCGTCGGGAACCGTCCACCAGGCGATCGCATAGTCTTGGTTTGGCTCATTGACTTGACGGTTGTACACCACGCGCAGTTTGTAGCGTCCCTGACGGGGGACGGCGGCGAAGAGATGTTCGAGACTATCCACGTCGCTGGTTGAAGCCGCAATCGCCTCGTTGATGTCGTCAGAGTCAGCGGCCATGAGATAAAGGTTCAAGTCATTTAAGCCGCGATCGCGAAACCCCTCGTTTATATCGTAGCGACCGTCACCATTACCATCATCGAGGTCAACCTGACGGTCCCAGGTGAGAGTGGCGCTAACATAGCTGTTGGCCATCAGAGGCGAGTCAATGATGTAGTCTTGAACCGTGTTTGGGCGCGAAGTTTGACCCGGATTGACGCTGATGCGATCAAAGTCCCAACCGATGGCCGGAACTGGCTCGCTGGCTTTCCACTGTCCCGGACGAAACTGCTCATAGGCCCGGTAAGCGTTGAGATGGCCGGTTCCCATATCCCGATGCACAGGAACCCGAGGATTGCGGTAGGCGTCGGAGGTGAGCCAGTTTCCGCCTTGTTTGTCGCCGACGGTGCGGGTCATTCCCTGAAGTCGTCCATCGCCGACATCCTGAATTTTATCAGCCGCGTTGAGGATGACCGCTTTCATGACTTGATGTTGTCGAGCGTCGAGGCTCCAATGGGGGGCATTGTCCTGTAGCTGGCGATCGCCATATTCTTGTAACAGAGCCACCGTTCCCACCACATGAGGCGAGGCAAAACTGGTTCCAGTACTGGGAAACACCTCTCCGTCTTGACTGAGCAGATCCACATCCCGGCCGGGGGCCAACAAACTCACCAACAGTCGCCCATCGATGTTGGTTTCGAGGCCCACATAGCGATCGAACACCCCATCAAAGACATTGCCTAAACTCGATACATCCACTTGGTCGTAAATGCCACTGTGCGCCTGACTGGAGCCGACGTTAATGCCATTGTAGTTGTCTGTGGGGATGGGAATGCCCCCTTGTCCTTGGTTTCCGGCGATGACATAGAGGGTATTGTGGTGGCTGGCGGACCAGTCAATACAGAGCGTCAGTAAGGCCTTACCATCGAGAACCGCGTCAGAGCGAGGATCGAGCCAGAGAGGTTCTCCAAAACTGAAGTTCACGGCTCGCACGTCATTACTGTTTTGCTCGGCGACGTGCTGGGTGGCTAGACAATGTTGGCCTTGACGATTCCCGCCGCGATCGGGGGAGGTGGCGCTGGAGTAGAGCCGGGCTTCGGGAGCCACGCCCCGTCGTCGTTTATGATTGCTGACCATGACACTGGCCACGCCGTGAGCGTGAGCATCCACATGGCTTCCAGAGACGGCGGGGCGATCGCGCAGGAAGACCCCAGCCGGTTCCGGGGCGTGCTCGTCGTCTGGGGGAACGCCTTTATCGATGCCAAATTGACCGGGACGACCGATTTCAACCTGTCCAATGGCAATTTTGCGCCCTAGCAGGTTATGGGGGGCTTCATGGAGCCGCTGGGCTTGAATGCCGCCCTCTCCGGTCGAGGATGTGGCCTGAATGGGGGCGGACCAACCTAGGGCGATCGCCAGGGCCATTCCCAGAGTCATTCCTAGGGTGAATCGGGTCAAAATACGTCTGATACGAATACGATCAGCCAAGGCTCTGCTCCTAATACAAATCGGGAAATCTGCTTGCTCAATCTTAAATTTTTGGCGATCGCCAAAAATTGTTGGGGATTATGCCCACGTTTTTTGTTAAACTTTAATTAAATTCTGTATCAAACGCAACACACAAAATCGAGGAACTTGCCACATGGCAACATTAAACTCTGAAAAATCTACAGTTATTGCTCCTTCAATCTTATCAGCCGATTTTAGTCGTCTGGGTGAACAGGTCAAAGCCGTTGACGAAGCCGGTGCGGACTGGATTCACGTGGATGTGATGGACGGTCGCTTCGTCCCCAACATTACCATTGGTCCGTTAATCGTCGATGCCCTGCGTCCAGTGACGAAGAAGCCTCTGGACGTTCACTTGATGATCGTCGAACCCGAGAAATATGTCGAAGACTTCGCCAAAGCTGGCGCCGACATTATCTCGGTCCATGCTGAGCATAACGCCTCGCCCCACTTGCACCGCACTCTCGGCCAAATTCGCGAACTCGGCAAGCAAGCCGGCGTGGTGTTGAATCCCGGTACACCGCTCGAACTCATCGAGTATGTCCTGGAATTGTGCGACTTGGTGCTGATCATGAGCGTCAACCCCGGTTTCGGCGGCCAAAGCTTCATTCCGGGAGTCGTCCCCAAAATCCGTAAACTGCGTCAAATGTGTAACGATCGCGGCCTCGATCCCTGGATTGAAGTCGATGGTGGCCTCAAACCCGCCAACGCTTGGCAAGTGCTAGATGCGGGCGCTAACGCCATTGTGGCCGGTTCGGCGGTGTTCAAAGCCCCCGATTACGCTGAAGCGATCGAAGGCATCCGCAACAGCAAGGCTCCCTCCCCAGAAATGGCAACGGTTTAATTGCTAGCGCTTTAAACGTTGATTTAAATGGCCCCTCAGATGGCCCCTCAGTTCGTCACGAGTCTGAGGGGTTTTCATCACAGGCAAAGTTGGCACAGGCTAAGTCAGGGGGAACTGGGGTTATCTCTCCCGTCATAGACCATCCTTGTTCGGCGGCGATCGCCTTGAGATGTTCAATGCGCTTTTCAGTGAGGGGGTGGGTTTGGAAATACTCAGAAGCTCGGATCACTCCTTCTGGAAATGCCTCCTTCCTGGCTGCCAAACGGATGAAAAAGTCCAAACTGTTGTCTCCATGACCGTAATGGCGAACCACCGATTCTAAGCCATATTCATCGGCGCGATATTCCTGAGCGCGGCTATAATTGAGACGATTGAGATTGAGTGTATAGCCAATCACATCCGTGCCACTCCCTTGATGGCCGAGATTCAAAACCATGCTTCCGAGGAGTACAAAAATTCCCCGTCCTAAACTTTTTAAGCCATCTCGCGCCGACAAATGACCCAACTCATGGCTAAGAACAAAGGCCAACTCATTTTCAGATTCAACTTGTTCTAAAAACGCCGTTGTCACAAACAATTGTCCCCCGGCTAAAGCCGCTGCATTGACGAGTTCCGTCTCGACGAGATTGAGCGTCAATGGGATGTCTGCTAAGTCTCCTGGATGACGTAACTCCTCTAGTAACTCCGAGAGATAGGCCTGTCGAGTATCGTCTTGAATTAGCTCGCCACCGAGTTGAGGTGCAACGGCTGGTGCTAAAATTTCTCCGATACGAACATCTTGTTGGGGACTCAGTTGGGGGACAACCCAATCGACGGCTAAGCCTAAGATGAAATAAATGACGAGAGTGAGGCTAATAATTACGCCAAGCAAATAGGCAAAATCAATCAAAGGATTGACTTTAGAAACATTAACCTCTTCGGTGATGGCTTTCGGTTTAAATCCCATCTTTAACTATTAAGTGAAGTCCGATACACCCCCAATCTAACGAATCGCTGTTCCATAGGCAATAATTTCGATCGCACCGATTCCCCCCTGTTGTTTACCGCCAATGGTACTGGTTTCATAGCGGATATTGAGAACTTCTGTCGCTCCCCAGGCGATCGCCTGTTCTTTAACTCGTAACAAGGCTTCCCGACGACCTCGATCTAAGAGGCTTTCATAGCTCAGCACTCGCCCTCCCCAGAGATTTCGCAAGGCCATAACAAAGGTTTTAAAATAGTCCGAGGCGATGACAACTTCCCCAACAAAGAGTTGAGATTCTGAGGCTTGGGGAAGGGGTTGTTTCGCTCCAAAGGAGGAAATGGCCAATGATAAGGTTTCCTGTTCTCGCTTTTGAATGTCTTTGTAATGCTTCTTTTCCGCCAAAACACCAAAAAAGTAGCCGACACTCAGCAAGACGACAAAAATAATCAGTTCTTCCATAATACCCTGGGGCTAACCTTAACGAACTAGAACCGCTGTACCATAGGCAAAAATTTCAGCCGCTCCTTGAGCCACTGAAGACGTGGAAAAGCGAATGTTGACAATCGCATTAGCATTCAGTTGTTTGGCTTGTAACACCATGCGATCCATTGCCTCTTGACGGGCTTCATTGAGGAGATCGGTGTAGCCTTTTAACTCCCCACCCACCAAGTTTTTGAAACTCGCCCCAATATCACGCCCGACATTTTTAGCACGAACGGTACTTCCCTGAACAATTCCATAATGTTCCAGGATTTCTTTTCCGGGGACTCCTTCCAATGTTGTCAGAATCATGGCTGTTTTAAAATAAATGGAAGTCAACAGGGTGAGATGCGAAACATCCCACCCAAGAGCTAATTTTAGCAGCGTTGAGATTAAATCTCAGCTAAAGACCGTTCAATGAGACGACGGGCCAGGGTTTGCACTCCCGTATGGCGGTAGTAGTCGGTACTCATATCGAGGAAAGCCGCGAGATAATCGAGGCGATCTTCACTGAAGTCAATGAATCCCTGCAAGCCATGACTGACCTTTTGCGGGGTTAGATCATTAGAACTCACGAAATCACCCATCCAGCCTTTGACAGAATCAAAGCTTTCGCCAATAAAACTGAGTTTACCATCACTGCTGTCGCCGGGAATTTCTTGCTCAATGTTTTTATACTGAGAATTTTTTTCGAGTTCTTTGGGACTGAGATCGCTGAGGCGACCGCTGACGGTTTGAATGAAATTGGGGCCTAAGGGAATCAAGCCATCGAAACAGACTAACGCCGACATCCGCATCAGGGATTCACCGCCATAGTCGGAGAGCGATCGCACAAAATCCCCCAAACTATCCCCCGGAATACCATTGATTTTACAAAAGGCCACCACTTCCACCACTAATTTCAGGGATAAATCAATGGTTTGGGCTTTCTCCGCCTTGGGGGTGAGTTTATTGAGAAATCCCAGGAGGGGAATTTTCTCGCCAATTTTGTTCCCCAGAGCAGCGGTTCCCAGGGCGCTGCCGGTGCTGTCGATGGTATCGTAGAGCCAGAGCGCGGTTTGGTAGCCTTGGGATTTGTCGTCATAGAGGGCGATCGCCCGGCGACTGACGAGATCCAAAATAGCGGGATCGCTTTCTTGGCTGATGGTTTTGATGGTGTTGTCCCATCCCACTAGATTCTCCCATTTGCCGGGAACAATCTTATCTAGAGCATTGAGGCTGAAGATAGTCAGGTTGCGAGTGGGGAGATCGTCAACTCGTTTTTGAATGGATTTACTCATGATGTCACAGTGATGGGTTTACAATCGGGACAGGCCCTGTAAGTCAAATTGCTTTAACCAGGCCTCGCGATCGCTCTCGGTAAAATCAGGACTACGAGAAATGACCTTGACTTGGAAGCGATCGCCGACCAAAATCGAAGTCTGGCTGGTTCCCAGAGTCGCCGCTGGATAGCCACTAATGCGATCGCTGCTATTGCGTAGTCGTTCAGCCGCCGCAGGAACATTGGTTGTATCGGAGATGGCCAGCATGGCCACATCCTCACCATTACGTTTGAGTTTAGCTTCAGCAAACCCATCCTTCTCCTGAGTATAGACGCGCTCATACTCGCCACTTGCTGGGGGAAAGAAGCGGTTAAAGGCGCTTCCAGGGATGGATTCAGAGGAGACCGCCCCCTGGCCATCAGCCGGTTGGACTTGTTCGGCGGGAGGTGGCGGCGGAACATCGGCTTCAGGGCCGCGACATCCCCCGACAAAAAGCAACATTGCCAGAGAAAAGGCAACGCAGAGTTTACGGGTAGCTGCAAAAGACATGATTTTGACGTGGTTATATTGA